>PBXH01000033.1 GCA_002727535.1 Gammaproteobacteria bacterium | reverse complement strand
TCAGAACTAAGTTCAGAGATTAATGAGAACTTAATTATTGAGTTGTACTCAAAGTAATAGAGGAGAATATGGAAGAAGATAATAGAATGAACGTTTTAGCACCAGAAGTTGCTAAGGTCGATGAATTAGATAAAAACAATCTTAGAGTTGTTTTAGAGCCTTTTGAAAGAGGTTTTGGCTACACAATTGGACATAGTTTAAGAAGGATTATGCTTTCTTATATGCCCGGCGCAGCTATTACAGAAGTAAAAATTGATGGCGTATCACACGAATATGGAACAATTGAAGGAATAAAGGAAGATATCTTAGATGTTCTCTTAAACTTAAAAGACTTAGCTATCAAACTAGATGGGCCAGCTGAGGCTGAATTAAAATTGGAAGTTAAAACACCAAAAACAATAACAGCATCAGATTTAGAATTGCCTGCAGGAGTTGAAGTAATAGATCCTGAGCATGTAATCGCCACTTTAGTTGAGCCTAAAAAGCTTGTTATGACTTTGAAAGTTGAAACTGGCACAGGATACGTCCCTTCAGAAAACAATAAAAATAAGAATGTTGATACTTTGCATCTTGATGCAATATTTTCTCCTGTTAAGAGAGTTAATTACAAGGTTGAGAATACAAGAGTAGAAAATAGAACAGACCTAGATAAATTGATATTAGATTTAGAAACTGATGGAACAATCGATCCAAAACAAGCTGTTAAATATGCCGCTACTATCATGCAGCATCAGTTAGCAGTATTTGTAGACGAAGAATTAGTTTCAAGAAAAGAGAAGAGAAAAGACAAATATGACTTCGATCCACTTCTTTTAAGATCAATTGAGGAGTTAGAACTTACAGTTAGATCTACAAACTGTTTAAAAGCTGAAAATATTTTCCTAATTGGAGATTTAATACAAAGAAGTGAAATGGATTTACTTAAAACTCCTAACCTTGGAAAAAAATCATTGAATGAAATTAAGGATGAATTAGCTTCTAGAGGACTTTCTTTAGGCACTGTTCTTAAAAATTGGCCACCAATGTAAAAAATGAGACATAGAAAGCTTAGTAGAAGATTTAGTAGAACCTCATCGCATCGAATTGCAATGATGAGGAATCTTTCTATTTCATTAATTGAGCATGAAGTAATTAAAACAACTGTTGAAAAAGGTAAAGAACTCAGACGTTTTTTTGAACCTCTTATTACTAGAGCTAAAGAAGATAATCTTCACAATAGGAGATTAGTTATTTCTGAGCTTAATTCAACAGATGCTGTTAGTAAGCTTTTTTCAGATCTAGGCCCTAGGTTTAAAGAAACTAATGGTGGATATTTAAGATTAATAAAAGCAGGTTTTAGAGAAGGAGATAAAGCTGATGTATGTTATGTCGAGCTCACTTGTAGAGAAGAGTCTGAAAAAGAATTGCTTGATGAAGCTGTACTTGAAGAAAAATTGGAAGCAAAAGAAGAAGTAAAAGTCGAAGAACCAAAAGCTGAAGAACCAAAAGCTGAAGAATCAGCAAAAGAAGAAGTAAAAGTCGAAGAACCAAAAGCTGAAGAATCAGCAAAAGAAGAACCAAAAGCTGAAGAGACTGCTAAAAAGAAAGAGAAACCTAAAGAGAGCTGGTGGTCAAGATTTTTTAAATAGTCTTTAACATTTGACCTGTAAAAGAGTTTTTATTTTTTTTGATTGTTTTTATATCTCCTTCAGCGACTATATTTCCTCCTCCATCTCCACCTTCAGGCCCTAAATCAATAATCCAATCTGCTAGCTTTATTACATCAAGATTATGTTCAATGATAATTACACTATTCCCTTTGTTTACGAGCTTATTAAGAACATCCATAAGCATTTGAATATCATAGAAATGTAATCCAGTTGTAGGCTCATCTAGAACGTAAAGAGTATTACCTGTATCTCTTTTCGACAATTCTTTAGAAAGTTTAACTCTTTGAGCCTCTCCACCTGAAAGAGTATTTGCTGCTTGTCCTAATTTGATATAAGACAACCCAACTTCTTTTAATGTAGATAATTTTTTTAGAACTTGAGGCACAGATTTAAAAAAATCCATAGCCTCCTCAACAGTCATTTCAAGTATCTCATGAATATTTTTTTTCTTAAATTTTATTTCTAGCGTATCATCCCTAAATCTTTTTCCTTTACATATATCGCATTCTACAAATAAGTCAGGTAAAAAATGCATCTCAACCTTCACCCATCCTTCACCTCTACAATTTTCACATCTCCCTCCTTCAACATTGAAGCTAAATCTACCAGGCTTATAACCTCTGGTTCTAGATTCTTCTGTATTTGCAAAAATTTCTCTTATATAGGTAAAAAGACCGGTATATGTTGCAGGATTAGATCTTGGTGTTTTACCAATTGGGCTCTGATCTATTGATATAAGTTTATCAATATTTTCTTCACCTAAAATTTTCTTAAATTCAGTTTTTTCTGGAGCTTTTTGATTATTAATTTTTTCATTTATTCCAGGAATCAAAGTGTGATTTATTAAAGATGATTTACCAGAACCAGACACACCTGTTATGGCAACTAATTTATTAAGCGGTATTTCAACATTAATTTCATTTAGATTATTTGTTTTTGCTCCAGATATATATATGGACTGATTATTATTTATTCTTTGTTTTTCTTCTAAGGTTATCTGCTTTTCTTTTCTTAAGTACTGTGATGTTATAGATTTTTTTGAATTGCATATATCTTTTATATCTCCTTGGACTACGATTGAGCCTCCATGTATTCCTGCACCTATACCGAGATCTATTATATGATCAGCTGACCTGATCATTTCTTCATCATGCTCTACAACTATTATGGTATTTCCTAGATCTCTAAGCTTTAAGAGAGTGTTAATTAGTTTTTTATTATCTCTTTGGTGAAGTCCAATTGATGGCTCATCTAATACATATATCACACCTACCAATCCAGAACCGATTTGACTGGCTAGTCTTATTCTTTGTGCTTCTCCACCAGAAAGTGTATTTGCTCCTCTAGAAAGATTTAAATAATCTAATCCAACATCAGTAAGAAAAGAAAGTCTTAAGATTATTTCTCTAGATATTTTTTTAGCTATTTCTGATTTATTTCCTTCAAGATTTATATTTTCTATTATCTCTAAAGCGTCTTGAATTTTTAAGTTGCTTATTTCAGGCAAACTCATATCATCTACAAATACATTTCTAGATATCTTGTTAAGCCTCTGCCCATCACATGAATTACAACTTCTTTCAGATACATAAGAGCTTATTTTTTCTCGTATAAAATAGGAATCAGTTCGATCATATTGTCTTTGCAGGGCAGGCACTACACCTTCAAATATTTCTTTTTCTTTTTTTCCTGTAGTTAGATCAACATATGATATTTCTTTTTTTGAGCCCCAAAGAATAATTTTTCTTGTTTCTTCTTTAAGCTTACTCCAAGCAGTATTAATATCCTCTTTTTGATGTTCAAGGAGACCTATTAATTTACTTTGATAATAAGGTGTGTTCCATGGTTCAATACATCCTTGAGCTATACTCAAATTTTTATATTTAATTATTTTATCTTCATCAAAGTATGTATTAACACCGAGACCATCACATTCTTCACAGGCGCCACTGGGATTATTAAAAGAAAATATTTTTGGCTCTAGTTCTTGTATTGAAAAGTTGCATTTAGGACACGAATGTTTGTTAGATAATCGATATTCTTTACCTTCACCAACGATATCTACACTGCCATTAGAAAATCTAATAGCAGTTTCAATAGATTCAGTTAATCTTTGTCTGCAATCACTTGTCCTGTTTATTATCAATTCATCAACTAAAACTGAAATATTGTGTTTTTTATTCTTTTCAAGAAGAGGAACTTTATTAATCATGTAAATCTGGTCATTAATTCTTACTCTAGAAAAACCTTCAGCCATAAGTTGTCCTAGTAGCTCAATATGTTCTCCTTTTCCATCCATAATGATTGGTGAGAAAATGGATATTTTGTTGCCATTTTCTTTTTTAACCGTTTCTGCAACCATAACAACAACTGGCTTTGGGTTTAGTTCTAGACCATGATCTGGACATTTTGGTATTCCAACTCTAGCAAAGAGCAATCTTAGGTAATCATGTACTTCTGTAATAGTGCCCACTGTAGATCTTGGATTATGAGATGTTGATTTCTGTTGTATTGAAATAGATGGAGATAATCCTTCAATAGATTCAATTTCTGCCTTATCCATTACAGATAAAAATTGTCTTGCATATGTTGATAGAGATTCAACATATCTTCTTTGACCTTCTGCATAGATGGTATCGAAAGCCAGCGAAGATTTTCCTGAACCAGATAAACCTGTAATAACAGTAAGTTTATCTCTTGGTATCTTAAGAGATATATTTTTTAAATTATGTGCTTTAGCACCTTTAATCTCAATAAATTTCAAATTGATAACCTGATTTGGAAAAAAATATTATAGAATATCTACATGGCATATTCTTTAAACAAAGCTCAAATTATTGGTGTTCTTGGAGACAAGCCAAAGATGTCTTATACAAAAAACGATAATACACCTGTAGCAAATCTTTCCGTTGGAACTTCAAGGATGTATAAGGATAAAACAACTGGAGAATTTAAATATACCGATGAAACTTGGCATAGAGTTGTTGCCTTTGGTTATTTAGCAGAAAAAGCTGATAAGTTGGATAAAATGTCTAAAGTTTATGTTGAGGGCACAATTCTAACGAGGGATTGGAAAAATGAGGAGACAGGCAAAGAAGGCAGGGTTACAGAAATTAGAGCTAATGAGCTCATAGCTTTGGACAAAAAAATGCCTGATCAGACATCTGACGAAAAAAATTCTTCCAATTCAGAAACTGCTTCTAAAGACGATGATTCTGATGATGAATTTCCTTTTTAGATCTTTTTAATTATTATCGAACCGTTTGTTCCACCAAAACCAAAAGAATTAGATAAGAAGCAATTTATTTCTCTATCTTCATTATTCCTTAATATAGGGTAATCTTCGGCTTCAGGATCTATATCTTCAATATTGTGACTTCCACATAAAAAATTATTTTGCATCATAAGGAGTGAGTATATTACTTCATGCACTCCAGCAGCGCCTAGAGAATGCCCTGTAAGAGATTTAGTTGAGGATATTGCAGGAATGTTGTCTCCAAATACTTCTTTTATAGCTTTAAGTTCTGTTATATCTCCTACAGGTGTACTAGTTCCATGGGTATTTATGTAATCAACTTTATCAATTCCTTCTAGCCCAGCCATACATCTAACCGCACCCTCACCAGAGGGGCTTACTAAAGAGTACCCATCACTAGTTTCTGAACAAGATATAATTTCGCCATAAATTTTTGCACCACGTTTTTTTGCAGAGTCATAATCTTCAAGAATTACTATTCCTCCACCCCCTGAAGGTATAAAGCCATCACGATTTTTGTCGTAAGGTTTAGATGATTTTTGTGGAGTTTCATTATTTTTTGTACTTAAAGCCCCCATGGCATCAAACATAATAGAACCTGACCAATGATCATCCTCAGAACCACCAGCTATCACAATATTTTGTTTTCCGCTCTTTATGAGTTCGAACCCATAGGAAATACAATGCAAGCTAGTAGAACATGCAGAAGCTATTGAAAAAGATATGCCTTTAGTTTTGAAGAAAGTAGATATGGCAGCAGATGTTGTATTGCCCATTGTTCTTGTTACAGAATAAGGTCCTATTCTTTTCATCCCCTTTTCTCTAATTGTATCCATTATTCGTTGTATCTCTCTGCTTGAACCTGTTCCAGATCCCACAATAACTCCGACATCAGTACTTTCTATACGTTCTGATGTTAAATTTGAATCAGATATTGCCTCTTCTGCAGCTAGAAAGGCATATGCCGAGGTTTCACTCATAAATCTAAGCATTTTCCTATCAATAGTTTCTAAATCTGGAGAAACTTGACCAGAAACATGGCATCGCATTCCATTGTCAACATAATCTTGATTAATACTTAACCCAGAAGCCCCATTTTTAAGGGATTTTAGGACTTCTTCTTGATTATTGCCTAAACAAGAAATAACCCCTAATCCTGTAATTACTACTCTAGACATGACCTTTTTAGTTTAATGAATCTTTTAGTGTATTCAATGTAATTATTTGTGGGCCTAAAATTGACCTTTACATCGAGCGAAAATTCAGTTAAATTTTGTTCCTCAATATTGAGCATATATATATTTTAAGAAATGTACGCAATTATAGACACAGGCAATCAACAAGAAAAAGTTGAAGTTGGTTCAGTAATCGAAGTTGATTATATGGCTGACAAGAAAAAAGGAGATAAAGTAAAATTTGATAAAGTTTTGCTAGTTACAGATGGTAAGAATCCTAAAATAGGGACACCTCATGTAGCGAAAGCTTCAGTCTCTGGAGAGGTAGTAAGCCAAGATAAAAAAGACAAAGTCTATGCGATTCAATTTAGAAGAAGAAAAGACTCTAAGAGAATTGTTGGACACAGAAGAAAAGTTACTACAATAAATATTAACGAGATAGAAAATGGCACATAAAAAAGCTGGTGGATCTAGTAAGAACGGCAGAGATTCAAATCCTAATTTTTTAGGAGTTAAAAGATTTGGTGGTCAAAAAGTTAATGCTGGCGAGATTATAGTCAGACAGAGAGGAACAAAGTTTCATCCAGGTTTAAATGTCGGAAAGGGAAGAGATGATACGCTTTTTGCTTTGAAGACTGGCAATGTAGAATTTAAAAACAAAGGCATAAACAAAAGAAAGTTCGTTAATATAATTCCTTCTAAATAAAAATCATGGCTTTTTTTGATGAAGCCAGAATCACTGTAATATCTGGAAAAGGCGGAAATGGATGTTCTAGCTTTAGGCGTGAAAAATATATTCCCAAAGGTGGTCCAGATGGCGGAGACGGCGGAAAAGGCGGGGATGTAATAGCTATTCATGATCGAAATCTTAATTCATTAATTAATCTGAAAGGAAAAAGAATTTTTTCAGCTGAATCTGGTAAATCAGGTAGTGGAAAAAATATGAAAGGTGAATCTGGCGAAGATTTATTGATTCCATTACCTAATGGCACTTTAATTTATGCAGAAAAAACTGGTGAATTAATCGGAGAAATAACAGACACCAATGAAAAAATAACGGTAGCTAAAGGTGGTAAAGGCGGCCTTGGTAATGCAAGATTTAAGTCTTCGACCAACCAATCTCCAAGAAATTTTACAGAAGGAGAAGAATCAGATAAGCGAGATATTATGCTGGAATTAAGACTAATCGCAGACGTAGGTTTGCTTGGTCTTCCTAATGCTGGCAAGTCCACATTGATCAATAATATAACTAATTCTAAATCTAAGATCGGATCTTATGCTTTTACCACCTTGCAACCAGAATTAGGGGTAATGGAAAATGATGAAAAGAAAATTACTATTGCAGATTTACCTGGCATTATAAGCGGGGCCTCAGAAGGACAAGGTTTAGGTACAAAGTTTCTTAAACATGCTTATAGAACAAGATTTTTGCTTCATTTGGTGGATGGCACAGAAGATATAGAAAGAGCTTTAATCTCATTCGATACAATTGAGAGAGAGTTAGATGAGTTCCATCTAGATTTTACCAATCAGAAAAGATGGTTGTGTATTACGAAAGTAGATCTTTTGGGAGATGATAAAATTGCTGAAATATTGAAAGCATTTCAAGTTAAATTTCCAGATTTGCCTATTTATCCAATATCTTCATTAGAAGGTCAGGGATTAGAAAATTTAATAGAAGAGCTATTTAAGCAGATTTAACTTTCTTATTTAGTCTGCTTTTTATCCTAGCTGCCTTGTTTTTATGAATGACACCTTTATTTGCCATACTATCAACAATTGATTGAGCATTTTTAAAAACTTCACTAGTTTTACTATCTTTAGATTCAACAGCTTTATTTACATTCTTCATAGCTGTTCTCACAATAGATCTTTGGGCATGTTTCAATTCATACCTGCTCTTGTTTTGTCTGGCTCTTTTTTCAGCCGATTTAGAGTTTGCCATTTATATATTCCTTTTTATATTTGGTGGAGGCGGCGGGATTTGAACCCACGTCCGTCATCACTTTCCCCTAGTATCTACATACTTAGATTCATCAATTTAATTCACTTTAATGTAGCCTGATGATCAAGACACATTAAGCTAAGCCCTTAAATTCACTCTACAAGTGGGCGCTGGTAGAGTATATCCTACTAAAATGACCGTTATCAAATGTTGTAGGTCACAAATGATAACAGGTTGGCATTAAGCTGCCAAACTATAGTTGTAATTATTTGCAACTATTTGTTTTAAACAATATTTAGCGAGTTATGTTCATGCTCGATATGCACTTTAGGTTCCGTGGTAGACGTCAAAGCCTAATACGCCCCCGAACGGGCCATAATAATGCTTATTTATACTTTTTTAAAGCCCTTTCTTGATCTCTTTGAATGTCTGCTGCTTTCTTGGTTTGTTTTTTATCGTAATTCTTCTTTCCTTTAGCTAATGCAATCTCTAATTTTGCTAATTGGTCCTTCCAGAATAATTTAACTGGAATGCAAGTTTGTCCTTTGGCTGAAATAGCAAATAATATATTTGAAATCTCCTTTTTCTTTAGAAGAAGTTTTCTAAATCTCATAGGATTAACTGAATCCTTTTGATTTATATAATCAAGAGGATCTATTCTGGCCCCCACAAGCCATAATTCATCTTTGATATCCTTTATATAAGCTTCTTTAATATTAAGTTTACCTTGCCTAAGCGATTTGACTTCCCAGCCCTCTAAAGATAAGCCAGCAATAAATTTTTCTTCAAGAAAAAAATCAAATCTTGCTTTCTTATTTGAAGCTACAGTTTTACTATTCATATGTATGATTTTACAAGATAAGGTGAAAACATTTTGCTATTTAGGCCTACTTCCCTTTATTTTCATACCAATTCTATCTTGGGTCTCTCCAAAATTTGCATTTGAGTATGAACTTGTTTCCATATTTTTTTGGTGGTCAATTAGCATGGCATTTTTTATGGCTGGAACATTGTGGGCTTTTTTATTGTCATTAAAACAATCTGTTTTTACTTCTGTAAGAATCTTTTTTCTTATATTTATATTATTAATTATTTCTCAATATGGTTTAGGTAGTCATACTCTAGGTTCGATTTTGCTTGCATTACTTTTTGTCTATGAAGATATTTATATGCAAGAAAAAAAATTGATTAATGATATTNCGNATGGTATNAAAANNTNAGNTTTCATCTNACTTTTNCAATAAGAATTTGCCATTTNTTGATGATTGNGTTTATATTTACTAATCAATAATTAAATCNATGGCAACNAANTCAAATCAATGGAANAACAATACAGCNTTTTTANTNGCTGCNACTGGTTCNGCNGTNGGNCTNGGNAANATTTGGGGNTTNCCNTATAAAGCNGGAGANAATGGNGGNGGANTATTNGTTNTNNTNTATATNTTCTTTGTNATTACTNTNGGNTTGCCAGTATTNATGGCTGAAGTTTTTATAGGAAAGAAAGGTAAAAGTAATCCTGTAAGCGCAATAGAAAGTTTNGCTGACAAATCAAAATCAACAAGAAGNTGGAACATAGTTGGATATGGAGGCATCTTAGCAAGTTTAATTATTGCTGGATANTANGCAGTAATTGCAGGNTTNGTAATTAATTATGGNTTNTTATCTGCTAGTGGTGTCGAAGTAGGCGCAGCNAAAGAATTATGGGNTAATGAACAAAATCANTTTTGGGATATGACNNTATGGACAGCAATATTCATTNTTGGNTCTTGTTATGTTGTTGCTAACGGTATAGATGCAGGCATAGATAAAGCTATGAGATTTTTATTNCCTATGCTCTTTGTTTTAGTTTTAGCTATGGTTGTTTATGGAGCATATCAAGGTGATTTTGCTGNAGGNGTAAGTTATTTATTTTCATGGAAATCTGATGACTTTTCAGCAGGNACGGTTCAGGCTGCTATTGGNCAAGCATTCTTTTCTTTAAGTATNGGNATGGGAACATTAATGGCTTTTGGATCCTATATGCCATCAAANCAAAAAGTTTCTAAAGCTTCTGCAGTCGTTGTGACTGCAGATACAAGTGTTGCANTGCTTGCTGGNTTAGCTATTTTTCCTTTGGCCTTTGGNTTAGGTTTCCANCCTGAAGGTGGNAGTGCTCTAGTATTTGAAACTATGACAGAAGCTTTTGCACAACTTGGTCTAGTTGGCCAGGTNGTTGGACCACTATTCTTCTTTTTGCTAGCTGTTGCTGCATTTAGTTCGATGATTTCTATATTGGAGCCTAGTGTTGCGTTTCTAACTCAAAAGTTTTCTATGTCAAGAATGAAAGCGACAGGAATAATCTTGCTGGTTTGTATACTTTTATCTCTTGTAAGTATTGCAGGCCATAACGTCTGGAAAGATGTTGCTATCGGAGCACTAGATAATCCATTTGAGGCAATGAAATACTTTGCTGATGACTTCTTATTGCTTCTAGTTGGTACTGGAATGTCAATTTTTGTAGGTTGGAGACTTCAAAAGGTTGTTGATGCAGATACAATGGGCATAAATAATACAANNATGATGAATCTTTGGGTATTTATACTTAAGTGGGTTAGNCCTATCTTNTTAATGNTTATTTGGACTTTAGGTAATTTACAGATTCTATTTGGTATTAGGTTTTTCTAGAACTATATCTTAATTACATCAATTTCAGATAAAAGATTTTCTTCNTCAAAAACAAGTTTAAGTCTTCTTTCTAATTCAATACTGTCTCCAGTCTTAATTTGAAAGAAATAATTCCATACNTTTTTTTCAAAAAAATTNTCGAATGAAGGTTGNCCTATTACGTATGTAACTTGATCCTTTGTCATGCCTAATTCTAGCTTATTAATGTCTTCTTGCTTGAATACAGTGCCCTGAGTAATGGATACTCTATATATGCTTGCATTTGAACAAGATATCATTATTAAAGATATAATAAGNATCAGTATTTTTCTCATTTGAGATAGAATAAATGTTATGAACGATAAAACCAATAAAAATTTAAAAGAAGCTGGNTTAAAAGCTACTTTNCCTAGAATTAAAATTTTAGAGATTCTTCAAAGAACTTCTGGTACAGATGATCATTTTACAGCAGAAGACATCTATAAAGAGCTGATAATAAACAATTATGATGTTGGTTTAGCTACGGTTTACAGAGTCCTTACTCAGTTTGAAAATGCAGGCATAGTTGTCAAACATCAATTTAGTGCAAATAAATCAGTATATGAGCTAAATGATCCTCAGCATCACGATCACATGGTTTGTGTTGATACTGGTGAAATCACAGAATTTAATGATGAAGCCATTAAAANGAAGCAAAGAGAAATAGCTGCCAAACATGGCTATGAATTACTTGATCAAAGTTTGGTTTTATACGTAAAAAAAATCAAAAAATAAAATGAAAGAAAANGAAGAAGATAAGGTCAAACAAGAGCCTAATCCTGAAGAGCATAAAACTGAAGAAAATAATAAGTCAGAAGAGTTAAATAATCTTACTTATGAAGAATTGCTTGAAAAGGTTCATGAGCTCAAAGAAGATGCTCTAAGATCTGCAGCTGAATTAGAGAATCATAAAAGAAGAACAGCTAATGAGCTCGTAAATGCACTAAAATATGCAAACTCTGAGCTACTTATGTCTCTAATACCTGTCATCACTTCTTTAGAGAAAGCATTAGATAATACTGAAGATNAGGAGAAAATTGATAGAGAGGGNATATTATTAATNTTAGATTCATTTGAAAAAACACTTGAGAATTTCAATATTGTTCCTATAAAACCCACTGGGGAAGAGTTTGACCCGGAAAAGCATGAAGCTGTTTCTACGGTAAGTAACTCAGGGGAAAAAGACAATATTGTTTCAAATACCCTTGAAAGAGGATGGTCTCTTAATGACAGAGTTATCAAACCTGCCCTTGTAGTTGTAAATAAAAATAGTTAACAACACAAATTAAATAAAAAGGAAAAAAAATGGGAAAAGTTATAGGAATAGATTTAGGCACAACTAATTCATGCGTCGCTGTTATGGAAGGCGCAGAACCAGTTGTCATTTCAAATGCAGAGGGAGACAGAACAACACCTTCTGTTGTTGCTTATTCATCTGATAATCAAGTGCTAGTTGGTCAAGCGGCTAAAAGGCAAGCAGTAACAAATCCTGAAAAAACTCTTTTTGCTGTAAAAAGATTAGTAGGCAGGAAATTTAAAGATGATGTAATTCAGAAAGATATGAAATCTGTACCATTTGGAATTGTTGAAGCAGAAAATGGCGATGCTTGGGTTGAAGTTGATGGAAATAAGATGGCTCCACCTCAAATATCTGCTGAGATACTTAAAAAAATGAAAAAAACTGCTGAAGATTATTTAGGTTCTGAAGTTGATAGGGCAGTTGTTACAGTTCCAGCTTATTTCAATGACTCTCAAAGAAAAGCAACTGAAGCAGCAGGAAAAATAGCAGGCCTAAAAGTTGAAAGAATAATTAATGAGCCTACAGCAGCAGCTTTAGCCTTTGGTTTAGATAAGCTGAAGAAAGATGGTGTTATTGCCGTATATGATCTTGGTGGTGGAACATTTGATATATCAATAATTGAAATGACTAATGTGGATGGTGAATATCAATTTGAGGTTATTTCTACATCTGGAGACACACACTTGGGAGGCGAAGATTTTGATTCAATATTAATTAACTTCTTTATAGATGAATTTAAAAAAGAATCAGGATTTGACTTAAACAAGGATCCTATGGCTTTGCAAAGATTAAAAGAAGCTGCAGAAAAAGCAAAAATTGAATTATCTACTACAGAACAAACAGAAGTTAATTTACCTTACATAACAGCTGATGAAAACGGACCAAAACACTTCGTACAAAAAATTACTAGAGCAAAACTTGAATCTCTTGTTGGAGATTTAGTTACAAAAAGCTTAGAGCCAGTCAAAACAGCATTAAAGGATGCAAAACTTGCGCCAAAAGATATTAATGATGTAATTCTTGTGGGCGGACAAACAAGAATGCCTATGGTTCAAAAAACTGTAGCTGATTTTTTTGGAAAAGAAGCAAGAAAAGATATTAATCCTGATGAAGCGGTAGCATTAGGTGCCGCAACACAAGGAGCAGTATTAAGTGGCGAGAGATCAGACGTATTATTGTTAGATGTTACACCTTTAACATTAGGTATAGAAACCTTAGGAGGAGTAATGACTCCACTTATAGAAAAAAATACAACTATACCGACGAATAAATCTCAGGTCTTTTCAACAGCTGAAGATAATCAAACAGCCGTAACAGTTCATGTGCTTCAAGGAGAAAGAAAGAAAGCGTCAGACAACAAGTCTTTAGGACAATTTAATCTTACAGATCTACCGGCAGCACCAAGAGGAACGCCTCAAATTGAAGTTACATTTGATATTGATGCAAATGGAAAGATAGATGTTTCAGCCAAAGACAAATCATCAAACAAAGAACAATCTATAACTATTCAAGGCGGTAGTGGCTTGTCTGATGAAGAAATCGAGAAAATGGTAAAAGATGCAGAATTGAATGCAGAAGAAGATAAAAAGTTTGAAGAATTAATCGCTTCAAGAAATATGGCTGATGGTGTTGCAAGCTCTACTAAGAAAGCAATGGAAGAGAATAAAGAGAATCTTTCTGATGAAGAAACTAAATCTTTAGAGGAAGCTATCGTAAAAGTAGAAGAAGCTTGTAAATCAGATAGTAAAGAGAATATTGATAAATCTGTTGAAGAATTATCAAAGATTGCTCAACCACTTGCAGATAAGCTTTTTAAGAAAGAAGAAGCTCAAGAGCCTGATAAAGAATCAACTGATAAAAGTGACGATGCTGTTGATGCAGAGTTCAAAGAGGTTGATGATGAAAAAGAAAAATAATCGTGAAAAGAGATTATTATGAAGTTCTTGGTGTTGATAGGAATGTCTCACAAAGCGATTTAAAGAAAGCCTTTAAAAGACTGGCAATAAAATATCATCCTGATAAAAATCCTGACAACAAAGAAGCTGAAGATAAATTTAAAGAAGCTGCTGAAGCTTATGAAGTTTTAAGTGACCCATCCAAAAGGACTACTTATGATCAATTTGGCCATCAAGGCGTAAATAACAGTTTTGGTCAGTCAGGTTTTCGTAATGTAGATATAAATGACATTTTTAACAATATATTTGGTGGCGATGAAATATTTGGAGATATTTTTGGAGATATTTTTGGTGGAGGAATAAGAAGAGGTCCACGAAGAGGAAGAAATATTCAAATGTCATTGGATTTATCTTTAGAAGATGCAGTTTTTGGAAAAAATATTGAAATTGCTCTACCAAATACAGGAAAAAAAGTTTCGGTAAATATACCAGCAGGAGTAGATACAGGTAATAAGATAAGACTATCCGGAGAAGGAGAGCCAAGTCAGTATGGTGGCGATAATGGGGATCTTTTTATTGTTGTGAATGTCTTAAATCACGAGTTTTTTGAAAGAGAAGCAAATCATCTGTATTGTGAAATTCCACTAAGAATAGATCAAGCAATACTTGGAGATGAAATTGAGGTACCCACTTTAACAAAAAAAGTCTTACTTAAAATACCCCCTGAAACACAAACAGGAAAAGTATTTAAATTACGTGACCTAGGTGCTGGCTCTCTTCATGGAGATACTAAAGGCGATCTTTTTATTAGAGTAGTTTTAGAGACCCCATCAAAAATTAACGGAGAACAGAAAAAAAATATTTCTAATGCATTTTCAGATCTAGATGAAAATTTTTCTGAATCAAAAAAATTCATCGACAAACTTAACGAAAAATATAAATGATAAATATCTGTCTTTTCGGAGCATCAGGGAAAATGGGTAAAGCCGTTATATTAGCAGCGGCTAACGATAGTGATATAGAGATTAACAATTTTATAGTTAGATCAGAATCAGATACTTTGAATAAAAATGTTGGAGAATTTCATTTTAACACTCCAGATGAATATGTATTTGAATCTAAACCAAGCAAAGATTTCGATTTAATTATAGATTTTGCAACACGCGATGATATTGAAAAAAGAATTGAGTTTTTCAAAACTCTTAAAAAGCCATTAATCTTTTGCTCATCTGGGTTAAACCAATCCCAGCTTAATGATATAAAAAATCTATCTGAAAAATTTCCTGTTTTTATTGCTGAGAATACCTCTATTCTTATGTCTTTAATGAAAGAAGCTGCAATCAGAACTAAGAACACATTGCAAGGAAGAGGCCATTCATTATCTGTTAATGAAAAACATCATAAAAATAAATTAGACTTGCCCTCAGGCACTGCTTTAAGTCTTTGTGATGCATTAAATATAGACTCTAAAAACGTAAATAGTATTAGAGAAGGTGATGATGAAAGTTACCATGAGGTCGTTTTTTTAACGGATTATGGAGATAAGCTTCAAATAAAGCATTCAGGAGATAGAAGAGTGTATGCAGTTGAAGTGCTTAATATTGCAAAATGGTTTTACCAAAAGCCTAAAAACCTTTATTATATGCAGACCTTAATAGAAGAATTACATGAGTAAATTAGATATTAGTATTGAACAACTATTTGAATTGGGTGCTCATTTTGGTCACCGAAAGAGATTTTGGAATCCTCATATGGAGGAATACATATTCTGTGAAAAAAATAATATTCATATAATTGATTTATACAAAACCCAAGAAAAGATAGCTGAATTATATGAAGTATTTAGAAATCAATCTTCTGTAGGAAATAAAATTATGATTGTAGGAACAAAGAGAGTTGCATCAACTTATGTTGCTGATTTTGGACAAAAAACTGGCATGCCGTATATATCTCATAGATGGTTAGGTGGAATGTTAACAAATTGGAAGACCATTAAAGTTCCTATAAATAAATTGCTTGAATATGAAGAAAATAAAGCTTCAGGCGAACTTGATAATATGATCAAGAAAGAAGCCGTAATGCTTGAAAAGGAAATGAAAAAATTAGCTCTAAACTTTGATGGTGTAAAAGATATGAAGGGTCTTCCGGATGCTCTTTTTGTGGTGGATGTCGAAAATGAAAAAATTGCAGTTCAAGAAGCGCTTAAGATGGAAATTCCTGTATATGGATTGGTTGATACAAATAGTAATCCAAAAAATTTAACTAATTTTATTCCAATAAATGATGACTCATCAAGAACAATTAAATTTGTGCTGGATCTTTTATCTGAAGCAATTCTCGAAGGACAAGATTCTGCAAGAAAACAAGGCTTAGTGCAAAAACTTGATGGCGATAAGGGGCCAAAAGTATTTTCATTAAATACATCAACCAAAAAAGTTTCAGTAGAGGCAACTAAAGAAGAAACAAAAGTAGAAACAAAAGTAGAAACTAAAGAAGAAACAAAAGTAGAAACAAAAGAAGAAACAAAAGTAGAAACTAAAGAAGAAAAGCTTTCTGAAGCAGATCTAAATAAATTTACAAAAGTTCAGCTTGTTGAATTTGCAGAAAAAAATAACTTCAAAATAAAGAAAAGCGATAAAAAAGCTTTGATTGTTAACGACATACTTTCTCAACTTAAATAATGATCACCGCACAACTTGTTAAAGAATTACGAGATAGAACAGGTATATCCATGATGGATTGCAAGTCAGCACTGGTAGAAGCAGATGGGGATATTGATAAGGCAATTGAAGTTTTAAGAAAAAAAAGTGTAATTAAAGCTGAAAAAAAATCTTCTAGAGCAACGAATGAGGGAGTAATCATAGTCGGCGAATCAAGTGACAGTAATTTCATCATCGAAGTAAATACTGAAACTGACTTTGCTGCCAAGGATGCAGACTTTCAAGTATTCTTATCGGATTTATCTACTTTTTGTTCAGACAAGAATCCTAAGGATTTAAATGAGCTAGAGGAATTATATAAAAATCAGCTTTTAGAAATAATCCAAAAGATAGGGGAAAATATAAAAATTTCATATTTCAATAAAATAGCCAGTGATGGAGGCTTCACCTACTCATATTTACATACTGATAACAAATTAGCAGCTTTGGTTAAGTTAGACAAAGAGCAACCAGAACTAGGCAGAGATGTTGCAATGCAAGTTTCAGCTAATAATCCGTTAGCTATTTCATCTGAAGATATTGATCAAAATGTTCTCAATAAGGAGAAGGAAATAGCAATAGCAACCCTAGAAAATGAGAATAAGCCTGATGATATTAAAGAAAAAATTGTCATTGGAAAATTGAATAAATTTAAACAAGAAAACTCTTTGATTGAACAACCATTTATAAAGAATCCAGATCAAAAAATAAAAGACATTCTTGATGGAACCAATATACTTGCTTTCGCAAGAAAAAAAGTTGGCCAATAAATTTCAATTTCTATAACAGAGCTCTTTTATAATAAAATAGGTAAAAACTATAAGAGGTAAACAGCATCATGGATAAATATCAACAAATTCTCGACTCTTGTGAAGAAAGAATGTCTTCTTCATTTAAAAATTTTACAGATAATCTTAAAAAGATAAGAACAGGAAGGGCAAATCCAGCAATGCTTGATGGAATAAATGTTGACTATTATGGGACTATGACTCCATTAAACCAATGTTGCTCAATAACAGTTGAAGATTCAAAAACTTTAAGCTTATCTCCTTGGGATAAAGGTCTAGTTCAAGAGATAGATAAAGCAATTCAAAAGTCTGATATAGGGATTAATCCAACTGTAGCGGGAGATGTAATAAGAATAATTATGCCTCCTTTGACAGAAGAATCTCGCATAGATTTAACAAAAAAAGCTAAAGCTGAAGCTGAAAATGGAAGAATAGCTGTTAGAAACATAAGAAGAGATGCTTTAGCAGCAATGAAAGCGCTTGAGAAAGAAGGAGAATTAACTGAAGATGATATTTCAGATTCAGAAAAAGATATTCAAGAAATTACTTCAAAATATATAAAATCCGTTGATGATTCTTTGGAATCAAAAGAAAAGGATCTCCTTACAATCTGATGTCTGAGCCTAAGACAGTTGCCATCATTATGGATGGAAACAGGAGATGGGCAAAAAAGAACAATCTACCAATATCTTCAGGACACAGAAGAGGCATTGAATCATTAATTGAAATTGTTAAAACAGCAAAAAAAGCAAAGTTAGAAAGATTAATTGTCTATGCTTTCTCTACAGAAAATTGGTCAAGAGATACTTTTGAAGTAAATGCTTTGATGAATCTTATTAATTTTGGCGTCGATGTTAAATTAACTGAAATAAAAGAAAATGGAATTAAGTTAGACTTCATTGGTAATCTCGCTGATTTGCCAAAAAATGCACAAAAAGGCATAAATAAGTGTATCGATGAAACGAAACATTTATCAGAACTTACACTGACAGTTGCTTTAAATTATGGGGCTATTTCTGACATTCTAGAAGCCGTAAAAACTATAAATGAAAATAAAATTGAGCTTAATGAGGAAAACTTTTTGAATGCTACGCAAATTGGAAATCAAGAAATTGATATTTTTATAAGAACAGGGGGAGATAAAAGATTGAGTAATTTCTTATTAGCTAATATTGGTTACACTGAATTGTTTTTCTCAGACAAATTATGGCCAGAATTTTCTAATAATGATTTCATACAGATTCTTGATGAATTCAAAGAAAGACAGAGGAGATTTGGTAAATGAAAAGTTTATCTATATTTGGTTTTACAGGTTCAATTGGTAGTCAAGCCTTGCAAATACTTAGAAAGCATAAAGAGCAATTCTCTTTTGAAGTTTTTGTATGTAATTCTAATGTAGATAAAGCACTAGAGGTTATTAATGAGTTTAATCCTAAATATATATTTCTATCCGATAAAATTGCGAAAGAGCAATTAAAAAATTCTTTATCTGCTAAAACTGAAATATTTGATGATATTAGTGATGTCATAACTTATTTAAAATCTAATCCTAGCGATATCTATCTTTCAGCTATATCTTCTTTTGATTGTCTTGAATTGACTATTCTTGCAGCTGAATCAGGCAAGAAGCTTTTGCTAGCAAACAAGGAAAGTCTAGTCGTTTATGGTGAAGTTTTAATGAATTTCATTAAAAATTCGGGAACTGAATTAGTGCCAATTGATTCAGAACATTATTCATTGATGAATTCATTAAATAATATTGAAAAAGACCATATAGATAGAATATTCATCACCGCATCTGGCGGACCTTTTGTTGGCCAATCACGCTTAGAAATAGAAAATAAAAAACCCGAAGAAGCATTAGATCATCCAAATTGGGATATGGGCAATAAGATAACTATTGATTCAGCAACACTGGTAAATAAGTGTTTTGAATTAATTGAAGCAAAATATTTATTTGATCTTGACCCCGATAAATTAGAAATATTAATTCAGCCTCAAAGCATTATTCATTCAATGGTGGAATTAAAAGATGGCTCAGTTGAAGCTCAAATGTCCCTACCAAGCATGATAATTCCTTTATCTTTTGGTTTATTAGGTGAATATTCTGATAAAACGAAAAAAGATTTCTCTTTAGATATGTTCAAAGAAGATGTAAAGCTAACAATTTCAGATTTTCCTAAGGACAGAGAAGAATTAATAGGAATATCAAAAGATGTTATGAAAAATGGAGGCAATAGAGGGCTTATATTTGCAGCTGTAAATGATTTTGCAGTTAAAAAATACTTAAAAGGAGAAATCAATTTTGGAGAAATATATAATTTGATTTTTCAACATTACTCTAAGATTGAAAAGAAAGAAATTTTAAGTTTAGAGGACTTAAGAGACAATCAACGTAAAATATTGAATTATTTAGGAAGTATTTAATATGACATATTTATTTGGAACATTAATTCTTTTTCTAGTTTTAGTAACTTTCCATGAATATGGACATTATTCAGTTGCAAGATTCTTTAAAATAAAAGTGCTTAAATTCAGCATAGGTTTTGGCCGAGATCTATTTAATTGGACCAATAAAGATGGAGTCAAATTCTCGCTATCAATGATACCTCTTGGAGGTTATGTAGCCTTTCATGATCCTAATGATGCTGAAAATTACAATAAATTAACTACAGAAGAAAAAAAGTACGTACTTGCTAATAGACCTGCTTTTGAAAAAGCATTAGTTATTTTAGCTGGCCCTGTATTTAATTTTATTTTAGCTTTATTTACTTTTAGCCTAGTTGGTCTGTTCTTGCCTAAGGAATCTGATTTGGTATCAGCAAAAATAAATAAATTTGATGATGACAAACTTTATAGGGTTGTATCTGTAAATGATAATGCAATTAAAAATGCACAAGATTTAGAAATAAAACTACTAGATTTAACTGGTTTAACAGGTGAAGTCAGGATAGGGCTCTTTGATTATGAAAGTCAGGAATCTATCGAACTTGTAGAAACCGTTGAAAACCTAAGATTTAATCAAGAACAAGCCCCATCTTCATACTTTTCTTTATCACCAGGCACAGATTACCCTCCAAGAATTGGAGCCATAGATGAGAGTAGTATTGCAGATTTAGCTGGACTGAAAGAAGGGGACCTTATATTAGAGGTCAATTCAAATAAAGTCTTCTCAAGATATCAAACGATTGAGTTATTGAATCAATATGGCAGACAATTATCTTTATTAGTAAGTAGAAATGACAATACAGTTACAGTTAATTTGCCATCTAAAAGTGAAGGAATGTTATATGGCATAGAGCTAGTGCCTGAAAGAAATGATTTTCCTTCTTCATTAAGTTTTGGCGTTAATCAGACAATCTTCTGGATAGTTAATATATTCAAGTTTTTATATAAGACTTTCACCGGAAGTATGGGTCTAGATAGCCTTAGTGGTCCTGTAGGAATCACAAAAGCAGCGGGAGATGCATTGAGTCAAGGCTTAATATCCTTTCTTCTTTTATTAGCAATGTTGAATATTAGTTTGGGAGCATTTAATCTTTTACCTTTACCAATGCTTGACGGGGGCCAATTATTGTTTATCTTAGTTGAGGAAGTAAAAGGATCACCAATAAGTTTGAAACTAAAAGCATTGTTATTCAATCTAAGTTATTTACTAATAATGACTTTATTTGTTTTTGTTATTATCAATGATGTGATGAGGCTATTTTGAAGAAACTATTATCAACAATTTTATTAATACTAACTTTTTCTATGCATTCTGCTGTTTTGATAGAAGATATAAGAATAGAAGGGCTACAAAGAGTTTCACTTGGTAGTGTTCTAGATACTGTTCCTGTAACAATTGGAGATAGAATTGATGAGACAGATTATCAGAGAATAATACGTACGTTATTCTCAACTGGTCAATTTGACGATATCCAATTGCGAGCAGAAGGAAATATNTTATATGTGAAGGTTCAAGAGAGNCCAACTATCTCCTCAATAAAAATTGATGGAAATTCGGCAATTAAAACAGAGGATTTATTAGGNGCACTAGGATCTGAAGGTATTTCAGANGGNTCTGTTCTAAAAAGAGCAACATTAGATTTAATTACAAGAGGATTGCAAGCACAGTATTCGCAACAAGGAAGATATGGAGCAACTGTAGAAGTTAAACAAAAAGATAGACCAAGAAATAGAGTTGAAGTNGATATAGATATTGATGAAGGATCTTCTACAGCAATTTCATCCATCGAAATAATAGGTAATGAATCTTTCACAGACAATGAAATAAGAAGAGTCTTCGAACTTACTGAAGGATCGATAATTTCCGTATTTACAAATGATAATAAATATACAAAAGAGAANCTTCAGTCAGATTTAGAAAATTTAGAATCTTTCTATAAAGATAGAGGCTATCTGCAGTTTAGACTCGATTCATCTCAAGTTTCAATTAGTGAAGATCTTGAAGAGCTATTCATCACTTTAGTTGTCAGTGAAGGAGAAAGATATGCTTTAAAAGAAATAAAAATTTCAGGTGAACTACCTCTTGAAAGAGAATTCTTTGANAGTTTTATAAATATTCCTGAAGATACTTATTATTCAGAGTCACTTATTACAAGTTATGAAGAGTTCTATGCAAATATNCTTGGNAATGAGGGCTATACTTTCGCTGAAGTCGAAGGNATACCAACCATAGATGAAGAAAATAAGACTGCTGATATCACTTTTGTTTTTAATCCTGGAAGAAAAAACTACACAAGAAGGATACTTTTTACCGGCAATAATTTTACAACTGATGAAGTTCTCAGAAGAGAAATGAGACAGTTTGAAGGAGCACCAGCATCAAACCAAGCAATAGAACAGTCTAAACTTTTNCTTGAGAGNACTGGATTCTTTAAAACNGTAAATGTNGAAACTGTTCCAGTTGCAGGAGAAGAAGATCAAGTGGATGTCATATTTGATGTAGAAGAGCAACAGTATGGCAATATAATTGGCGGTTTTGGTTATTCTCAATTTGGATTTTCATTTAATTTNAATATTCAGCAGCAAAACTTTTTAGGTAGTGGTAACACTGTAGGAATNGGAACGCAGATCAGTGATTACTCAAAAAATATTTTTTTACAATATGAAAACCCATATTACACAATTGATGGAGTAAGCAGAGGNTATACACTTAACTATAGAGAGTTTGATTATTCATCCTTTGGAATAACAGATTACAACACAGCGAGTTACGGACTTTCAGTAAGTTTTGGTTACCCTATTTCTGANATTCAAAGACTTGGGTTTAACATAGGATATGATCACACAGAGCTGCAATCAGGCGGAATGGCTGCAAGAGAAATTCTTGATTTTCTTGAATCTGAAGGTGATGTTTTTGATACATTNAAATTTCAGGGTTATTGGACACGAGCAACTNTAAATAGAGGAATGTTTCCAACTGAAGGTACTTTAAATCAAGTCCAGCTGCAAACAACTTTACCTGGATCAACACTAAATTATTTCAGAATAGACTACAAAAATGAGTATTATCAGCCTCTACCTATAGGAGAGGATCTCGTCTTCAAAGCATCTTCTAGAATTGGTTACACAGGAGCATTTGGNGATACCGATATTCCTCCATATTATGAAAACTTTTATGCGGGCGGNCCTTATTCAATAAAAGGGTATGAAGCTAACAGTCTGGGCCCAAGAATAACCCCAGTACCTTGTTATGGTTATGTTTCTGCTGAAGATTATTGNCCNCCTCTTATCGATAATGATTATGATGGAGAGCCTGATACTCCTTATTACAATCAATATGCATCTTATAGAATAAATAGACCGATTGGCGGCAATGTTCTATTAGAAACAAGCCTTAATTTAATTTTTAAAATTCCATTCATAGAAGATCAGAGCCAATTTAGAACAGCAGTATTTGTTGATTTAGGTAATGTATTCTCAACAAATTGTGCACCTTATCAGACTGAATGTTTTGAGCCAGATTATAAAGAATTAAGAGGCGCCTATGGTATTGGCGGTAGTGCAATTACACCATTTGGACCAATAAGTGTTTATGTGGCTATTCCTTTCAATAATGGTCCTTTTGATAGAACAAAGAGATTTGAATTTACTGTTGGGAATAAGTTCTAAAATTTTTCTCGATTCTTATGTAAAAGTCGGCTAAAATAGCGAAACTTAAGGATTTATTATGAATAAAATTAAATATCTATTACTTTCAGGTCTGCTTGCAGTCTTTTCAACTTCATTATTTGCCGAAGGAACATTTGTCTTAAACGCAGAGAGAGCAATGTTAAGCACTCAGTATGCTCAAGATGAATTTAAGAAATTAGACGAAGATGCAGATTTTATTGCAGATAGAGAAAGACTTGAGTTACTACAAACAGAAGGTCAAGCAATTATTGAAGATTTCCAGAAAAATCAAGAAACACTCTCTGATGAAGAGAAAGTTGATATGCAGGGAAAGCTTGAAGATAAGCAGACTGAGATCCAATTTTTAACACAAAAATTGCAAAACAAAGCCCAGGAAACTCAACAGGCTGTAATTGCAACTCTTTCATCAGATTTCCAACGAATTCTTGGTGAGCTTATAAATGCTAAAGATATGGATATGGTGCTTTCACCTCAGGCTCTATTTTATGCTGATCCTGATTTAGACATAACTGATGAAGTTACAGCTTTACTAGACGTAGCTTTAGCAGAAAAGTCTGAATAGTAGTAATCTTACTTAATGGAATCATTTACTCTAGATAAGCTAGCTAAAACAATTGGCGGTGATGTCGTAGGAGTAAAAGATTTCTTAATAGGTTCAATTGAAGATTCTTCTATTTGCTCAGAAAGTGGAATCTGCTACTTAAAAGACAAAAATTACCTTCAAAAACTTAGCACAAAACCTGGAGCAGTAATAACAACGAAAGAATTGTCTGAACAAGTACATCAGACAAATAATTTTATTATTGTAGATGATCCATATCTTGCATATGCAAAGACATCTCAATTATTTTCAGAAAGCTACCATAGTAAAAATAAAAAAATTGAAGCTGTCTTAGGGGAAAATGTTCAAATTGGCAAAAACACAGTTATAAATGGAAATTGTGTGATTGGTGATAATGTAATTTTACATGACAATGTCTCTATTTATTCATGCACTAAGATTGGCAGTAATTCTATTATTCATTCAGGCACAGTAATTGGTAGCGATGGATTTGGTTTTGCTCCAGATGGTAATAGTTGGGAAAAGATAGCACATCTTGGTGGAGTAGAAATAGGGTCTAATGTAGAAATAGGAGCAAACTCAGTAATTGATAGGGGAGCTCTTGGAAATACTAAAATTGGAGATGGAGTCAAAATGGATAATCATATTCATATAGCACACAATGTATCTGTTGGAGAAAATACAGCTATGGCTGGAATGGTAGGAATAGCAGGAAGTGTAAAAATTGGTAAAAACTGTAAGTTTGGAGGCCAAGTTGGAACAGTAGATCATATTGAGATAGCAGATGACGTTACAGTATTAGCAAAAACATTAGTTACCAAGTCATTAACAGAGCCAGGTGCCTATAGTGGAGTGATGCCAATTCAGAAGCATAAAGATTCTTTAAAATTTGCTGCAAAGTTAAAGAAATAAGATGAACGCTGAAGAAATTAAAAAGTTATTACCTCACAGAGATCCTTTTTTATTTATTGATAAAGTTATAGATATAACTATGGAGCATATTGTAGCTGAAAGATTTGTATCGCCTGAAGAACCATTCTTTAAAGGACATTTTCCAAACTTTCCTATTATGCCTGGGGTAATAATAGTTGAAGCTATGGCTCAGACTTGCGGTATTTTAGGATCTCATATCATGAAACAATCGGCGTCTGAAAAATCAGTATACTTATTATGTGGAGTTGAGAAAGTAAGATNTAAAAAGAAAGTAATGCCAGGAGATACTCTTAGATTTGAAACAGAGTTAGTAGCCAATAAGAGAAAAATTTGGAAATTTAATTCTAAAGCTTTTAAAGGNTCAGAATTAGTCTGTTCAGCAGAGATATTGTGTGCAGATGGAAGTTTAGATGAGTAATATTCACCCTACAGCAATAATTGATGAAACTGCNGTTATAAGTGAATCAGTATCAATAGGACCTTATTGTGTAATAGGGGCTGAAGTGAGNATTGGAGACGAATGTGTNCTTAATTCACATGTCGTNATAAAAGGACCAACTAANATCGGTAAGGAAAATAATTTTTTCTCTTTTGCAGTCATTGGAGAGGACACTCCAGATTTAAAATTTAAAGGTGAAAGAGCAACCTTAGAGATAGGCGATAAAAATGTTTTTAGAGAATTTTCAAAAGTTCATAGAGGTACTGGTGCTGATCTTGGCTATACAAAAATAGGCAATGAAAATTTAATAATGCCAGGAGTCATGATTGCTCACGATTGTGTCATAGGAAATAATAATATATTGGTAGATAATTCAGCTTTAGCTGGACATGTTAGATTGGGCGACTACGTAACACTTGGAGGCTATACTCTAGTGCATCAATTTTGTGTTTTAGGATCTTATTCATTTACTGGTATGGGGTCATTAGTCAGCATGGACGTTCCTGCATTNACAAGAGTCGCAGGCAATCCAATAAAACAAGCTGGACTAAATGCAATTGGATTAGAAAGAAAGTCATTTACTAAAGAACAAATCTCAAACTTAAAGAAAGCTTACAAAATATTTTTTAGAGAAGGGTTAAGAGCAGAAGAAGCTTTAGAAAAAATTTCTAATGAATGTGAGCAAGATGAAAATATTGAGATATTTNTAGATTCAATTCAATCATCCTCAAGGGGAGTATTAAGATAGTTGAAAATAGGTGTAGTTTCTGCAGAACCCTCTGGTGATCTTCTTGGCAGAAAAATACTTGATTCTTTAGAAGCAAAATTTCCAGAACTAACAGTCTCAGGTGTTGGAGANGGAGATCTCAATAAATTTAATATCTCTAATGAAAGATCTTTATTGAAGATAATGGGTTTTGTTGAACCAATAATGAATTATTCAGATATCAAAAATTTTCAAAATCAGCTTATTAAAAAATTTCAAAATGAGAAGATTGATTTATTTATAGGTATCGATTCTCCAGATTTTAATTTGGGCATACATAAAGAACTTCAGAAATCAGGAATAAAAACAATTCAAGTGGTTTGTCCTTCTGTATGGGCGTGGAGATCAAGCAGAGTTAGAGATTTTAAGTTTATAGATTATATGCTCTGCCTTTTTCCATTTGAATTGGATTATTGCGCAAATGTAAGAAAAAAAGCCTTTTATATAGGACATCCATTAGCTGAAAAGGAACATGAATATCTTGGAGTGGATAAGGAAGACATTATTTGTTTAATGCCAGGAAGCAGAGATTCAGAAATTAAACAGAATTTGCCAGTAATGATACAGGGTTTTAAAAAATTCAATGTAAATAAAAAATATACTGCTTTAATCCCAGCTTATGATAATTCTGCCAAAAAACTAGTTGAGAATTTTATAGAAGNAGAAAGTGAAATAATCTGCCATCAAAAAAAATCATCTGACATACTGAAAATAGCTAAAGCAGCAGTTATNTGTTCAGGAACAGCAACNTTNGAGGGTTTANTAGCAGAAGTGCCTACCACTATCATTTATAAAACTAACTGGTTAAATTATTGGATTTATCGAAGCATGATGAAAACAAAATATGCTGGAATTCCAAATATTCTAGCTGGAAGAGAAATCTTCAATGAATTAATACAAAGTAAAGCAACTAAAGACTCTATAGCAAATGATCTGGAAAATAATCTTANTAATTTAGATTTAAAGATAAAAGAAATGCAAGAAGTAAAAAGAAAGATTATTGAAACAGATTTTTCTGCATTTTCAAATGAGATATATGAGGATTGCAGAAATAGATAAAGTTTGAAGCTGATCGTCTGGTTTAGTCGTTTATTTAGCTAAAGAGTATAAAAAGGTAATTAATGAGCAAGACTTATCATATATTCATCGAAAAAGTTTTAGAATTTAATGATGGGTAAATTTGTCCATCTTCAAGTAAAGTCACATTTTAGTATTTCTAGTGGTTTGCCTAGAACCAATCAAATAGTTGATAAAGCCATAGAGCATGAAATGGATTCTGTTGCTCTTACAGATAAAAANTCATTCTTTGGCCTAGTCAAATTTTATAAATATGCTATTTCAAAGGGGGTAAAGCCAATATGTGGTGTTGATTTTGATATTAAAATCAATGAAAACCTTTATTCCAATATAGTTCTTCTGGCAAAGAATAAGAGTGGACTTGAAAGTCTATTTAAATTAAGCACTAAAGCATTTACAGAATCTGCTAAAGGCAAGATATGTTTATCAGAAAAAAATATTCTTGAAAATNCAAATGATTTAATTTGCATCATGCCAACTGCATGNGATCANCTCAAATTTTTAGCGGGTAAAGAAAATTACAATGAACTAGANCACAAATTAGAAAATTATTTATTGAATTTTAAAGATAATTTTTTTGTTGGTGCTTCAAATTACAATAGCAATGGATATAACCATTCAACAGAAAATATTTGTAATCAAGCATTCAAAAAAGGGATTCCTGTTGTTGGTTTAAATNATGTTTTATTTTTGTCACAAGAAGATCATCTTGCACATCAAGCGAAAGNAGCAATAAACAATGCAACTCTTTTAAAAGATGAAATTAATAATCCAAATGTTTCAACTGAACAATTTTTTAAAACATTTGAAGAGATGAAANCTATGCATANCGAAGATATTCTTAGCAACACAAAAGAAGTAGTTAAATCTTGTAATGTTTTTCTTGAAGAAGGTGAATATTATTTACCTTCTTATGAGATAGANGAANNNAAATCATTAGAAGAATATCTTGAAGATATNTCAAAAAGAAAATTAGAANAGTTCTTAGAGNAAAACCCAAAANTTGATAAAGATATTTATCGAGATCGTCTAGAAAAAGAACTAAAGATCATAATTGATAAGGGCTATCCAGGCTATTTTTTAATTGTTATGGATATTGTTAGTTGGGCCAAAGACAAGGAAATACCTGTTGGGCCTGGAAGAGGATCGGGAGCTGGTTCACTTGTCGCTTATCTTTTAT
>PBXH01000032.1 GCA_002727535.1 Gammaproteobacteria bacterium | reverse complement strand
CAGAAATAGCTTGGGTTGGCAAAACAGAAAAACAATTAAAAGATGAAGGGATCGATTTTAAAAAAGGAAACTTCCCATTTGCAGCAAGTGGTAGAGCTTTAGCTGCGGGCGATGCAGTTGGTTCAGTAAAAGTTTTAGCAGATAAAGAAACTGATCAAGTCCTTGGAGTCCAAATATTTGGAAACTCAGCATCAGAAATATTACAGCAAGGTCTTATTGGTATGGAATTCTCCGCTAGTTCAGAGGACTTTGGTCTTACCATGTTTAGTCATCCTACAGTCTCTGAAGCACTGCATGAAGCTGCTTTAGCTGTTAATAAACAAGCAATTCATATAGGGAACTGATGAATCTTCACGAATATCAAGCGAAAGAATATTTCGAAAAATACGGTTTACCTGTTTCCAAAAGATCAATAATAAAAAAATCTTCCGATGTTGATGAAGCTATAGAATCTATTGATTTTTCTAATGGTTGTGTAGCCAAGGTTCAATCACATACTGGAGGAAGAGGAAAAGTTGGAGGTGTTAAGCTCTGCAACTCAAAACCAGAAGTTGAAGAATTTGTTAATCAGTGGCTAGGGAAAAAAATTGTAACCATACAAACTGATTCTGAAGGTTTGCCAGTAAATATTATTTCTTTAGAAGAATTAACAGATATTGATAAAGAACTTTACATGAGTTTTATCGTAGATAGAGGAGAAAAATGTGTATCAATGATTGTTTCTGAGGCTGGAGGAATGAANATTGAAGANGTAGCAGAAAAAACNCCAGAAAAAATTCTNAAAGCNAAACTTAATTCAGANTANTNNATAGAANAAAANGANATANAGGNTNTNGCNNNTTCTTTAAATTTTAATTCTGAGCAGACANANCAATTNANTAANATTGTTTNAGGTTGCGCAAAACTATTTAAGGATAAGGATTTAAGTCTTTTAGAAATAAATCCATTAGTAATAAAAACAGATGGAAATCTTCATTGTTTNGACGCAAAAATCAANGTAGATGAAAATGCTCTTTATAGNCAAGAAGATTTATTAGATAAGCGCGATCCTACACAAGAAGATCAAAGNGAATATGAAGCNAANGAAAATGANTTAAGTTATGTGTCATTAGATGGAAATATTGGNTGTATGGTNAATGGAGCAGGNTTAGCTATGGGCACAATGGATACNATAAAACTCTATGATGGNGAACCAGCAAACTTTCTAGATGTNGGCGGNACAGCAACTAAAGAGCGAGTATCTAAAGCTTTTAAATTAATACTTTCTGATCAGAANGTTAAAGGTATTTTGATAAATATTTTTGGCGGGATAGTNAGATGCGATCTTATAGCTCAAGGAATTATAGATGCAATAAAAGAAAGAAGTGTATCTGTGCCAATAGTGGTTAGATTGCAAGGCAATAAATCTGAAGAAGGCAAATCAATNCTAAATGACTCTGGTTTAAATCTTATCGGAGAAGATTCGCTTCAAGAAGCATCCAAAAAAATAGTTGAGTTAGTTAAATGAGTGTACTTATAGACAAATCTACTAAAGCAATTTTTCANGGNTTTACAGGNTCACAAGCAACTATGCATGCNGAGCAATGCATAGAGTACGGNACAAATGTTGTTGGTGGAGTTACTCCAAATAAAGGAGGNCAAGANCATCTTGGNAANCCAGTATTCAATTCTGTAGAAGANGCAATTAAAGAAACAGCTGCTGATACTTCAGTAATNTTTGTNCCAGCAAANTTTNCNAAATCAGCAATTATAGAAGCTGCTGAAGCNGGCATTAATTTAATTATTTGTATTACAGAAGGNGTTCCAGTTCTTGATATGGTGGATGTTGTTAATGTTCTTAAATCTCATCCTGAAGTGAGATTAATAGGNCCTAATTGTCCAGGGGTAATTTCTCCTGGAAAGGCAAAACTTGGAATAATGCCAGCTTCAATTCATTTAGAAGGAACTGTAGGTATAGTTTCTAGATCAGGGACTCTGACATATGAGGCTGTGAAACAAACTACAGATGCAGGCTTAGGTCAAAGTACATGTATTGGTATAGGTGGAGACCCTGTTAATGGAACTTCATTTATAGATGCATTGGAAATGTTTGAAAANGATTCTCAAACTGAATCAATAGTNATGGTTGGTGAAATAGGNGGAAGCGCAGAAGAAGAAGCGGCTGAATATATTAGAGATAATATTAAAAAACCAGTTGTTTCATACATAGCTGGTGTCACCGCTCCAAAAGGAAAGAGAATGGGGCATGCAGGNGCAATAATTTCTGGAGGNAAAGGAACAGCTCAAGATAAATTTAAAGCTTTAGANTCTGCTGGAGTAGGTGTTGTAACTGATTTAAATCTGATTGGTTCCAGACTTAAAGAATCTCTTTAANTCCTTTTTTCTATTTTTTAATCTTAAAGTNTTTAGTATCGCGCTTACTACAATACCAATAATCATTCCTGTCCACATTCCTTCAGCTTCAGTGGGCAAAAATGTTGAATCACTAAAAGAGAGATANACACCTATAGGTATTGCAATAAACCAATANGAGATAATGAAATTGACCATAGGNCCAAANGTATCNTTATGNCCTCGNAAAGANCCAATAGCTGAATAACCAATNGCATCAGGCACTTGAAATATTGCAGCATAAGCAAGCAAAGTTAAAGCTANAACAGAAACATTTGGATCGCTTGTATATATGCTGATAAGAAGACNCCCCATTGAGATTATTAAAATAAAATTAGTGATGGCCACAATTAATGAAAATCTAAGAGAAAAGTTAGAAGCATAGTTTGCNTGGCTATAGNTTTTCTCACCGATTAAATTACCNACTCTTATTGCTGAAGCTAAACCTAGAGATAAAGGAAGCATGAATAATAANCCAACCAAATTTATAGCTATTGTATGAGCAGCTAATGAATTTGCACCAAAAAACGATATAACTAAAGCTGCACCACTGAACATGCTTAGCTCAACAAAAATTCCAAAACTTATAGGTATTCCAAGTTTAAGTAGCTCAAACGAACTTTTAAAATCTGGCCAAATAAAACCTCCATAGATTCTTGTAGTTTTATATCGTTTTAAAAATAAAGTCAGAAGCCAAAATGCTATTAAACCCAACCAGCTAACTATAGCTGTTGCATATGCACAACCTACACCTCCACGATCTAGTTCAAAAATAAAATAATAGTTAAGAGGTATATTGATAAGAAAACCTAGAAGCCCTAGAACGAAAACTATTCTAGTTTGTGTAATGCCTTCACTATAGCCTCTAAAAACCTGAAATAGAGTAATTGGTATTGCAGCAAAAGCTACAATATTTAAGTAATCTAAGCTTATTGATCTTATTTTTTCTTCTGTGTCTAAAAAATGAAAAACTATTCCAGCATTTGATAAGACTAAATAAAAAATAAAACCTACAAAAAGACCTGTCCATAAAAATTTTCTTGTTTTAATTTTTATTTGCTCAAATTCTTTTGCGCCAAAATGTTGAGCAATAATTGGGGCTATCGCAAACATAGCTCCAGCAGTAAGAAAATATATCGGACTATATATTGCAGCTGCTAATCCTACGCCAGCAAGATCATCTGAACTGTAATAGCCAGCCATAATGTAGTCCACTGTTGTCATTCCATACATCACCAGCTGACTACCAAGTATAGGAAGGCCTATTTTGATAAACTTTCCATACTCTTTGGAAAATTTAATCAAATTAAAAGTGAACATATAACAGAATTATTCTAGCTTATAATTATACTTGGAGTTTCATTATTAATACTGAACATAGACCCTTTTGGCTAAAGCAACTGTTTAATTCATTCAGTTCTTTTTACCTGCATCATTTTTTGAAACCAAGGTTTAAACATTTTGGAAAAAATGTAATGGTGCTTAATCCACAACACTTAAAGGTATTCGGCGAGAATATATCCATAGATGATTATGCAACACTAATCTGTGCTCCTGATAAAAGGATTGATCTTTCAGCTTGGCAAACAGACAAGATTAGCGGAGAAATTAATTTAGGCAAATACATACTTATTTCACCTGGAACAAGTATTAGGTCTGCAGAACGTATTACTATCGGGGATTCAACTATGATTGCTTCTGATGTGGTAATAACAGATTCAGATTGGCATGGGATATACGACAGAACAGATTATGTTGCCAAACCTTTACCAGTAACGATTGCTAAAAATGTCTGGATAGGCGAAAGATCAATAATTCTTAAAGGAACTGAAATTGGAGAGAATTCTATTATTGGTGCTGGATCTGTAGTGAGCGGTAAAGTGCCTGCTAATGTTGTTTATGCTGGCAATCCAGCCAAAGAGATTCGCAAGTTAGATAAAGAAGAGTTTAAAACTCGAGAGAGCCTATTTACTGAATCATCAACATATTTATTGGATTTGCTTTCTATTGAAGAAAATATATTGAAACCTAATTCTTTTTTAGGTTGGATAAAGTCAATTTTTTGGCCCAAGTAATGAAAATTCTCATAGATAAAAATATTCCTTATGTAGAGCATTTTTTTGNCGATCATCTTGATCAGATTGAATATTTNTCCGATGAAGATTTTGAGATTGAGAACGTNAAAGAGGANTCAGTGGTAGTTGTCAGATCTACATATAAAACTCATGGAAAGAAGATTCCAGAAAGTATTAAATTCTTATGTTCAGCTTCAACCGGAGAGGATCATATTGATAAAAAAGAATTAAACAAGATGAAAATTCCCTATGCCTTTTCTACTGGAGCTAATGCCATTGCAGTTGCAGAATATGTTTTTTCAACATTAGCCTTAATGTTAAAGGAGAGGAAATTTGATAAAAACTTCCACGCTGCAGCAATTATTGGATGCGGTAATATTGGCGGCAAAGTTATTAAAACTCTCGACACCTTTCATTTTGAAGCATATGGTTATGATCCTTTAAATGTTGATTGCGAATATTCTAATACGCTTACTAATGAATCAGAGTTTATAGAATATTCAGGAGATCAAATTGGCGATGAGTATGGGCTATACGAAGCTCTCGCTGGAGAAGTGCTTCATGACATTGAATATACGGCCAATATTAAGTTAATTTCATTACATGTTCCGCTTCATGATGGAATTGACATTCGCAATAAAGATCTTACAAAACAACAGTTTCAAAGACTCTTAGGACCATATGGTACATATTCTACATATGGTAAGGTTCTATCACCTGCTGATTTTACTGAAGCCTCACATTTATTTCCTACGAAAAATATCATAAATAAGGAAATTCTAGAACANCTCTCCGATGGAGCAATAATTATCAATACGTCTAGAGGAGGCGTTGTTTGTGAAAAAGACTTTCTAGAACTTGATGATGATCTCCATTATATTCGGCTGATTTCTGATGTTTTTGAGAACGAGCCTAATATAAACAAAGATTTTTTGGACAAAAATCTTTTTGCAACTCCACATATAGCAGGACATTCACAATATGCACGTTATCAAATGACAAAAATGGCATACGAAAATGTAGCTGATTTTNTGGGGATCAAAAACACGGAAAAAGAGAATATATTAGAGAATAAAATTGTAGATTTTGACAAAAATACTTTTGATCAAGACATGAAAGAATTTGGTTTGCCAGTATCTTTAATGCTCGACACCTATAACCCTAAACTAGACCATTTTGAATGCGCTGATTTCAAAAAAATCCGCGATAATTACAATAGTAGAATTGGCTATTCTCAGGTAGTCATTAAAGGTTGTGAAGATGACTCTGATCGAATTGCCCTTAAGATGCTTGGATTTAAAGTCCAAGATAGCTAAAAATAGTACAATTAAACAACCATATGAAAGAAATAAATGACTCGCTCACGCAAGAGGAGCTCTACGTTTTAAAAGANAAAGGCACTGAGAGGCCATTCTCAGGAGAATTTGATACATTTTTTGAGGATGGGGTATACAAATGCAAAAATTGCAAAGCTGAATTATTTAAATCTGAATCAAAATATGACGCGGGCTGTGGTTGGCCAAGTTTTTTTGAAGCAGTTAATGAAGAAGCAATAATGTATAAGGAAGATAATTCAATTTTTGGACGCCCTAGAACTGAAATATTATGTGCAAACTGTGAGGGGCATTTAGGTCATGTTTTTGAAGATGGCCCAAAAGATAAAACAGGNCTAAGATATTGTGTAAATTCAATATCTTTAGATTTTGANTCAGAGAATAAGTAATTGAAAATATCAAATTTTTGGAAATCTTCTATAGGGTTCTCATTTTTTACTCTAATTTCACGCGTATTTGGCTATATTAGAGATCTAATTTTTGCAGCCATGTTGGGNGCTAGTGCAATTCATGATGTTTTTATCGTTGTATTCAAGATTCCCAATGTTTTTAGAAGTTTTTTTGGAGAAGGCGCATTATCTCAGTCCCTAACACCAAGCATTATTGAAGCAAGGGAAGATGCAAAAGATTTTCTTAATCAAATTTTTACTATTCTTTTCACTTCATTAGTTTTATTTGTTAGTTTTGTTTTGATATTCCCTAACTTATTCATTGATATATTTGCTCCTGGTTTTAGCAGTGACCCAGAAAAATATTTAGCAGCAACTAATTTTTTACAACTTGTTTTTCCATATATATTTTTGATTTCATTGGTGGCCTTTTTTGGCGCAATTCAAAATTCAAAAAAATATTTTCAATTTGTAGCNGCTACTCCAATTTTATTTAATTTAACTTTGATAGTTTTTGCTCTTTGTTCAAATGAATTAACTCTGGGCATTATTGGATTATCTGTACTTGTTGCAGGATTATTGCAGTTAGCTTTAAATTTTTCAGTTTCAGCTTATTTGGGTTATTTTCCAAGCTTTAATTTTTCATTTAATAAGAGACTGTTACGAATTTTCTTTTCAAGATTTCTACCAGCAATATTTGCAGCGGGAATATATCAATTAAATGTACTTGTAGACACAATTTATGCATCATTTCTTGTTACAGGAAGTCCAACTTGGCTTTATCTTTCAGATCGATTGATACAGTTTCCAATGGGATTGTTTGGAGTTGCAATTGCACTTGTAGCATTACCTGATTTAACCGAAACAATATTGAAGAAAGATAAAAGAGAATTTAAAAAAGTTTTGCATAAAGGGCTCTCATCGACTTTCTTGATAGGCTTATTAAGTGGAATTTTTTATATCCTACTTTCTACTCAAGTAATTGAACTGTTATTTATGAGAGGGGAATTTAATTCTTATGATGTGCAGATGACAGCATCTAGTTTAGTGGCATATTCCTACGCTTTACCCTTTCTTTTAAGCTCTAAATTTTTTAATAGCGTATTTTTTGCTGCTTCTAAAACCAAGTTTGTCTTAATAATTGGCTTTATATCGCTTTTAACGAATTTAATCTTAAATTATGTGTTTATATTCATGTATGATCTTGGTCATGTTGGTTTAGCTTTAGCCACTACTTGTGCTGCAACACTTTCTTGGCTCATAAGCTTAGTATTTATATATAGAGTTAATAGAGGAATGTCTCATGTCAGATAAATTTAGCGCAACAATAGGAAATTTTGATGGTATTCATAAGGGGCATATGAAGTTAATCTCTCATATTTTGTCTTACGCTGAAAAAAATAATACTAAATCAAAAGTTATTACCTTCAATCCTTATCCTTTTGAATATTTCAAACGCGATAAAAAAAGAATACTTGCAAATGCAGACAAAATTCAGCTATTAAATAACCTCAATATTGATTCAATTGATTCAATAAAATTTGATGAAGTCTTTAGAAGTTTGCCTGCTGAAGAATTCTTTCAGAAATATATTTTAGATGCTGGAGTAATTTATTTAATTGTGGGCGAAGATTTTAAATTTGGTATAGATAGGACTGGAGACATCAGCACCTTAAAGGGTTTATGTGAGCAAAACAATATTGTGTTGGAAATTGCTGAAGATGTTTTGTATGGAGAAGACAAAATCAGTAGCACGCTTATCAGATCCCATTTAGAAAAAGGAGAGTTTAATGAAGTGTCTAAACTTTTAGAAAGACCTTATCAGATAACTGGAAAAGTTATTTCTGGAGAGAATATTGGAAAGAGAATATCTACACCAACAGCAAATATAGATATTGATAATGTAGATTTTTGTTTTAGTGGAGTGTTTCTATGTAAAACGAACATAAATCAAAAGAATTACTTCTGTGTTGCTAACTTTGGACCAAAACCAACATTTAANGATTATAGGCAATCATTAGAGGCCCATATTTTAGATTTTAATGAAAATATCTATGATCAGATATTAAGTGTTGAGTTTTTATGTAAAATTAGAGATCAGATCAAGTTTAATTCAATTGATGACCTTAAAAACCAAATCCAAAAGGACAAAGAAAAAGCAGAAAGCCTGTTAAAAAACTATGAGTGAAAAGAAAGATCAAAAACTAAATTTACCAAAGACTGAAATTCCAATGAAGGCAAATCTTAATGAGAGGGAGCCTAAGATGTTAGAAGAATGGTCAAAAAGAGAAGTCTACGAGAAGATAAGGAAACAGAATTCTGGAAAAGAAAAGTTCATTCTTCATGATGGTCCTCCATATGCAAATGGAAAAATTCATATCGGACATGCGGTTAATAAGGTTTTAAAAGATGTAGTAATCAGATCTAAATCCCTTGAGGGATATGATGCTCCATATGTNCCAGGATGGGATTGTCATGGACTGCCAATTGAGTTGCAAGTTGAAAAGAAATTAGGCAAAAAGAGAAGGGAGCTTAGTCAGGCTGAATTTAGATCGATGTGCAGAGAATATGCAAAAGAACAAATTGATATTCAAAAAGATGATTTCATCAGATTGGGAGTTTTTGGTGATTGGGAAAATAGATACGCAAGCTTAGATTATTCTTTTGAAGGTGAAGCAATCAATGGATTTGCCAGAATCTACCATAATGGCCATGTTGAGAAAGGTTCTAAGCCTGTGCATTGGTGTTTAGAATGTTCTTCTGCTTTAGCAGAAGCAGAAGTTGAATACTTAGATAAAACTTCAAGCTCTATTGATGTTAAATTTGCATTCACAAAAGAGTCAGNAAAAGAATTAAATAAAAAGTTAGGAAATAAGGTTAAAAATAAAGTTCATGTAGTTATATGGACAACAACACCTTGGACAATTCCAGGAAATCAAGCGGTTTGTTTTAAACNAGATATTAGCTATGAAATTTTAGAAGTTGACGGAGAGTTTCTGCTTGTTGCCTCTGAATTAAAAGATCAATGCTCTGAAAGATGGAGCGATAGAAAAGTGTCATCAACAAAAATAAAGATAAAAGGTACAGATTTAGAAGGCCTGGTTCTTAAACATCCATTATTTGATAGAGAATCACCTCTTTATGCAGCTGATCATGTAACAACAGAAACAGGTACAGGTTTTGTACATACGGCACCTGCTCATGGTGTAGACGACTTTAATATTTGTTCTAAAGAAGGTTTAGAAGTTCAAAATCCAGTGTTATCCAATGGTTGTTATAAAGAAGATATTGAATATTTTTCTGGTATGCATGTAAGAAAAGTTGATCCAGAAGTTATTTCAAAGCTGAAAGAATTTAATGCGTTAGTTAATCATGGAGAATATTTTCACAGCTATCCACATTGTTGGAGACACAAAACTCCACTTACATTCATGGCTACACCACAATGGTTTTTCTCAATGACTAAATCTGGTTTGTTNGATGGAGCAACTAGAGCATTGAAAGAAATTGAATTTATTCCTGAATGGGGTAAAGAAAGAATGGATATCATGCTCAATGATAGACCAGATTGGTGCATATCTAGACAAAGAGAGTGGGGCATACCAATACCTCTTTTTTATGACAAAAATACAGGAGAACCCCATCCAGATCAAGACAGCATCTTTAATGCTGTTTCTGAATCAATTAAAACAAATGGTATAGATTCTTGGGACACAATTGATCTAAAAATTGAGAACTCAGATAATTATGAAAAATCTAAAGATATATTTGATGTATGGTTTGATTCAGGAATAACACATTTTTGTGTGGTAGATGAATTGTATGGATCAAATACACAGTCAGACCTTTATCTTGAAGGTAGTGATCAGCACAGAGGCTGGTTCCAATCATCTCTTTTAACTTCAATAGCCATGAAGGGCATAGCACCTTATAAATCTGTATTAACACATGGATTTGTCGTAGATGAAGAGGGCAAGAAAATGTCAAAATCAATTGGTAATGTTATTACNCCACAAGAAGTAATTGATCAGTCTGGGGCAGATATTCTTAGATTCTGGATCGCTTCAACAGATTTCAGAGGAGAAATGGCATTCTCTAAAGACATATTGAATAGATCTATTGATGGTTTCAGACGTACAAGAAATACAATGCGTTTCATGATTTCGAATTTGTATGATTATACAGATGATTTTGATGATGAAAATCTCCTGTTCTTAGACAAGATAATTCTTAGCAAGACCAAAGATTTGCAAGATGAAATAAGAGCAAATTACGAAAACTATAACCTTCATCTTATCACTTCAAAAATATTAAATTTTTGTGTAAATGATCTAGGAGGAATGTATTTAGATGTAATTAAAGACAGGCTCTACACAATGAAAAGTGATTCGTTGGGCAGAAGGTCAGCTCAATTCACAATCAAGAAAGTTTTAACTACTTTATTGAAGAACGTTTCTCCTGTTCTTCCATTTACTGCTTATGAATTTTATGAAGAAATGTTTCCTGGAAATGGAGATAAAATATTTCTTGANGAATACGAAGACCTAAAAANTTATGCATCAGATAATGAAATAAAAATATTTAACTTGCTTGAGACGCTTAGATCTTCTGTCTATCAAGAAATAGAAAGTAAGAGACAAAAAGACATACTAAAAAATGCATTAGATGCAGAAGTTTCAATTACTTTAACAAAAGAAAAATTTGAATTATTAGAACATTTATCTCCCGAAATTCACAAATTCTTTATATCTTCTAATTGTGAATTGAGTCTAGGAAAAGAAGAAAAAATTAAAGTTTCAAAATCAGAATTTGATAAGTGTTCTAGATGTTGGCATAGAGTTGAATTGATGAAAGGTAGCGAACATTGTTCAAGGTGTGAGAGCAACATGAATGGAGAGGGCGAAACAAGGAGCTTCTTCTAATTGAGATATCAATTTTTAGTAGTTTTCTTAGTTCTATTATCCATAGATTTGGGAATAAAGTACTATTTAAACTCTCAGGAATTTGATTCTTTTACTTTAATTCCATTCTTGTTAGATTTTCTTCTTGTAAAAAACACTGGAGTTGCTTTTAGTCTTTTAAGTTCTTCAAACATGCTTATTCAATCAGCTCTAATTTTAATCATTATGACAGCCTTAGGATTTCTTATTTATAGCTTTTTCAAAACCACAGATAATCTACAGAAAATTGCATTAGTTTTAATAATCTCGGGCGGTTTTGGTAATTTTATTGAAAGACTANTTTACGGATCTGTAACAGATTATCTTTACCTCCATTTTGGCAAGACCCCATTATTTATTTTTAATTTTGCTGATCTTTTGATAACTATTGGTGCATGTATAATTATCTTTGTCTGGTTAAGTGGAAATGAACAAAAAGATTAAAGAAATAGTTTTAGCAAATCCCAGAGGTTTCTGTGCAGGAGTTGATAGAGCAATAGATATAGTTGAGAAGTCACTAGAAAAATATGACGAGCCTGTATTTGTNAGGCATCAAGTNGTACACAATAAAAGAGTAGTAGAAAGCCTAGAAAAAAAAGGGGTTAAGTTCGTAAAAGAAGTTAGCGAGATACCAGATAATGCAGTAGCAATTTTTAGCGCACATGGAGTAAGCAGTGCAGTTGAGAATGAAGCAAAATCTAGGGATTTTATGTATTTTGATGCTACATGCCCGCTTGTTACAAAGGTTCATCTTGAAGTTCAAAAACATGCAAAAAAAGGTAGAGATATTATTCTAATTGGCCATAAAGGCCANCCTGAAGTTATAGGAACATTAGGAAGGCACCCAAAGGATTCAGGAACAAATATATATCTAATAGAAAATAAAGAAGATATAGACAAATTGGAAGTAAGTTCAGATTCTTTAGCATATGTAACTCAAACTACATTATCTGTAGATGAAACATCAGAGCTAATAGAAATTTTAAAGAGTAAGTTTCCCAATATTATTGGGCCAAGTGCTGATGATATTTGCTATGCAACTCAAAATAGACAGGATGCAGTTAAGCAATTATCTCTTGAATGCGAAGTTGTACTAGTTATTGGCTCAAAAACAAGCTCAAACTCTAATAGNCTTAAAGAGTTGGCTGAGAAATGTGGTACAAAATCATTTTTGATTGATGATAAAACTGACATAAAAATAGATGAACTTGAATCTGTAACTTCTGTTGGTATTACAGCTGGAGCTTCTGCTCCTGAAGATATAGTTCAAGAAGTAATCTCTTATTTAGTCCCATTAGGCTACAACCATGTACGAAATTTATCAGAAAATAAAGAAAGCATGACCTTTAAGTTACCAAGAGAGCTAGCTGATTAATGAAAGTAGCTGTAATAGGTGCTGGAGTCTTAGGAATAAGTACAGCCTATTATCTTGCCAAGAAAGGGCATGATGTAGTTGTTTTTGAATCTAAAGAACAACCAGGGATGGANACAAGTTATTCAAATGGAGGNCAGATAAGTGCTTCTAGTGCCGAAATGTGGACAAAATGGGATAACGTAAAAAAGGGAATTGGGTGGATGTTTAAGCAAGATGCCCCATTATTATTCAANCCAGTACCAAANTTTCTTGATTTAGCTGATACATATTCAAAATATATGTGGATGGCAAATTTCTTCTANACCTCTGTCTCAGGTAANTACAAAATTAATTCTCAGAATGCTTTTGAAATAGCCGTAAAGTCTAGAGAGTTATATTTNCANATTGCAGAAGATGAAAATATNGATTTTGANCTAACAAGAAAAGGAGCAATACAGATTTTTGGTAATACTGCTGATTTTGAAAANGCTAAATCAAAAAAAGATTGGATCGAAANTACNGGNTGCGANTGGAAAGAATTNTCNAAAGAAGAAGTTTTTGANNTAGANCCAGCTTTAAATAAAAATAAAGTAGTGGCAGGAGGNATNTATACAGAAGCAGANGCNTCTGGAGANATNCATAAATATTGTGTAAATCTTGGANANGTNTTGTCATCNAAGTANGGAGTTAAATTTANATTCAATGANCAAGTNAAAGATATACANGGNCTAGATGCTCCNATANTTTCAACANANAAAGANGATATTGCCTTTCGATAAAGTTATTATTTGTGCAGGAGTAAAAACTCAAGAATTTAGAAANAAATTCGGAGATAATTTTAGAATTTATCCTGTAAAAGGNTATTCAATTACCATAGATCTGNATGANGAAANCTCAAGNAANGCNGCTCCATATGTNTCTATTAAAGATGATAATAGTAAAATTGTTTCNTCCAGATTNGGNAATCGNCTTAGAGTAGCTGGGACNGCAGAANTAGCAGGAGAAAATAAANAAATAAGAAAAGAAAGAATAACACCATTAGTAGAATGGGTTAATGATTGTTTCCCTGAAATCAACACTGATAACTTAATTACTTGGGCAGGCTTAAGGCCAATGACATCAGATATGGTGCCAATAATGAAAGAATCCAAAAGAAAAAATGTATTTTATAATTCTGGTCATGGCCATTTAGGCTGGACTATGGCTGCTTTCGGAGCAAAGTTTATATCAGATCTTATAGAAGACTAATTCGTATTGTTGTTTTCAACAGTTTAAAATCTATGTTATGAATTTTGAGATAAAAGACCATCTTATTGGTTCTGCAGAATTTATTGAATCTCCAAATAATTCTGAGAGGAATTGTTCGATTGATTTAATAGTGATTCATTGTATAAGTTTGCCTGAAGGAGATTTCCTAAATTCAAATGTGATAGATCTTTTTCAAAATAAACTTGATTTCAATAAGCATTCAACATTTGAAACCTTAAAAGGGCTTAAAGTCTCTGCCCATCTTTTCATCAAAAGAGACGGAAAAATAATACAATTTGTGCCTTTTGATAAATGTGCATGGCATGCGGGCGAATCATCATTCAATAACAGGGAAGGATGCAATGATTTTTCTATTGGAATAGAGCTTGAAGGCACAGTCGATCAAGAATTTACTGATAAACAATATGAAACATTAAAACCTGTTATCTTAAAATTAAAAGAAGAATATGGAATAGCCGACATAGTAGGGCATAGCGATATAGCTCCAGATCGTAAGGTTGATCCAGGACCTCATTTTAACTGGGATAAATTAAATGATTAGCAAATTAAAAAATACACAGTTTAATTTTCTGTTTTTAGGTATTTCTGCTGCCATGCCAAGTTTTGCATTAGGTCTACCTTTTGGGCTTTGGTTATTATCAGCAGATGTAAGTAAAGAAACTTTAGGCTTAGTAACAGTGTCTTCTTTGATCGTAGCCTTGAATTTTTTGTGGTCCCCATTTGTCAACAAATTGAAAATACCAATTCTTTATAAGCTTCTTGGTTTAAGAAGGTCTTGGCTTCTTTTATCTCAGATTGTTCTTGGATTTTTGCTTTTATCTTTATCTTTCATTAACCCAAAAGATCAACTTGTTCTGGTCGTGATTTTAGCTTGTTTAATATATTTCTTTTCTTCTGTTCAGGATATAGCTCTTGATGCATACAGAGTCGAATATGATAAATATTTTGATGCAGAAAATTTAGCAACTGTCTATCAAATTGGTTATAAGGTTGGAGCATTTCTAATAGGCGCTCAAGTCTACAATTTAATTGGTGCAGATAATTGGTCACTAATATATTTATATTTAGCATTTTTGATGTTTGCTTTACCTCTCATTACAATTCTTTCTCAAAGAGTTGATGAGCTGGAATCAAATCAAAGCACTTTCAGTCAATTTCTTGATGCATTTAGAGAGCTTTTGCAAAAAAAGAGCATTATTACACTCCTAGTACTTATTGGCATATATAAGATTTCAGATATTGTGCTTGGACCAATGGCAGCATCTTTGTATACAGAAGTAGGACTTAATAAACCAGATTTCTTGGCACAAAAAAGTTATTTTAATTTTGCAGCCACATTTGTTGGTTCTGGCTTAGCGCTTTGGAGTATAAAAAGACTAGAAATAAATTTTTCTATGTTTCTTGGCGCAATCATTGTGTTATGTAGTAATGTGCTTTTTTCTTTCTTGTTTCTATACCCAACTTTCACAAATTTCATTGCTATTAATTTTCTTGATACTATTGCTCAAGCCTTTACTGCTGTGTGTTTTATCACTTTTCTTGTTGGTTTAGTTGATAGAAGATTCACCGCTATTCAATATGCATTTCTTGCTTCTCTTGTGATAATTCCAGGAACATTAATGAAAGGTTCTTCAGGCTTTATAGCTAGTGCATATGGTTTCTATAATTTTTTTATGATTATGGGTTTTCTTGGAATACCGGCAGTGTGCTTATCCTACCTTTTATACAAAGATCAATTAAGGTGGAATGCAAATAACGGTTTTAAAGTTCTATCTATAGCTTTAGCATTAATTATTTCTTTGCTTTCGTTAATAGATCCGGGCGAAACTTCTTCCCAGATGAATGACAAATTAATTCATTTTTCAGTGTATGCGATTCTTACTTACATCACTTTAGTAGCAAGCAAAAATACAAATACTATCTATTTATTAATGATAATTTTAACTCTTGGAATTTCTTTAGAATTTACCCAATCTATTACAGGTTTGAGGAATTTTGAGTATATGGATATAATAGCCAATTCTTTAGGAGTATTTGCGGGATTTGCTTTTCATTTTCTAATGAATAGAAACTTGAAAAAATCTGCATAGATACTAAATAAAGCATGTTATTGGAGGATAACAACTTATGAAAATTAGACCATTACAAGATAGAGTTGTCGTAAAAAGACAAGATGAAGAAACTACATCAGCAGGAGGAATAGTTCTTCCTGGTTCAGCTACTGAGAAACCACAGCAAGGAGAAGTAGTTGCTGTTGGTCCTGGAAAAAAATCTCAAGATGGAAAAGTAACTCCAGTTGATCTAAAAGTAGGTGATCATGTGATATTTGGACAATATGGTGGAAACACCGTAAAGATAGATGGAGAAGAGCTTCTCATTCTAAATGAGAGTGAAATCTATGGAGTCGTTAAATAGGAGGAAATATGGCAGCAAAAGATGTTAAATTTAGCGAAGATGCAAGAGCAAAATTACTCGAAGGTGTTAATACACTTGCAGATGCAGTGAAAGTTACATTAGGTCCTAAGGGCAGAAATGTGATTCTAGATAAATCATTTGGCGCACCATCAGTTACAAAAGATGGTGTTTCTGTAGCAAAAGAAATCGAATTAGAGGATAAATTTGAGAATATGGGAGCTCAGATGGTTAAAGAAGTAGCTTCTCAAACAAATGATCAAGCAGGAGACGGAACAACGACAGCAACTGTTCTAGCTCAAGCAATTGTAAATGAAGGACTAAAATCAGTTTCAGCTGGATTAAACCCAATGGATCTTAAAAGAGGAATTGATAAAGCTATAGCGGCTGCTGTTAAGGAAGTTGAAAAACTATCAACACCTTGCAAGGATAACTCAGCAATTGCTCAAGTTGGATCAATATCAGCTAATGGAGATACTGATGTAGGGGAAATAATAGCTGAAGCTATGGACAAGGTTGGCAAAGAGGGTGTTATTACTGTTGAAGATGGTAGTGGTATTGATAACGAACTAGATGTTGTAGAAGGCATGCAATTTGATCGTGGATATCTTTCTCCATATTTCATTAACAATCAGGAAAAGATGAATGTTGCATTGGAAGATCCATTTATTCTTCTCTTTGATAAAAAAATATCAAATATAAAAGATTTAATTCCATTACTAGAAGCTGTGGCTAAATCAGGAAAAGCTCTTTTGATTATTGCTGAAGATGTTGAAGGCGAAGCTCTTGCAACATTAGTGGTAAATAATATGAGAGGTGTTGTTAAAGTTGCAGCATGTAAGGCTCCTGGTTTCGGTGACAGAAGAAAAGCTATGCTCGAAGATATTGCAGTATTAACAGGTGGAAAAGTGATATCTGAAGAAGTTGGATTATCTCTTGAAACAACAACAGTTGAAGATTTAGGTACAGCAAAAAAAGTTGTCTTAGATAAAGAGAATACAACTATTGTTAATGGCGCTGGAGCTAAATCAACAATAGATGGAAGAGTACAACAAATAAGAACTCAAATTGAAGATACCACATCTGATTATGATAGAGAGAAGCTACAAGAAAGAGTTGCAAAACTCGCTGGTGGAGTTGCTGTTATAAAAGTTGGTGGCGGATCAGAAGTTGAAATGAAAGAGAAAAAAGCAAGAGTTGAGGATGCGCTACATTCAACTAGAGCTGCAGTTGAAGAAGGTGTAGTTCCAGGTGGTGGCGTAGCTCTTATAAGAGTTTTAGAAAAAATTGGAAAACTTAAAGGCGACAATCAAGACCAGCAAGAAGGTATAAACATCGCATTAAGAGCTTTTGAATATCCACTAAAAACTATCGCTAGTAATGCTGGAGAAGAATCATCTGTAGTAGCTGAGGCTGTAAAAAAAGCTAAAGGAAACAATGGTTTCAATGCAGCTACAGGAGAATATGGCGATATGCTTAAAATGGGCATATTAGATCCTGCAAAAGTTACAAGAACAGCATTGCAAGCTGCTGGTTCTCTTGGTGGAATGATGATAACTACTGAATGTATGGTATCTGAAATTCCATCTAAAGATCCTATGCCAGGAGGTATGCCTCCAGGCGGTATGCCAGATATGGGCGGCATGATGTAATTTTTTAAGTTCGATAAAAAAAGGGAGCAATAGCTCCCTTTTTTTTTGTCATGAACTACAATGTTAAAAACGGGGGTTGCATTATGTTGGAATTTTTATCTCAAATCGATCGATTTTTACATGTTTTGTTTGGAATAACATGGATAGGATTACTTTATTACTTTAACTTTGTTGGGGCTGGTTATCTGAAAGAAGCTACTCCTGAAGGAAAAAAAGATGTCTTACAAAAATTACAACCAAATGCTCTCTGGTATTTTAGATGGGCAGCATTATTTACATTTTTAACAGGTGTTTATCTCCTATGGTATATAGGGACTGGATATAGCGTAGGAATGTCTTTAGGAGCATTAATGGCAACAATAATGTTTCTAAATGTATGGCTGATTATTTGGCCAAATCAGAAAAAAGTTATAGCTGGCACTGATGATGCAGCAGAAGCAGGGGCAAAAGCAGCTTTAGCCTCTAGAACTAATACCTTGTTTTCTTTTCCAATGCTTTATTTCATGATTTACTCAGCACATATAAGCGTGGGCAAAAATTACTTTTATGAAATTCCAGGCGTAGCTATATCAGGATGGGAAACACCATCATTATGGATTGGAACAGCATTAATTCTAGCAATAGAAGCAAATGCAATATTCGGAAAGATGAGAAATTGGCTTGAGTCAGTGAAAGCCGTTATTCATTCTGGCTTGATTCTAACTTTATTTTTTGGATTGCTGGTTTATTACTACTAGTTTATTTTACTGACAGTAACTTTACGTACGACGTTATTTTCAATTTGAGTAGTTTCGATCTTGTATTGATCTAAAGTTATACAAATATTTCCAGCAGGTATTTCATCTAGATGGTCAACAATTAAACCACTCAATGTTTTTGCGCTTTCTTCAGGAAGGTTCCAAGACATATGTTTATTTAAATCTCTAATACTGACAGAACCATCAACTAAAACAGATAAATCATCATTTATAACAAACCCAAGATCATCTTCTTCATTTAATCGTCCAACAATTTGTTCTATCAGATCTTCGAGCGTAATAAGACCAGTTGTTTCACCATACTCATCAACTACAAGTGCCACTTCAGTTCCATTTTTTTGAAAGTTCTTCAGTTGAGAAAATAATTGTGTGCTTTCAGGGACATAATATGGATCAATAAGAAAATCATTAGAATTCATCTTAAAGTCTTCAAGTTGCTCGATTTCTTTGGAATGTATAAAACCCAATACTTCTGAATTTGCCTTTTCACGTACAGGATAAAACCTATCCCTCTCATCATTTTCAAAAGAATCAATCTCATCTAAATTTAAGTTAATAACTTCATTAATAGGTATAAGAATATCTTGTACAGTTAATTCTTTTAGCTCTAATAGAGATTTCATTGCTTCCATCTCTTCTTTATCAACCTCTTCAGTTTCTTTGGCTAAGACAGACTTAAGTTCATCTCTATTAAGGTTTTGTGCAAAATAATTATCATCATTTTTTACCCCAGTAACTTTAGAACTGAAGAAATTAAGAATTTTTGAGAGCCATCCAAAAGTATTTGTAAGAAATTCAAGAATAATGCTTGCTGGATATGCTATTGCTTCAGGTTTTTTTGCAGCAAAATTCTTTGGTGCAATCTCAGCAAAAACAATTATTAAAATTGTAAGCAATAATGTTCCAACCCAGACATATTGGTCTCCAAACTCTTTTATAACGAAGTATGTCAGTAATGCTGAAGCAGAAATATTTACTAAATTATTCCCGATAAGAATAACTCCTAAAACTTCATCAACTCTTTTCCTCAAGGAATTAACTCTTTTAGCTGATTTTTGGCCTTTTTCAGATGCACTATCAAGCTTTATTTGATTTATTGCCATGATGGAAGTTTCTGAACCAGAGAAGAAAGCAGAAACTATTATCAGAAGAATTAAAACAATTATTAGTACGAAACCGAAACTATCCATTTAAATAAATATAAAAATTAATCAAGAAAATAAGAAATAAGTTGTGAATCTTGTATAGAAAAGGTGTAAAATTCCATTTTCAAAATATTATACAGTAAAAGATGGTAGTTATAAGACTTTCAAGAGCAGGGGCGAAAAAACGTCCTTTTTATCATATATGTGTCTCAGACCGTAGAAAGAAAAGAGATGGAAGCTTTATTGAGAGAATAGGCTTCTACAATCCAATAGCAAAAGGTGGCGAAGAAAAAATTAAATTAGATCATGAAAGGTTTGAGTATTGGAAATCAGTTGGAGCCATTCCAAGCGATACAGTCAAAATGTTATTTGAAAGATCTAAGATGTCAGAAGAAGAGTTAGCAGAACTAGAACAGAAAAAAACAGAACAAAAACAAAAAAGAAAAGAGAAAGCTATCCTAGAAAAACAAAAAGCAGCAGAAGAGGAAGCTCCAGCTGAAGAAGCAGTACCAGCAGATGGAGATGAAGCTGTAGAAGCAAATACTGAGGAAGCACCTGCTGAAACAGAAGAAGCAGCTCCTGCTGAAGAAGCAGCTCCAGCTGAAGAAGCAGCTCCAGTAGAAGAGGAAGCACCTGCTGAATCAAAATCAGATACAGAAGAAAATAAAAATCAATAGTACGTCTTTAGTTCCAATTGGTAAATTTGGAAAAACGCATGGTCTAAAAG
>PBXH01000031.1 GCA_002727535.1 Gammaproteobacteria bacterium | reverse complement strand
ACAAATGATGTTATTTTTAGAGAACAAAGATTACAACAAACCAGATGGTTTTGTCCCTCTCAAAGATTAGGCCCTTAAGCTAGAAGAAGAAATATCATATCTAAAACTTTCTTCATCAACTTGTTTAAATCTATTTTTTATATGTTCTGGAATATTTAGATCTTCTAGAGTAATGAACTTTCCATCAGTCTCTCTACCAAAGACTAAAAAGTTGTTGTTATTAGAATTAAAAATATCTAGTTCTTCTAGCATTTGATCTCTATTTTGATAAAACTTCTCATCGAAAGCTCGTATCAAGGTATCTGCACCTAAAACAAAAGTTGAGTCTGGAAAAAGTTTAGATTTTTCTGTAAATTTTCCTGCTCTTGTAATAATCCAATAAGAATTAGTAAATTGTTTTGCTACAGAAATAGCTGACTCATAACTTAATTGAGGTTTGTCAGCATTCTGAATGCAGACTTCAAAGAAAACATTTTTTTGAAGTAATTTTTCTGTGTAATCTCTTATTGCGATATGTCCTTCATGCAATGGATTAAAAGAACCAGGAAAAATAACTTCGGGTTTGCTCTCTGATGAAGAAATTAAATCTATCTTTTCTTCAGTTAAGTCTTGCCAATTTTTTTCTATTATTTCCATTTAATTAATTTTATAATTACCCATTCTAAAACGTACACGCCCAGATAGCTCAGTTGGTAGAGCAAAGGACTGAAAATCCTTGTGTCGGTGGTTCGATTCCACCTCTGGGCACCATTCTTATAAGGTTACTTCAAAATTCCAGTTGTGACACACTTTAATACACTGCTTTCTTTCAATATTTATGTATAGATTTAATACACTACTTTTGGCATACTAGGACTGAAAATCCTTGTGTTGGTATTTCAATTCTAACTTTAGGCACTATTAAAAGGTTATGCAAAAATTAAAAATTCATCTTGCCACCTACACATCAAAAATGATGGTATTTCTTCTCAATATTTATATGAAATACCAAGCTAGAAAAAAATTAAAAAGTTAACTATGAATTACATCAATACCAAATTTTTATTGAATGAAAGACCAAAAGGTATGCCAAGCGATAGTTGTTGGGTGTTAAAAACAGAAAATATAACTGATTTAAAAAATAATGAGATCCTAATTGAGGCTGAGTATTTATCGATTGACCCTTACATGCGTGGACGCATGAATGATGGTCTCTCATATGCAGCGCCTGTAAATTTGGGAGATGTTATGGTTGGGGAAAGTATTGGGCGAGTGATTGAATCTAAATCTAAAAATTATAGTGTTGGCGATTTAGTTACTGTGCACCAGGGTTGGCAAACTTATATACGAGTTAAAGACTCTGACCCTACAATAATTAAGGTTCCCGAAAGCGATTTACCAAGTAGTGTTTTTCTAGGAACATTAGGTATGCCTGGAAGGACAGCTTATTTTGGACTTAACCATGTAGGAAAACCAAAAGCTGGTGAAACCTTAGTTGTTTCTGCTGCCTCAGGTGCAGTTGGCAGTGTTGTTGGTCAGCTAGGTAAACTTATGGGCTGCAAAGTCATTGGTATAGCTGGCGGGCAAGAAAAGTCACAATATGTTGTTAATGAGCTTGGGTTTGATCAATGCATTGACTATAAAAATGATAATGTTGCTCATCAACTTAAAGATTACTGCCCAAATGGTATTGATGTTTACTTTGAAAATGTCGGAGGGGATATTACAAGAAGCATAGCTAAACATCTGAATAAAGGTGCCAGAGTGCCTGTATGTGGGTTTATTTCAAAATACAATTCTACAGACATAACTTCTGAAGAAACTCCATTTCATGTTTTAGGAGCTTTAAACCCCAAGCCAGAACATAGATTCTTTGTGGTAACAGAGTGGATGAATAAATTTGTCGAAGCCACATCGATTCTTCACGATCATGTTAAACAAGGCAATATTAAATATCGAGAAACCATTACTGAAGGTTTTGAAAATGCTCCACAAGCTTTAAGAGATGTCTTAAGTGGTAAAAACTTTGGCAAACAAATAGTTAAAATTTAGATAGCAATTATTTATTGTCGACTCTGAAAAAAACAACAAAACACCAATTATTAAACTTTTCTATAATTTAAATTTAGCCAATCAAGGATTAGCTTATTTGTTTCAAGGGGCTTTTCCATCGCCATCCAATGACCAGTTGGCAAACTTTTTTCAGTAAGGTTTGTGCAAGCCATTGCATTGTGTGAATTAGTTTCTGGAGTTAGCACAGAATCATTTTCACCTGCAATAAAGAGTACAGGTTTAGTTATTGAGGTGAATCCCCCTAATTCTTTAGCATAATCATCGTTCTTTGCACCATTCATATACCATGAGTTTGGTCCTCGTAATCCATTTTTTTTAAATGTATCTATATAAAATTTTGCTTTCTCATCTGAGAAAATTTTTTCATCAAATTTGATCTCTGGCATGGTGTTTAGCCCCTGATAACTATCTTGCCTGAACCAGCCACCATTTTTTGTAATTAAGGATGTTGGTGATTTATANCCTTCGGCTGTATTGAACATGCTGACTGTTTCGTCTGATGGTCTTCTAAATGTAATTGCTAAAAATTTTTCTATGTCTTCCTCCATTTGCTCAAGCACAAGTTCAAAATTATCTAAGTAGAAAAACATGTAATCCCATTGGCCATATGGGTATTCATCTATGGGGTATAGATCTCTATTAACAGTTGATAAGTAACTGTTTGGATGGCCTCCCCAACCAAAAGAAACACATAAACTTACTAAGCCTTTAACGGCTTCTGGGTGGTGAAGCGCAATATTCCACACCACAGGAGAACCCCAATCATGNCCTACCCAAATTGCCTCTTTGTGGCCTAAAGAGGAAAGCAGCTCCATCATATCGACGACTATTTCTTTCATACAATAATCGCTGTGATTTTCTGGGATAGATGATGAACCATAGCCCCTCATATCAGGAGCAATAGCATGATAACCTTGAGCACCAAAAAATTTTAGCTGTTCTTCCCACCCAATAGATAAGTCAGGCCATCCATGAAGCATTATGATAGGNTGGCCATCCTTAGGCCCACAAGAAAGATAAAAAGATGTATGTCTTTCAGAAGAAAAAGAGTGCTCGACTATTTCCATCAGAATAATTCATAGTACATGATAGAATTTTAATGTGAAAGTAGATTTTTATTTTTCTTATAGAAGCCCTTATTCATACTTGATATTGCCTCGTGTGCTTGATTTAAAAAACAATCATAATATCGATATTGAGTTTAAGCTTGTTTATCCCCTAGCTATAAGAGAGCCTAGTTTTTTTAAAGGCAAAAATTTTCTTACTTACTTCTTTTATAAAATGATAGATATGAGATCTGTTGCTAAAAAGCTTGATATGCCATTCTCCACACCAAATCCAGATCCAATTACGCAAAGTTATCTAACGGGCAAAATACATACGAATCAGCCCTATATTTATGATTTATGTCATCTTGGCCAGCAAGGTCATAATGAAGGTGTTGGGATAGAGCTGGCTTATGAATTATCTAGCATGATATTTGGCGGCACAAAGAATTGGCATGAGAAAGAAAATATGAGTAAAGCATGCAGTAAAGTAGGGCTTGATTATTCTTCATTAAAATCAAAAGTTAAAGAAAATGAAGCTCAGTTAATAAAACAAATAGAACAAAATCAGAATGATCAAAAATTAGCTGGTCATCATGGAGTGCCTCTACTTGTATATGAGAATCAAGCATTCTTTGGGCAGGACAGATTTGATGATTTTAAAAAGGTTCTTGTAAAAAATGGTTTACTTGCTGGTTAAGAGCCTGAAAGAACGTTCAAATGTTGAGGATATGACTTCGATAGCAAGAGAGATCATTCTTCCAGGCAATTAGTTATTATCTTTTTTTAGGTCTGTTTCTTCTTTTCTCCCCTTCATTGCGGTTACGCATTTCTTTTTTGTGTGCTTCATTTCTATGCTTTCTATTAAGCATTTCTCCACGACTACGCATCTTTGATTTTGCCATTTTTAGTCTACGATCATGTCGTTCATTTAATGTTTCTTGAGTTGGAAGCTCTCTTTTCATTAGCTTCTCTCTCATAGNTTTAATACGTTTAAGTTCCCCTTCCTTATACTTTCCTGAATTGATTAAAAGATCTAAATCAGCCAATCTATTAGCTTTTTTCTTCTCAAGCATTGCTAAAGAAGGAGGTCCTTTTAATTCTGCAAGATCAACTTTTAGTTTTGCTTGCCACATTTTCATGCGCATCTCTCCTCTATCACCTTTATGATGATCTGCTGATAAAAATGGAATTAGAATCAACAAAGAGAGTAATAATGTTAACTTTTTCATAGTTTTCCCCTATTTAGTTTGACTCTTTATTAAAGAATTAGTTCAAATGTTTTACAACACTTGTAAGAATTTTCATGCTCTTTTCTAATTCATCCATATCGGGAAAGGATGGGGCTATTCTTATATTCCTGTTGTCTGGATCCTTGTTATAAGGGAACGAAGAGCCTGCTGGTAGCAATTTTAAGTTTAACTTCTGACAAATATTAATAATTTCATCGCAATTAGATTTATTTGAATCATATGAAAAGAAATAGCCTCCAGTTGGGTCACTAAAATTACCAAAACCAGCTTCTTTAAGAGTGTTCAAATATTGTTCTGTTATTTCAAATTTTGGCAATAAGATTTCCTTCATCTTCTGCATTTGCTCTTTAATTGGTAATCTTCTGAAATACTCTACATGTAGTCCTTGATTCATTTTATTTGGGCCAACAGTTAAAGCATTTCTATAATCAATAAATATTCCTAAATTGTCTTTTGAGCTTGAAAAAAATGATATTCCAGCACCAGCTAAAGTCATTTTTGATGTTGAGCCAAGTTGAAAAACGTTATCCTCTAAATCAAACTCTTTTGCTAATGAATCAACATTAGTTTGTTTTATTGTGTCTTTTAAATCATGGCACGCATACGCATTGTCCCAAACAATCATAAAATTATCCTTAAGCTCTGAGAATATTCGAAACATTGATCTTACATTTTCATCTGAGTAAGTATGTCCTGTTGGGTTTGAATGTCTTGGAACGCAGACAATACCGTGGATATCTTTTTCTTTTTTTAGTATTTCTTCAATAACATTTAAATCTGGGCCATCATGCTGAAATGGCACTGTTATCATTTCAATGTCAAAGTTTTCAATAAGCTTAAAGTGTCTGTCATATCCCGGTGNAGGGCATAATATTTTACTTTTAGTTCCCATTTTTGAAGACTTAAAACCAAGAAAATAAGAACAAGCCAACAATTGATGCATTATGGTCAGAGAAGCATTATCCAGTGCTATAGTCTGATTCTTGTCTACACCTAAAATCTCAGCTCCTAAAGCTCTAGCAGAAGGTATCCCTTCAGGCTCTCCATAATTTCTTAGATCTATGCCATCCATATGAAATGGAACTTCTATTGATTCTAGGATGTTTTGTGTAGCATCTAATTGTTGGGCAGAAGGTTTGCCTCTTCTTAAATCATAGGATGTATTCTCTTTTAACCAGGGGTGTTCTTTTCTAATTTGTTCTAAAATATTCACTTAATGGATACGTTAGTCATAATTTTATCAATTTTTCTTATTATTTCTTTAGGGTTTTCAATATTTTTGTTTATTCAGAGTAAAAAATCAGAACCAGAAAATAACTATAAGCATGAAATTAATCAACAGATAACTGAAACAATTGAAAAAATATATAAAAAAACTGAAGAAGAGTTTAAAGCAACCTCTAAAGAAAGTATCGAAAATGTTATTGAACCATTTAGAAAAAGAATAAAAGAATTTGAAGAAGAAGTAAGAAAAAATACTGAGCAACAAAATGTATTTCATGCAACAACAAAGCAGTCGATTGAAGGACTTATAGAAAAAACTAATCAAATTACTAATGATGCAAATGAATTGACCAAAGCATTAAAAGGAGACAGCAAAACTCAGGGTGATTATGGAGAAATGAAGCTTGAAATGCTTTTGGAAAACTCTGGATTGGAAAAAGATGTGCACTATAAGCTTCAAAAAAATTTCATGGTTTCTGATGATGATGGCACAAAAACAAAAAGACAAAGACCAGACGCAATAATAGAACTTCCTCAAGATAGGCAGATAGTCATAGATTCTAAGTTTTCGTTTGGTTCGTATAATGACTATTGCGCCGCAGATTCTGATGAAAAAAGNGATAAATTTGGTAAAGAAATTGTAAAAAACTTAAAGGCTCGAATAACTGAATTAAGCGAAACTAAATATTCAGATATTGATGAATTAAATACACCTGATATGACTTTTATGTTTGTTGGAATTGACGACACACTGAGTGTCGCTCTTAAATATGATCGTGAATTAACAACATTTGCCAACAAAAAGAAAATAGCGCTATTAAGTCCTACTTCTTTGCATATATCTATAAAAATGGTTGAAGAGTTATGGAGATTAGATACACAATCAAAACAAATATCTGTAATTTATGATGAGGCGCAAAAACTGGCACACAAATTTGATGGTTTTGCAGACACGATGGATGGGCTTGAAAATTCTATTGCACAATCACAAAAGAAATTTGGGGAAGCCAAAAATAAATTAATAGATGGTTCTGGTTCAATACAATCAAGAGTTCAAAAAATGATTAAACTTGGAGGAAAAGAAGTGGAGAAATTAGATAACANTGATTGAATTTCTAATTTTTGCTCTCGTGGGCATAATAACTGGAACAATGGCAGGCCTATTTGGTGTAGGTGGAGGCCTAATTATCGTGCCTGTTATGCATTTTATTTTAACTTCTAACGGAGTAAGCGAAGATATTGCAATACCTCTTTCTATTGGAACTGCTCTAGCCTGCATAATAGTTACGTCTTCTTCTGCTGCATACTCTCACTACAAGAAAAATTCACTTTCGATAAAAAGATTCTTACAACTTAGTGCGGGCATATTGATAGGTGCTGGTTTTGGAGCTTCATTTGTAATAAGTGTTGATGGGGAAATATTAAAGAAAATGCTTGCCGTCTTTGTAACCATAATGTCTTTAAGACTCTTTATAAATATAAAAATGCCTAGAGCTAAGACAGAGCCTCATTTTCTNTATTTCAATGCGTCAGGNGCTGTAATAGGTTATCTTTCTTCAATATTTGGTATTGGAGGAGGCATATTTAGTGTGCCTTTACTAAAAATATCTGGAATGGAAATGAAGAAAGCTGTAGGTACCGGTGCAGCATGTGCGTTCCCAATTGCTTTATTATCAACTGCATCTTATTTATTGCTTGGTTGGTCTAACTCAGACTTNCCAGAATACTCTATAGGTTATGTGTATATACCTGGCTTAATTGGTATAACAATTTTTAGTTATTTTTTTGCAAAAATAGGAGCTCAGTTAGCACATAAGTTAAATGATAAGTTTTTGCAATTTATATTTGCAGCCCATCTAGTGCCAGTAGCTATATATTGGTTTCTAAAATGATTAAGTATCCAAATATTGATCCTGTTGCTATTTCTATTCCTATTCCAGGATTCTGGGGAGATGCTCTTAATATTCACTGGTATGGTCTTGCATATGTAGTTGGAGCCTACTTAATTTATCTGCGTATGGCTGCAACAAGAAATAAATTTGGAATAGAAGCATCAAAAGAAGAGGTCAGTGATGTTGTGTTTACTTATGGCTTGTTCTTTGGGGCAATTATTGGTGGTCGACTTGGAAGTGTATTGTTCTACGATTTACATCTGCAATTTCAAGATCCATTTTATTTTTTAAAGATATGGGAAGGTGGCATGTCTTTTCATGGCGGTTTAATTGGCGTAATGATAGCTATGTTTATTTATGCAAAGAATAAGGGATATCAATTCTTTCAAATTACTGATTGGATAGCTCCTCAGATTCCAATTGCATTGTTCCTAGGCAGAATAGCTAACTTTATAAATGCCGAACTCTATGGAAGAGAGACAGATGTTGCTTGGGGCATGATATTCCCCACAGATCCAGATGCTCTTATAAGACATCCTTCACAAATTTATGAGGCTCTATTAGAAGGATTGCTATTATTTATTTTTTTAAATTTCATTATTAATAAAACAGAGAAGGTTGGCAGACACTCTGCTTACTTTTTAATAGGTTATGGCATAGCAAGATCAATAGCTGAGATATATAGAACTCCAGATTTAGTATGGGGCAATGATTTTTTACTGTTTAGTTTTATGACTCAAGGGCAGTTATTGTGTGTTCCTATGATAATATTAGGGCTAATCATTCTTTTAAAAAAATAGATGCAAGAATACCTCGATTTATTAGAAAAAGTTAAAAATACTGGAAAGCCAAAAGGAGATAGAACTGGGACTGGTACAGTTTCAATTTTTGGTCACCAGATGAGATTTAACCTTGAAGATTCTTTTCCTCTATTAACCACTAAAAAAATTCATTTTAAATCTGTTGCTTATGAGCTGCTTTGGTTTTTAAAAGGAGATACTAATATTAACTATTTAAAAGAGAATGGAGTTTCTATTTGGGATGAATGGGCTGATGAAAATGGAGATCTTGGTCCAGTCTATGGTAAACAATGGCGCAAATGGGAAGGCAAAAACAATATTCATGACCAAGTAACAGAAGTCATTACTCAAATTAAAAATAATCCAAACAGTAGGCGTCATATTGTAAGTGCTTGGAATGTAGCAGATATACCAAACATGGCTTTAGCACCTTGTCACATACTATTTCAGTTTTATGTGCAAGATGGAAAGCTGTCATGCCAACTTTATCAAAGAAGTGCAGATGTATTTCTTGGCGTACCATTTAATATTGCTTCATATTCTTTATTAACTCATATGATTGCCAATATCTGTGATCTGAAAGTAGGGGAGTTCGTCCACACTTTAGGAGACGCTCATCTCTATACAAATCACCTTGAACAAGCAGAAGAGCAATTATCAAGAAAACCTTTAACGCCACCCAAAATAATAGTTAAGAATAAAGAATCTATAGATGATTATGAATTCGAAGATTTCGAATTAATAAATTATGAGTTCCATCCGCACATTCCAGCGAAAGTAGCGATATAAATAATTAGATTTCTAAGAAATAGATTCTTTTCTTAATTGCAGGTTCCTAACTCTTTCTTGTTCTGCATCTGTATATTTAAGCCAAGCTCGAGCTGACTTCTTTACAGAATCTCTTTTACTCTGGCTTGCTTTATTGAAAACTTTTCTAGCATCATCAAATTTGCCTAATTCAAAATAAGCTTGGCCTAATGTTAATTGTGCGTAACCTGGATTCTTAAGCTTGCCTTTCTTAAGACCCTTATCAATAGCTTCCACAGCTTTTGCTATATCGTCTTCTTGATAGTACAAGTTACCCATAGCAATATATGCTTCGCCATCATCAGTGATTTTTACTAATTTCTTGAAAATATCTATAGCTGCTCTTCTTTCTCTTGCTGATCTTAAAGCTTCAGCCAATATTGTTAGATTCTGCTTGTCTTCTTCAAGAACTGGCTTAGCCTCTTTATCTAATGCAGCTTCGGATCCAGGCTTAACGAAAGCTGGACCATATACATCTAGACACACTTCTTCTTCGACTGCTTCTCCTTGTCGGTTGGTTTTGATATTACCTCTGTCATCAAGCACTTTGCTCAATTCACATTGCTGATCAACAATTTGTAAGCCTGGAACAGAAGACATGCCAGTGATCATTACTTCAGCTGCCCAATAAGGATTTCCAGCAGCTAATAAACTTTGTGATAGTGATTGGAATTCGCTCTTTTTATCGAGCAATTGTTTTGTAAATGCTGTTTTTAATAGAGCTGTATAATCTAATGGTCTTTCAAGCTCATTGTATAAACCTGCAAGGTTTACAAAGTATTTTTTCTTCGGAAAAAGTTCTAAAACTTCTTCATATAATGGTACCTGATCCTCTTTAAGGCCTAATTCGGACATGGTGGCTATTAAAAGCGAGTACCAATTCTCTCGAAAAAGTGCGCCTTCTTCTTCCGTGATACTTTTTGCTCTTTTTAAATTGCTAAATGCTTTTTTATGTTCGTCTAAAAGAAAATAGGCTTGCCCTAACAAAACATAAGCTTGAGCTGTCACTTCTGGAGATTTTTGAAACCATAGCAATAAATATTTAATGCCATTAGTGAAATCTTCATCTGCTAAATATAATTGTGAAACTGTGTAGTAAGAGCCTAACTTTATTTGTGGTGTAGCATCTTCTTCTTGTATTAGATTTAGGTAATTCTGTCTTGCTCCTGGTAAATTATCGGCATAAACAAGATTAATGTAGCCCTGATAATACCAAACCATAGATCGGTCATAACTTTTTAGAGAATCTATTTTTTCTTTGAGATCATCAAGCTCCCTTTGAGCTTTAGCGACTGCAACTTTGATTTCTCTATCTTTTTCTTTAGCTTCTTTAGCTTTTTCTGCTTTACTGTATGTTTCACTTTTTAAAATTAAAGCTTTTGCATCTTCTGCTGTTCCAGCCTCATCAAATGCTTCAACTATTCTTGTAACTTTTCTGGCCACAGATTGTGTTAGCACTTTTGATCTTTTCTTTTGTAAAGCTTTCTTTTTTTCTGCTTCAGAAATTAATCTTGGAAGACCATACTCAAGATCTAGGTCATCTACACTTTTAGCTTGTGCATATAATCCAGGCAATGTAGGAAAAGATAGGGCCAAAATTAGAGTTAATAATATTCTTATCATGAGTTCTCCTCTATTTCATAAGTAAACTTATGCGGTACATCTTCAACAGCTACTGCTCTACCATCTCTAACAGTAGGTTTATATTTTAATTTCTTTGCTGCTCTTAGGGTTGCAGAATTAAACATTGAACAATCATTATATGCTCCATCTCTATTTTTTGCGTTTCTGCATTTGCCTTCTATGACATATGGTTCTTCTATTGTTCCTGATTCGGTAATTGTGAAGGCNACTATNACATAGCCTTCCATNCCTCTTTCTTGAGCTCTTCGTGGATANACAGGCTGTACTTTAAACAAAGGAATNTATTCTCCATCTCTAAATAAAGANCCACTNCCTTGATTAAANTTAATGTCTGGNGCTGCTTTAGATGCTGAAACAGCTATAGGTTTTACATCTAGTTGTGGCGGNGCTATATCTGGTGGTGCTACTTCTGGTTCTTCTGGAGGTTCAACATCATCATCAAAAAGAGTTTCTATTTCTCTATCTGGCATAATAACATCGCCAATTTTTCTTCCTTTGACAATATCACCAGCATCTCCAGTACTAACCAATAAAACCATAAAAACAAAGAGTAAAAATCCAACAAATGGTGCCAAAGCGATAAAGCCCCAACGCTTCTGCTCCTCAGCACCTGCAGGCAAGAAGTTTTTTAGATCTTCAAGATTAAAATCTGACTCTTTGTTCTTCGCCATAAATTTTTAATTTGGTTCAGCTGCAAGAGAGATATCATAAACTCCTGCATCTCTAGCTCCATCCATAACTTGAATTATGGCATCTGCACTTGCTGTCTCGTCAGCTTGTACAACGACTGTTCCTTGAGGATTGTCTGCAAGCAGTTTTAAGACATTTGCCTTTACCTGTCTNACATCTATTCTTCTTCCGTCCATATAGATCTCATCATTACTACCAATAGCTATTAGTATTGCNGCGTTCTCTTGTATTTCTGAAGTATCAGAATCTGGTCTATTCACTTCTAAACCTGGTTCTTTAATAAAGTTTGCAGTAACAATAAAGAAAATAAGCATTATAAACACCACATCAAGCATGGGTGTTAAGTTAATTTCACTTTCTTCGTCTCTCGCGGCTGCGCTTATAGCAGTTCTTCTCATTTCCTACCTCCTTGGGCTTGTTTATTTGATCCTGTTACGTAATCCACCATTAAAAGTTCGTTTGATTCAACTTGATTTTTTACCCAAATCATAGCTAGTACACCTGAAAGTGAAGATACCATGCCTGCCATTGTTGGAAGTGTTGCTTTAGAAACNCCTCCTGCCATTGATCTGGCATCACCACCACCAGTAAAAGCCATTACCTGGAATACTTCTATCATTCCAGTAACAGTTCCCATTAATCCAAATAGAGGACATAACGCTATACAAACTTGTATAAGCTGAATGTTTTTATTAATGGAAATCTTGCCTTCTGAGATAAATCGAGTTTTTGTCTGATTTTTATGCCAAGGACTTTTAAATTTCATTGATAGATATCTTTCTTTAATATTTGATGCGAAATCATTATGAACAAAAAGAAAGTAATAGACTCTTTCAAAGATTAAAGCCCACATAAATGTAACTAAAATAGCGATATACCATAATACTGGCCCACCAGACTCCATAAAGTCTCTAAGAGATATGTAGAGCTCAGTTAGCCAGTACATAATTATTTAGCTTTTTCAGCAACAATTCCTGTCGCTTGTTCTTCAAGTACATCAACAACTGATCTAGCTGAAGATTGTAAGAAAGAATGAGCTAATGTTGTTGGTATAGCAACAACAAGACCCAGCACTGTTGTAACTAGGGCTTGAGATATACCTCCAGCCATGATTTTTGGATCACCTGTTCCAAACAATGTAATTTGTTGGAAAGTAATAATCATACCTGTAACCGTACCTAGCAAACCTGCCAACGGTGCTACAACAGAAACAATCTTAACGAAACTTATGCCTCTTTCAATTGCAGGCCTTTCACCCATAATTGCTTCAGCTAATTTTAATTCAAGCCTATCAATTTCATCCTTCATATGAGATTTGCCAACTTTCAGNACTCTTCCAAGTGGATTAGAATCGCTCGGTGTATCAGTGGACAGCTGTTCATGAACTGCTCTGCTCATGACCCAAAGCATTACATATTTATATATTGCATAAATCAATGTGATGCCACCAATCGCTAAGATAATGTAACCAATAATTCCACCTTGCTGAATTCTTTCCCAAAGAGATGGATTCTGTACAAGATTAGCTAACAAAGCTCCTCCTGAAGGTCCGCTTGGATCTACAGAAAAGCTTACGTAGCCGCTTGAAGTATCTGCGCCAGAAACTCTACCAGCTGAACTTGTATATCTTCCAGCAGGCTGTCTTGCTAAGAATTGATACTGNCCTTTAGCAGGAACATATTCTAAATACTTAGAGCCACAAACTGCGTTGTATACACCAATTCGAACAACATCACACTCAGCTTGAGTACCATCAACATTTATAACAGTAGCTGAAAAACGACTAACTTCTCCAGTTGCTTTCATCTCACGCATAATTTCATACCAAACTCTTTCAATCTCAGAAATTGTTGGTAGTTGAGTTGATTCACCCATTTTCTTNGTTAGATTTTTTAAGAATTCTTCTCTGTCTTTACCAAATTCTGCAGCAGTTAGTGAGGATTCAAAAGTAACTCTTGAATCAGTACTAATACTTTGCATATGACCAAAAAGCTCGTTTAAAGATCCAAGCTGTTTAAGATAAGCTTCTTCAGCGATTCTTAGTTTTTCTTGGTTCTTCTTGAACTCTGCTTCTAATTGATCAGCGATTCTCTCTTGTCTTGCCAATTCTCTTTGCTCGGCTTTAAGAATCTGTTCTTGTTTATCGCGTGATGCTTTAAATTCTGCCTCTCTCTTTCTGTTTGCAGCTTGTTCTTTAGTTTTACCTTCTTTTACAAGCTCTAATAATTTATCCAGATTTGTTGGAGGAGGAGTGTCAGCTTCTTGCGCAAGAGCATAAGAAGAAGTAATTAATGAAGTAAGTAAAAATATCTTTAAGTATCTCATTACTCACCTCCTTGAAATTTTACAGGGACTGCTAGTAGATCAAGTGGGGCTGTTTTATTTGCCATTCTAATTCCGTCCCTTACAGGCAATCTGTAACCACTAACTTCGACCCAATCATTTTGTTCTGAATCCCAAATACCAGCTTGGCTTTGATCCTTGAGCTGATACATAAGAGCAAGACGACCGATTCTTAGGATGTTAACAACCTTTTCTTCACCATCTATTACTATGGCGTCCTCATAAGTTTCAATGGTTCTGCCATATTCTCTTTCAATGTTATAAGCTTCTAAAACCTGACGAACTTGTTCTGATGCTGTGACTTTAGGATCTGAAAGTGTAGCTCTTACTTGATTGATTCTTTTTACTCTCTCAGGCAATGAGAATGGAGCATCAAGACTAACAAACTGCTCAAGACTATCTGCCATTCTTTCCATCAGAGGCGGGATTTGTCTCTGAATAACAACAACTTGTCTAGTCTGCTCTGCAAGAGTAACCATTCTTTCTTCCTGAGCTTTAATTTGACGTCTNTTTTGTTCATTATAGATTTTTAAGCCTTCAACTTGCTTAACTACTACTTTCCATTCTGCAAGCAACGAATCCTTTTCTGTTGATAGGTCATTTACTTGGCTTTGTGATTTCTCTGAGAGAGAAAAATTATTTTCATTCTCAGATAAGATTTCTTCAATATCGGTGTTTTCTGAAAAAGCAAAAAACGCCAATAAAGACAATAAATATATATATGTTCTCATATTAGTATTACCCCTTTCTAAACTTGATCGGTTAAATATATCAAATTAGTGTAATTTTACACCTACTTAGCCGTTAAATGTATCTTAAATTAGGTAATAAATTTATACCTATTTTTTGCTGTAAAGCCTTTATAACCCTTTATTTAAAGAATTTGGGCACAAATATAGGGGTGTTCTTTTTATAATTCTGATAATCAGGATTATTTCCCCATTTTTTGTTTGCTTTATTTTCAAGCAATCTAACTCCGCTAACAAAGTAAATTAGCAAAAATCCAAATACTGGAGATATCAATGATACATATTGAAGGCCTGACATTACTGGCAATGCCATAACAGCTATTCCAGTCCAAAGAACTATTTCACCAAAATAATTTGGATGCCTTGAAATGCTCCACAGACCTTCTGTTATAAAGTTGCCTTCATTTGCAGAATTGGCTTTAAATTGAGTTTTTTGATGGTCTGCAACTACTTGAAAAATAAACCCAAAAATCCAAAGGCCGAGACCAATAAAACCAACTATTCCAAATGGTTCTTGTTGAAGAGATGTTAAAGCAACTAAAGCAGCAAGAGACTGAATAAATACCCATGCAGCGGATAATGTCCAAGTCATAAATAATTGAGTAAAACTAGGCAGAATTGTTCTAAACCTTTTGTCTTCACCATCTTTTAAGACTCTCCAAAAGAGAAAACTTCCAAGTCTTACGGTCCATATTATGATGCAAGTAAATATTAGTATTGATCGCCAATCTAGAACGGCATGCACTACTAATTGCTTGATATAAATTACAAAACTCAAAAGAGTTATATAAGTAATTGAACCTGTTAAATCATAAAATTTTTCAGTCTGGAAGAGATAAGAAGGAATAAACATCACCCAATGAATGAAAAAAGATAAAAACATAACAATCATAATTAAAGACAAACCGCCCTCAGCAATAGTCCCTACTTGTACAGTTGTTGCTAATAGATAAGAGACTAAAAATGTTACTACTGAGATACAAAGAAATAGTAAAGGTTGTAAAATAGACTTTGCCATATTAATGAATCTAATAGTTATTGATGAAATATTCCACTAATCAGTTCAAACAAGGGCTAAAAATTCTCATAGATAGTGAGCCATGCTCCATAATTTCATATGAATTTCATAAGCCTGGTAAAGGACAAGCTGTTATGAGAACTAAACTCTATAACTTACGAACACAAAAAGTATGGGAAAGAACTTTTAAATCGGGTGAAAGCGTCGAAGAAGCAGATATATTGGAAAGAGATTTCCAATTTCTTTATTCAGAAGGCAAAAATTATGTATTCATGGATCAAAGTACCTTTGAACAGATTGATGTACCTTCTGATAAGCTAATCAATATTAAAGATTGGCTCGATGGAGAGGAAGAATGCAAAATTCTTTTTTGGAATGGAGAAGTGCTAAATATTGAGCCTCCAAACTTTGTGAATAAGGAAATTATTAATACCGAGCCTGGTCTTAAAGGGGATACAGTATCAAATACATTAAAGCCAGCTTTAATTTCATCTGGAAAAGAGATACAGGTGCCTTTGTTTATAAATGAAGGGGATATGATAAAAATAGATACTCGTGATGGATCTT
>PBXH01000030.1 GCA_002727535.1 Gammaproteobacteria bacterium | reverse complement strand
AATAATTAGACCTAGCGCTGAATACATTGGCCCACCAGATCGAGAGTGGGAAGATATTGAATCAAGGTAATGACCTTATCTGATCCACTAATTGAAAAGATTGCTAATTATACTCANNNCTATGAGGCAAAAGAGGCTAGCTTGCAAGAAGCAAAAACNTGNTTTTTTGATAGTCTGGCATGCGCATTTTTAGCTTTAGAGCATAAAAAAGTTAAAGATTTTTGTAATATTGCTTATATCAAAGATTCATCTGGACCAGTTAGAGTTATTGGCACTGATATTAAAACTAATCCAGTTGATGCAGCTTTCCTCAATGGTTCTTTAATAAGATGGTTGGATTTCAATGATACTTGGCTTGCAAAAGAATGGGGGCATCCTTCAGATAATTTGGGAGCTATTATCGCTTTAACTGATTATTTGAAGACAAAAGGTATAAAAGAATATTCTTTTAAAGAGATTCTTAATTTTATGGTTATAGCTCATGAAATTCAGGGATGTTTAGCTATAGAAAATAGTTTAAATAGAAAAGGTTTAGATCATGTTGCATTAGTAAAAGTTGCATCAGCATCTGTCGCTTCCAGAATGATGTCTCAAGATCCACATAAATTGCGAGCAGTTATAAGCAATGCTTTTATAGATGGCCAGAGTCTTAGAACTTATAGACATTTTCCTAATACTGGAGCAAGAAAAAGTTGGGCAGCAGGAGATGCGTCAGCAAAAGCATTAAAGCAAGTTTTTATATCTGAAGTTAGTGATGAGAATTATCCAACTGCTATTTCAGCAAAAGATTGGGGTTTTAATGATGTTCTCATGGGTGATAATCCTTTGAAATTAGAAAGAGATTTATCATCTTATGTAATGGACAATATCCTCTATAAGGTTAGCTTTCCAGCAGAATTTCATGCACAAACAGCAGCAGAAGCAGCGCTGAAATTAAATATTCAGCTTTCTGATAAGTTAGAAGAAATAGATAAGGTAATTATTGAAACTCAAGAACCTGGAATACGAATAATCTCAAAAGAAGGACCATTAACAAATTATGCAGACAGAGATCATTGCATTGAATATATTGTTGCCTGGTGTCTGCTAAATGGCGTTTTAGATTCTGATTCTTATTCTGATCATTCAGCTTCAGATCCTAGAATCGATCATTTAAGAGAGAAAACAACTACTTTAGAAAATAAAAAATATACAGAAATTTACTATGATCTCAATCATAGAGCTATTCCGAATAAAGTAATTGTAAAACTTAATTCAGGAGAGGAATTTGAAGAAGAAATCTTGTATCCATTGGGACATAAAAAAAGAAGAGAAGAAGCTACCTCTTTTTTAAGAGAAAAATTTGTTAATAGTATGGATAATATTAATTTAGATAAGGATAAATTAATTAATTTTTATGATATTGATGATTTAGATTCGATTAATATATATAAGATACTTGAGAATATAACTAAATAATTATGTCTGGAAATACTTTTGGAACAATTTTTAAATTAACAACATTCGGTGAAAGCCATGGATTAGCTATGGGAGCAATAATAGATGGCTGCCCTCCAAATATTGAATTAAATGAAGAAATTATTCAGGCAGAATTAGATAGAAGAAAACCTGGCCAATCTAAGCATGTCACACAAAGAAAAGAACCAGATAAAGTTGAAATATTATCTGGAGTTTTCGAAGGCAAAACAACTGGGACTCCAATTGGGCTTTTAATTAAAAACACTGATCAAAAATCAAAAGATTATGAAGATATCAAAGACAAGCTAAGACCAGGACATGCTGATTATACTTACTTCAAAAAATATGGAATTAGAGATTATAGAGGTGGCGGAAGAGCAAGCGCAAGAGAAACTGTAATGCGTGTTGCAGGAGGAGCAATAGCTAAAAAGATTTTATCTTCTATGAAAATAAAAATTTCGGGAGGAGTTGTTCAGATTGGTTCAATAAAAGCTAAATCAATTGATCTTTCTACTGTTTCAGACAATAACTTTTCTTTTGTGGACAGTTCAAAAGTTAATGAATTAGAGGACTTTTTTAACAATTTAAGAAAAGAGCAAGATTCAATTGGAGCAAAAATTCTTATAAGAGTAGAAGGCCTTATGCCTGGAATCGGTTCGCCTGTATTTTCTAAACTCGATGCTGAGTTAGCTAAATCTATGATGGGTGTAAATGCTGTTAAAGCAGTAGAGCTAGGGTCTGGTACTAGAGTTGTAGAAATGAAAGGTTCCGAGAACAGAGATCTATTAAAGAAAGATGGTTTTGAGACTAATAATTCGGGAGGAATTCTGGGCGGAATATCAAATGGAGATGATATTGATATATTCGTATCATTAAAACCAACTTCAAGTATCTCACAGAACACAAAAACAATTGATACAAAAAATAATGAAGTTGATTTACAAGTTAAAGGTAGACATGATCCATGCGTTGGGCTCAGAGCAACACCAATTCTAGAAGCAATGGCAGCAATGTGCATTCTAGATCAGATACTGCTAGATAGAGGGCAATGCTCCAATGTTGATAGAGACCTTTGAAGATTTTATTAATAGATTAGACTTCAATTCAATTATTCAAGACCCTTCCAAATTTTTATTAGATGAGTTTAATATTCAACTTAGCAATATTCAGTTAATTGTAATTCTTGCAATTGTCGTATTATTTTTTGCTGAATTAACAATAAGAAATATAAAAAATAAAAATCAAGATATTAAAGAAAAAACTTCTTTAAAAAAGGTTGAAGAGAGTAATGAAATTAGTTCAGACGTCATTCGTCAAAAAATAGATCTAGCAATTGCTTACATGAATATGGGAAAAAAAGGAAAATCAATCACTTTATTAAAGAAATTAGAAAAATATAAATTAACAAAGAAACAGCTAAAACAAATCAATCAACTGAGGGATAAATTAAGTTAATGGCTCGTTTTTTTGCTCAAATTGAGTATCAGGGAACAAGATATCATGGTTTCCAGCGACAAAAGAATCGTAAAAAAACTATTCAGGCTAAAGTTGAATCAGCTTTAAGTAAGGTAGCAAATCATAAAATCTTAACAATATGTTCAGGAAGAACAGATGCTGGAGTTCATGCAACAAACCAAATTATCCATTTTGATTCACGCTCTAAAAGAACTATTGATTCATGGATAAGAGGCGCAAACACTTACTTGCCTGANGACATATCTATAAAAAATATATATAAGGTTAAAGATAGTCTCCACGCTCGTTTTGATGCTAAATCCCGTACTTATATCTATCTATTAAAAAATACAGCAGAAAAACCAGCAATAGAGTCGAATAATTGCTTATGGGTTAGAGCTAAACTAAGTTTAAAAAAAATGAATAACGCTTGTAAGCATCTTTTAGGAGAACAGGATTTTTCTTCATTCAGAAGTTCAAACTGTCAATCAAAAACAGCTATGAGAAATCTGTATTCAGCTCAATTTACAAAAAAAGGGGAATACATTTTATTTAAGATAAAAGGTAATGCTTTTTTACAGAACATGATAAGAATTATAGTTGGAACATTAATAGAGATTGGTAAGAATAATCTCACCATTACTGAGTTTAAAAATATTATTAAAGCAAAGAACAGAAAGAAGGCATGCAAAACTGTTTCGCCAAATGGATTATATTTTATCGGTCCAGAGTATAATGACTTCACTTATACAAAAAATAAGGTTTTTTTAGATGAATTGGATTAAAGACTTTATACCTACAATAAAACAAAATCTATCCAAGACTTTTGGTAAAAGCAGCGATAGCAAAATTCCTGAAGGTTTATGGAAATCATGCAATAAGTGCGGTTCTATACTTTATATACCTGAACTAAAAAAGAATTCTTATGTTTGCTCTAAGTGCTCTAACCATTTCAAAATAAATGTTGCTGAGAGAATAGAGATAACTTTTGATGAGGGCAGTTATAAAAGCCTCAATGAAGAAGAAGAATTTAAAGACTATCTAAAATTTGAAGATACAAAAAGATATAAAGATAGATATCAAGATGCATTAAAGAAAACTGGAACTGATGAGGCATTATCGATTGGCACAGGAAAAATAAATGATAAAGAAATTGCAGTTGCGATATTTGAATTTGATTTTCTTGGCGGTTCAATGGGTGCAGTGGTAGGGAAGAGGTTTGTTAAAGCAGTAGATTATTCTATTGAAAACAATATTCCTCTAATATCTTTTTCAACCAGTGGTGGCGCCAGAATGCAAGAATCTATGATTTCATTNTTCCAAATGGGGAAAACTGCTTCCGCTGTAAAAGCATTAAAAAATAAAAAAATTCCATTTATATCAGTTCTAGTAGACCCTTGTTATGGAGGCGTAACTGCTAGCTTGGCAATGCTTGGAGATTTAATTATTGCAGAACCAAATGCGAGAATAGGTTTTTCAGGAAAAAGAGTTATTCAAGATACTGTAAAAGAAGATTTGCCTAAAGACTTTCAAACAGCAGAAAAACAATTAGAAAAAGGTTTCATTGATAAAATTGTTGATAGGAGAGAATTAAGAAATTTTATAACTAAAATTCTTAAAATTCTTGATTAGNTTGCTATGGAAAATTTAAATTTCAGCATTTTAGATCTTTTGCTGCTTACAGGAATTGTTTTGTTGTTATTTAGAGTAAGAAATAATGGCATATTAAAAGAATTGGTCTATGCCTCAATACTTTTCTTTTATGCTTATATTGTTTTGAATAACCTTAAAACAGTTTATGACTATTTTGAAGATCAAGGCCTAGACTACGCATACTCGATCTATAACGTTTTCATAGGATTATTTGCTTGTGCAGGGCTTCCTTTCGTAAATTTTTTTGTAGGCCTTTATGTCCCAAAAATTAAGGGAATAGCCAACATAGTTATAGGAAGTATTATGTCCATTATTAGATTCTTGCTTCTAATATTTTTTATACTCCAATTATTTCCTAANTTAACCGAGTCATCTTTAGTGTACAATTCATTTGTAATAAATATTTTGCTCTCATATTTTGAGAACATCTTTATCTACTTGTTAAGTTAATGTGTGGGATTGTTGGGATAGTACAAAAAGATAATTGTTTTACAGAACTCTATGATGCTTTGATTATGTTGCAACATAGAGGGCAAGATGCTGCTGGAATAACAATATGTGAAGACGGCACTCTTAATTCACGAAAATCTAAGGGTTTTGTTAGAGAAGTATTCACTCAAAGGCATTTCGAAAGACTTAAAGGTAATTATGGAATTGGTCATGTTCGATATCCAACTGCAGGAGGAAATTCTAAAGAATATGCTCAACCAATGTATGTTAATTCTCCCTACGGAATATCACTAGCTCATAATGGGAATCTATCAAATACTAAAGAATTAGCAGCAGAATTATTTAGTAGCGATTTAAGACACATATCTACTGATTCTGATTCAGAAGTTCTTCTTAATATTCTTGCTCATGAAATATCTAAAAATAATCAAAAAGAACCAAGTCCAGAAGCTTTATTCAAAGCAGTAGAATCAACTTTCAAAAGATGTGAGGGCAGCATAAATGTTGTTTCAATAATAACCGGTCATGGACTTTTAGCATTTAGAGATCGTTATGGCATTAGGCCTTTAAGTCTTGGTTCAAGANTTAATTCAGATGGCACAAAGGATTATATGATTTCATCTGAAAGCGCAGCCTTTTCATCTTCTAATTATGATCTTGAAAGAGATCTAAGTCCTGGAGAAGCCATTTTTATAAGNAATCAAGGAGAAATGCATACAAAAATATGTTCAGACAACACTACTCTTATGCCTTGTCTATTTGAATATGTATATTTTGCTAGACCAGATTCTGTTATTGATGGAGTTAGTGTTTATCAAGCAAGACAAAATATGGGAATGAAGCTAGCTGAAAAAATTAAAAAACATATACCTGATGAAGACATTGATGTAGTTATACCAATACCAGAAAGCTCAATAACTAGCGGAACAAAAGTAGCGGAATGCTTAAATAAAGAAGTTATCTATGGATTTGTAAAAAANAGATATATTGGTAGAACCTTCATAATGCCTGAACAGGATATGAGAAGAAGGTCAGTGCGGAGAAAATTAAATCCNATCAATGATGAATTCAAAGATAAAAATGTCTTATTAGTTGATGATTCAATAGTTAGAGGAACCACTATGAAAGAAATTGTTGCTATGTGCTATAAANCTGGAGCTAAAAAAGTTTCTGTNGCTTCTTCATCTTCAGAAGTAAAGTTTCCTAATGTGTATGGAATTGATATGCCAGCTAAGAGTGAATTAATCGCAAGCAATAGATCTGTAGAAGAAGTAAAAGAATTCATAGGTTGCGATAATTTAATTTATCAGGATTTATCTGATCTAGTTGATTCAGTTACTGAACTCAATTCAGAACTAAATGATGTTGAAAAGTCTATTTTTACTGGCACTTACCCAACAAATATTTCAGATGAATATTTAGAAGATCTTGAAAAAAAGAGACAAGCTATTAATTCTTNATATCCTCAATATCTAAATGAGGTATATCCATTTTTCTAACTTTTTCTAGATAATTTTCTATTTCGTTAAAATTCATAAACCTAAATACTTCTTCTGACATTGAATTTAGGTCTACCATATATTCATTATATTCTTCTAAAGTTGGTATTTTCCCAAGCAATGATGTTATAGCGGTTACTTCAGATGAAGCTAGATAAACATCGGTACCATCACCCATTCTATTTGGAAAATTTCTAGTAGATGTTGAGACCATGACTGAATTATCAGCCGCTCTTGCTTGATTCCCCATACATAAAGAACAGCCTGGAATTTCAACTCTAGCCTCTGAATTATTAAAAATTTCATAGTAGCCTTCTTCAGTAAGCTGATGCTCATCCATTCTTGTAGGAGGAACGACCCAAAGCCTTGTTTTAGACTTGCCATATTTTTCTAATAATTTACCAGCTGCTCTAAAATGACCAATATTTGTCATGCAGGAACCAATGAATGTCTCGTCAACAACATTCCCAGCTATTTCGCTAAGAGGTTTAACATCATCAGGATCATTAGGGCAACATAATAAAGGCTCAGTTACTTCATCAAGAGGGATATCAATAATTGCAGCATATTCGGCATCATCATCTGCTTCCATAAGAACAGGGTTTTTTATCCATTCCTCCATTTCTCTAGCTCTTCTTTCAAGAGTCTTAGGATCATGATAGCCATCTGCAATCATCCATCTCAATAAAGTTATATTAGATTTTAAGTATTCAATAATAGGTTCTTTATCAAGTTTAACCGTACAACCTGAGGCTGATCTTTCTGCTGAAGCATCTGAAAGTTCAAAAGCTTGTTCAATTTTAAGGTTTGGCAGACCTTCTATTTCTAAACATCTTCCTGAGAATATATTTTTTTTAGTTTTTTTATCTAAAGTAAGCAGATTCTGTTTCATTGCAAAATAAGGTATGGCATGAACGAGATCTCTTATAGTTATTCCAGGTCTTAATTCTCCTGAAAATTTAACGAGAACACTTTCCGGCATCTCCAATGGCATTACTCCTAAAGTTGCTGCAAAAGCTACCATTCCTGAACCTGCTGGGAAACTAATTCCTATTGGAAATCTTGTATGACTATCTCCACCTGTACCAACTGTATCTGGTATTAGCATTCTGTTTAACCATGAATGAATAATTCCATCGCCAGGTCGCAACGAAACTCCACCTCTGTTTATAAAGAAATCTGGTAATGTTCTATGAGTAACTTCATCAACGGGTTTAGGATATGCAGCTGTATGACAGAAAGATTGCATTACTAAGTCAGAAGAAAAACCTAGACATGCCAATTCTTTTAGCTCATCTCTAGTCATAGGACCTGTAGTATCTTGAGAACCAACAGTCTTCATTCTCGGTTCGCAATATTGTCCAGCTCTAACTCCTTCCATACCACATGCTTTCCCAACCATTTTTTGAGCCAAGGTATAACCTTTATTAGTTTTTTTATCTTCGCCATACCTGCAGAATTTATCTGAAGGCTCTAATCCCATTTTTTCTCTTGTTTTATCTGTAAGCTGTCTTCCAATAATTAGGTTTATTCTTCCACCAGCTCTTATTTCATCGAAGATTACATCTGTCTTAAGATTAAAGGCGCTTATAACATCACCTGTTGCATCATCGAGTATTTCACCAGAATAAGGTTTTAATATTATTTTCTTTCCGTGCTCTAAGTTATCAACATTGAGTTCTAAAGGGAAAGCTCCAGAATCTTGTAATGTGTTGTAGAAGATAGGTGCAATTTTTCCGCCAAAACAAAAACCACCAGTCTTTTTTGATGGAACAAAAGGAATATCAGATCCCATGTGCCATAACATTGAATTTACTGCCGATTTTCTTGAAGATCCTGTTCCAACCACATCGCCAACAAAAACTAA
>PBXH01000029.1 GCA_002727535.1 Gammaproteobacteria bacterium | reverse complement strand
CCTTATTTATAGTCTTTATATCTTTAATAACCTTTTTCATATCCGCTATTGAAGTATGAGACATATTTATCCTTACAACATTCATTCCTTTGTCATAAAGCTTTTTTATCAAAGTTGGAGATTTAGATGAAGGTCCTATTGTAGAAATTATTTTTGTTCTTTTATGCATAAGATAATTGTGGATTCTATTATAATCTGATTGTGAGTAAAAGTTTCTATAATCATATCGATCATGAGATCGAACAAATATTAAATGACGATCTATATAAAAACGAGAGATTTATAAATTCACCTCAACAAACCGCAATTAAACTCAAAAATGGCAAAGAAGTTATGAATTTCTGCGCCAATGATTATCTTGGTCTAGCAAATAATAAAGAAATAAAAGATGCAGCCATCAACTCCATTCAAGAAGATGGTTTTGGTATGGCCTCAGTTAGATTCATCTGTGGGACTAATGATTTACATAGAAAGCTTGAAGAGAAATTGAGTTCTTTTTTGGGTTTTGATGATTGCATACTTTATGTAGCTTGTTTTGATGCAAATGGAGGTCTTTTTGAACCTCTTTTTGGTGCTGAGGATGCCATAATCAGTGATTCTTTAAATCATGCTTCAATAATTGATGGTATAAGACTATGCAAAGCAAAGAGATACAGGTATCAGCATAGCGATATGAAGGATCTTGAGAAATGCTTACAGCAAGCAGACTCTGATTCAGCCAATCATAAAGTTATTGTTAGTGATGGCGTTTTCTCAATGGATGGAACGTACGCAAAATTAGATAAGATTGTTGAGCTCGCAGAGAAATATAATGCGTTAATAATGCTTGATGATTGCCATGCTACTGGATTTGTTGGTGAGAACGGTAGAGGTACAGCTGAATATTTTGGTCTGGAAGGAAAGATAGATATTTTAACTGGCACACTTGGAAAAGCTCTTGGCGGAGCATCTGGTGGTTTTATATGTGCAAAAGAAAATGTAATCAAACTTCTAAAACAAAGATCTAGGCCATATTTATTTTCTAATGCGTTGTCACCATCAATAGTCTCTGCATCTTTAAAAGCTTTAGAGATTGTCAAAAATGAGCCAGAAAGAAGAGAGAGAATAAAAGAAAATACTGCTTATTTCAGAGATTCGATTAAATCTTTGGGGTTTGAAGTGAAAGGAGACATGCACCCTATAACTCCTGTGATGTTGGGAGATGCAAAAAAAGCTCAAGAAATGTCAAAAATGCTTCTTGAAGAAGGTCTTTATGCAATTGGATTCTTCTATCCTGTTGTTCCAAAGGGCGAAGCTAGAATTAGGTTGCAGATTACAAGCGAACATACAAAACAACAACTTGACCAAGCGATTGAAATATTTGATAAAGTTGGAAAGGAACTAAATATTATATGAAAGCATTAGTAAAAGAAAAATCAGAAGTAGGTCTTAAGTTACAAGAAGTAGATAAGCCTAAAATTAAATCTGATGAAGTTTTAATTAAGGTCAAAGCAACAGCTATATGTGGAACTGATTTGCACATTTGGAATTGGGATACTTGGGCAAGCAAAACAATTAAACCTCCAATGACAGTTGGCCATGAGTTTATGGGAGAAGTTATTGAGATTGGAGACAATGTTAAGGGTTTAGAATTAGGTGATAGAGTTTCGGCTGAATCACATATAGTGGGCTCTATTAGCAGAAATGCCAGAGCTGGAAAACTACACCTTGATCCTGACACAGTTAATTTAGGCGTAGATAGAGATGGTGCTTTTGCTGAATTTGTTTCAATTCCTTTTAGGAATATAGTTAAACTTCCAGATTCAGTAGATGATGAAATGGGCGCAATACTTGATCCTTTTGGAAATGCAATCCATGCTACTTTGTCTTTTGATCTTGTTGGCGAAGATGTTTTAATAACAGGCGCAGGACCAATAGGCATAATGTCTGCAGCTATAGCCCTGCATGTTGGCGCAAGAAAAGTTTTAATTACAGATATCAATGATGACAGACTATCTCTTGCAAAAACTGTNTNTGNTGTTGANACNCTAAANCCATCNAAAGAAAANATNNAAGATAAAATGAAATCNATGGGCTTAAAAGAAGGTTTTGANGTAGGNNTAGANATGTCAGGTTCAGAANTTGCNNTAGANCAAATGATAGATTCTATGCTCATGGGNGGTAATATNGCTTTANTAGGCCTNCCATCTGATANGATNAATTTAGATCTATCTAAATTAATTTTTAAAGCTCTAAATATAAAATCCATTTATGGCCGAGAAATGTTTGAAACTTGGTATAAGGGATTAGCTCTTATTGATTCTGGGTTAGATGTAAAAAAAGTGATCACTCACTCTTTTCATTACACGGAGTTTGAAAAAGCTTTCCAGCTGCTAAATGAAGGTAAGGCTGGAAAAGTTATACTCAATTGGTGCTAGGATCACCAAGTCCAAAGATTAAATCTTGAATCTTGCTTACTCCCGGGCACATATCTGGAGATGTGAATGGACAATTTAATTCTGAAACTCCAAGTGATTTAGTATCTGGAAAATTAATGCTAGGGTCATCCTCAGGCTTCTGGCCTGGTTCAGTTTCAGTAGCTACTAGAGTTGTAATGTATTTAACCCAAGAGTAGGGCATCCATAATAAATATTCTAGAATTCCAAACTTCACTTGATGTCCTTTTTCATAATTATGAAAATATTTGGTAAATCTAATTGCTGAGATTCCTTCTTCAGGAATAAAGAACATAAATTGCCCATCTGTCACTTCTAGACCAACTAAAGTTTTTTCTTCATTAAATTTTCTGACACTCCAATGTAAACCAAACCATTCACCAACTCCTTTGGAAAGAGGTTTTATTGATTCTTTCAGGAATTCTTCATTAATAATTTGATTTTCATCAATCCTTCCATTGTTCATAAATAAATTTGCAAATTTTAAGAAATCTCTTGGCATTAAATCTATGCCGTAATAAGTCATGTCATTGCCTGCAGAATCACTCCATAAACCATATCTATCAATGCCCAAAGGACCAAATATTTCTTTTATCAAAACATTATGAGGCTCCTCTTTAAAAATATTTTTAATGATAGGGTTCAGTAGCATTGTATTAACATTGTTATATTCATAAATTTCCCCTTGAGGCATGGCTGGTTGAGCATTCATTGCAAAATCTAGATTATCAATTGAGAAAAACATTTCTTCATTGAGATATTCAGTAATTTCAAGCCCTGAACGCATTGCCAATAAGTTATATAAGGTTAATTGTGATTTTGAATCTTCAATTAATTCTGGAATAAAGAAACTTATGGGTTTTTGAAGGTCACTGTATGAAATTAAACCTTTCTCTATAGCAACACCAAAAAGCGCAGCATAAAAAGTCTTTGATATTGACCAAGATGTTGCAAGATCATTTCTTGTATAACCATCTCCGTAATACTCATGAACTATTTCATTATCATTAGAGATAATGAAACTTTGCGTTGCACTATCAGATTCAATTAGTTCAACTAATTGCTTAAAAACTTCTTCATTTAAGTTTTCTTTTGAAAAGACATTAAAAGATATAATTAGGATCAGTAAAGATCTAACCATCATCTTCTTCTAGATCAGCAATTCTTTCTACAATCTTTACATAATTCTCGTAAAATTCTTTTGACTCTCCATCTGCCTCTGTATAAGGAATAACAACACTACCCCCATCAATGTCTATCAGACCAATCCAGATTAGAAATCTTGAAAAATTAATAGCTCTATCTACACTACCTAAGAAGCGTAAGTAACCTAATGGGCCCCAATCTTGGACATCACCTTCTATAGGCCTATATTTTGTAATTCTTGTAAAAATGATATCTCTCTCTTTGTCGATAAATACAAACTGACCAAATTTTCCACTTGTGTTATATATTTTTGCTTCATCATCATATTTAGAGATCCACCATTGCAGGCTATAACCTCTTGTATCACTATGCATCCAACCCATACTAGGAGTAGACCCCCAATAAAGTTTTAAAGATTCATCAACATAATTTTTTGAAATGACTTGTTCNCCATTCCAATTTCCATCTCTTGAAAATAAGATTCCAAATCTGGAATAATCTCTAGCTGACATATCTAAACAACAATAAGTTAGAGTGTTACCTGCTTTATCTTCCCATGCAGTGTAATTTTTTAAACCTATCTTACTGAATAGCCTTTCTTCAATTAATTGTTTTGCAGTTTTGCCTGTTGCACCTTTCAATATTTCACCCATTAACATTGAATTAACATTGTTNTATTGAAANACTTTGCCTGGCTCATCTTCTACTCCCACTTCATAGGCNTATGCTAGATGATCTGGTTCAAAGAACATCATTTCATGTTCATGNCTAGGGAATTCTAAACCACTAGTCATATTTAGAATNTGTCTGATNGTTATATCCTTCTTTTTNCCTTCATTGTATNGAGGNACATATTTTGCTACNGGATCNTCTAAGCTATCAATTTCNCCCTTATCTAGCGATATTCCAACTAATGCAGCATAAAAACTNTTAGCTGTAGACCANGATGTGCCATAAGAGTTCTCATTAAAACCNTCGGCATATTGTTCTTTTATGATGTAGCCGTCTTTTATTAGAACGGCACTCATTGTTGCATCNTCTGAAAAAGTAAGCTCAAATAATTCTTCTATTTTTAATTTATCTAAACCAACTTCATCATGATTTTTTGTTTCCCAAGCNTCACCTGGAAAATAAGGATTGGCAAAAATATAGCCACATAGTAAAAAAATTGAAAGTACTCTCATTAGTCCCCCTTTAAATCATTTCTCTTGATAAAATACTAAGGTAATTCAATGAATTTATACAGTCTTAAACAAATATCTCATCAAATAGATGGAAAACTCGTTTTTTCTAATGTCTCAGAAGTGATAAATTCAGGGGAAGTAGTTGAAATAAGAGGCAAAAACGGATCTGGAAAAACAACACTACTTAAAATAATAACTGGACTAATAAAATCTAAAGATATTGATTCAAGCGATGAGACGTTGGATCAAATCTCATATCTTGGCCATAAAAATGGTTTTATAGAAGAGATAACCCTAAGACAAAATTTTGAAATTTTGGGTATTCAAGTTGAAAACTCTCTTTTTAAAAAATTTAATTTATCAGAATTGAAGAATCAGAAAATTTTTAATCTTTCATATGGAGAGAAAAGAAAAGCAGCATTGATAAGAGTGATCAGTTCTAGAAAGAATATTTGGATTATGGACGAACCATTTGCAGGACTTGATAGCAAATCAATAAAAGAACTTAAAGACATTATCAATAGTCATGTTGAAAAGGGCGGGACAGCAATAGTAGCAAATCATCAAGATGAAATTGTTGAAAGCAAAAAGATCATTTTGAGGCTAGAAGAATGAATAAGGCTTTACAAAGGGAATTAAAATTATTTTTTTTGATTCCAAAAAATATTTACTTACCTATTTCGATTTTTGGAATCATTTTTGTGATTTTCTTAGTTCTAGATCTTGATAATAGCCTTAATTATGCAAGCTCATTCATTGCTTCATTCATAACAATATTTATTATCTCCGAAAATTCATTCAAGGATGATCATATAAATGGATATTTAGAACAAAAATTATGTGAAGGAGGCATATCAGTTCTCATTTTTTATCTAATGGCAAAGTGGATAACGAATCTATTTTTTGTGTTTACTCCAATTGCAGCAATTTCTCTGGTATTTCAAGGTCATGAGATATCCATTAAACTTTTTGGCATCTATGTAATTATGCTTAGCACACTTTATTTCTTCTTTAATCTTGGAAGTGCAATATCTTTAAAAAGAAATAATTCACTTAATGCCTTATTGATTATTCCGCTTTTAATACCATTTATTATTCTAGTTAAAGGAATTTTTGTGGATGGCCAATTTGAGCCAAATTTTTGGTTTTTATTTGCCTATTTTATATTTGCATCTTCTTTTATCTTTTACACAATTCTTGAAGTTTTAAAAATACAGAGCAGGTAAGATGTATCAATATATAGCAAAATATTTAGTTCTTAATAGAGTTTTCAAATTTTTTGAAAAAGTAACATTGCCATCACTCTTAATTGGGATAACTGGATTTTTATTATCCTCATATTTAGCTATATATGTTCTGCCAGCAGATGCTGAACAAAAAGAGATTTATAGAATTTTATTTGTGCATGTTCCTTCAGCCATCATGTCTGAACTTATTTATGTATTTCTGGCTGTTAATGGATTTATTTACTTAGTCTGGAGAACTAAGATCTCAGCTATATTTCTTAATTCTGCTATTAGCATAGGCTTAATATTTACAGGTTTAGTATTGATGACAGGATCAATTTGGGGCAAACCTACTTGGGGCACTTATTGGGTTTGGGATGCAAGAATAACTTCAACCTTCATTCTATTCATTCAGTANATTGGATTACTNGCTTTAAGGTCTTCATTTAGCTCACATCAGACGGCAGACCAGATCGTCAGCATTCTTGCAATTATTGGAGCAATCAATATACCGATTATTAAATTCTCAGTAGATTGGTGGAANACCTTGCATCAAAGTGCAAGCATAACTACAAGTGGCAGCTCAATTGATGCAGAGATGCTTTATGTTCTGCCTATTATGTTGATAGCACTTTTATTTATATCTTTCGCTATTTTTGGTAGAAACATTCAATTTGAAATATTAAATCGAAGCAGCAANACAAGAATGATTAANGGGGTACTTAATGGATAATCTATCTACCGTTTTAATTACATATGCACTCTCTATTTTTTTCATTTTGTTGCTTTATTTTCTTTCACATATGAGATATTCAAAAAAATTAAAAGATTGCCAGGAAGATTTAAATGATTAGAAAGAATAGGTGGAACAAAATTTTAATTATTGCCTCTCTTCTAATATCANTAGCATTAATCTTGTATTCGATTCTAAGAGCTTTAGAGACAAATATTGATCTCTACCTAACGCCAACTCAGATAGAATCTGGAGAATACAATACAGATAAGAATTTTAAACTTGGAGGAATGGTAAAAGAGGCTAGCCTGAAGCAATCTGAATCATTGGAAATTGAATTTACAGTAACAGATTTTAATAAAGAGGTTGAAGTAGTTTATGTCGGCATTTTGCCAAACCTTTTTAAAGAGAATAGTGGTGTAGTTGCATCAGGGTATTTAGATAAAGAAAAGAATGTGTTTATTGCTAATGAAATTTTAGCTAAGCATGATGAAACTTATATGCCAATAAAAATAGAGGTGGAAAATTAATATANCTGCAGATTTATTNGGNANTTCGATTCTTAGTTTTTCAGCATTTCTATGTGTTCTAATTTTTGGCTTTTCTCTGCAAAGAAAATTACATGATTTAACGAAGAATTTAATTTATGTAAATTTAGTAACTCTTTTTGTAGGCGCTATATATNTAGTAAATCAATTCTTAACTGATAACTTCTCATTTGTATATATTTTTCAAAATTCAAATGTTCTGCTACCAACTTTTTATAAAGTATCAGCTTTTTGGGCAGCACATGAAGGTTCCTTTTTTCTGATGATAATATTGCTTTCTAGTTGCGCAGTTATAAATAACCTTGCTATGAAAGAGAGCAGNCATTTATCGCTCTCAAACTCTGTNATTGCATTCATACTTTTTTTCTATNTANTATTTCTAGTTTTAACATCAAACCCATTCATGATTTTTGAAGNTGCTCCANTTACTAATGGTTCAGACTTGAATCCATTATTGCAAGATCCNCTATTGGTAATACATCCCCCTATGCTTTTTGCTGGCTATGTTTTTTATGCAATTACATTTAGTTTTGTNATCGCCGGTGTATTTACNGATTTTNATAAAGAATTATTTAGCNTAATTAAAATTTGGGCAGGCATAGCATGGTTTACATTATCTCTAGGGATNCTTCTTGGCTCGATGTGGGCTTACTANGAATTAGGTTGGGGNGGATATTGGTTTTGGGATCCAGTAGAAAATGTNGCNTTAATGCCTTGGTTAGCAGGAACAGCATTCACACATTCTTTAATTTTTAGNAAAAATAAAGTNCTTCTTTCTTGGATGGTATTTTTNGGCATACTAACTTTTNTACTNTCTATCCTNGGATCATTTATAGTTAGATCAGGCATTCTAAATAGCGTTCANTCCTTTGCATCNGATCCTTCACGTGGAGTTTTCTTNCTNAGNCTCTTTGCNCTATTTTCATTGGTTTCATTNGGNATATTCTTTNTTAGAAGNAANTTTNTACATAGNAGNTGGCCAAANTTCATGTCTANAAANTATTTGCTNGTTCTCAANAATATAATTNTAATGACTATANTNACGATCGTTTTTTTAGGAACTNTATATCCNATTTACTATGAAGTCATTTACANTGAAAANTTTAGCGTTGGNCCAAAATATTTNTCTGAGTTNATTACTCCANCAGTATTCATNNTGATCANTNTATTCACTCTGGANCAGTTTCCGAAAATACTTTCTATGGATAAATTAAANGTATCNNTAATTNTAATTNNAGGAACCGCTATTATTTTTATCATAAATTACTTNAATATGGGCTTNCTCTTATCTGGAATATTNTTNGCNNNCNTAATTTTGAAGTTTGTNTTAGACCTNNTAAANAATAAATCGGTGAGACTTCACAAGNTATTNGGGCATTTAGCNGTGGTCTTGCTTACTTTNTCNGTTCTNTTNAATCATGAATTTTCNAAAAATATTGATTTCAAGATTAAGCCAAACGATAAAGTTGAATTTATGGGAACAAACTTAACTTTTAAATCAGTGGANGTTGTTCCAAATAAGAATTTTGATAGTATTGCTGGAACTTTTGAAGTTGAGGATAAAGGCAAAAGTTTCAATATCATCTCAGAGAAGCGAGTCTATAAAGTTGGAGGTGTAATAACCTCAGAGACAGGAATAGCACCTTATATAACGAAAGATTATTTGCTTGTTCTAGGCGATAGATATAAAGATGGATCATGGTCAGTTAGGTACTCGATCAAATATGGAATTATGATGATTTGGATGTCATCATTTTTACTGCTTTTTTCAATTCTTTACGGGACAATAAGAAGGTATGACTACTAGAGCATTTTTAGCAATTTTTTTACTTCTGCTCGTAAGCTTATTTGGCTTTTTTATAACTTCATTAGAAAACAATGATGTGCAACCAATCAAAACTCAAGAAGGCAAGCCTCTTATTCTTGATCGTGAACTCTATACGATTGAAGGCGTTAAAGTAGATAAAGAATTATTATTATCAGATAAAGTCATATTGAATGTTTGGGCTAGCTGGTGCATAACATGTCTTGTTGAGCACCCTTTTCTTAAAGAGATATCAGATTCAAAAAATGTACCAGTAATAGGTATTAGCTATAAAGATCAAACTGTAAATGCAATGAATTATCTAGAAAAGAATGGAGATCCTTATGACTTCTCTATTCTTGATCTAAATGGAGATTTTTCATTAAAGTTAGGAGTAACAGGAGCACCAGAAACATTTTTGATTATAGATGGAGAAATTGTTGTTCACAGAATAGGGGAAGTTAACATTAATGTTTGGAATGATAAATTTGAAAAATACTTTTAGATTTTTTTTATTTTTTTGCTTTTTAATTCAGGCAGATGCTCTGTATGAGGATATAGATGAAAGTGAATTAGAGAGATTAGAATATCTTGCAGATAATATTAGGTGCCCTAAGTGTTCATATGGAAATATTTCTAGCTCTAATGCTCCAATATCTAAAGACCTAAAGAAAGAAATTGCTTCACTAATTAATGAAGGTTATTCAGATCAGGAAATTTTTGACTTAATGCAAGATAGGTATGGAGATTACATATTGCTTGACACGAATATTGAAGATAATAAGTCAATTTTTCTCATTCCTTTAATGATTTTAGTTATATCCATATTGGTTGTAACCACCTATACTATTAGAAAATCTAAATGAGACTTAAAAGCTTAAAATTAGCAGGGTTCAAAAGTTTTGTTGACCCAATTCAAATTGATTTCCCAGGAATCATGTGCGGCATTGTCGGCCCTAATGGATGTGGAAAATCTAACATTATTGATGCCATAAAATGGGTGAAGGGAGAGCTATCACCTAAAAGTCTGAGAAGCGAAAGTCTTCAAGATGTAATCTTTAATGGATCCGATACTAGAAAGCCTGTCAGTCATTGTTCAGTTGAGCTATTTTTTGATAATTCTGAAAATTTTTTAGGCGGAGAATATCTAGAGTTTGATGAAGTAAGTGTAAAAAGAGAAATGGGTCGTGATGGCCAATCAAATTATTTTATCAATAATGCTTCTGCAAGAAGGCGTGATGTCCAAGATCTTTTTCTTGGTACCGGTTTAGGTGGTAACAGTTATGCAATTATTGAGCAAGGAATAATATCTAGTTTAGTTGGAGCAAAACCAGAAGAACTTAGAAGTTACGTTGAAGAAGCCGCAGGCATATCAAAATATAAAGAGAGAAAAAGAGAAACAGAATCAAGGATAAGAAGAACCTCTGAAAATATTTCTAGACTTAAAGATTTAGAAGATGAAGTTAAAAGATCAATTAGAAGGTTGAATGCCGAAGCAAATTTAACATCAAAATATAAAAAGTTAAGGGATAAAGAAAAGGAATATCAAAAATTCATTCTTTCTGATGATATGGGTGAGCTATTGAAGCTTATGAATGAATCGGAAAAAGAAAATAAATCAATTGATAAAGATTTAGAAAAGATGGATGGTGACAGGTTGGCATTAGTTGCAAAAAGAGATGTCACTAAAACCCAATTAATGGAGAGCTTAAAAGAACTCGAAGAAGAGCAAAGAGGTTTTTTTGAATCAGGTGCAAAAATTTCTTTGATTGAAGAAAAGGAAAAAACGGTTTCAATTAGAATAGAAGAATTATCAAAAGAAGAGCAAAAAAATCTTGCCAATCTAGAAGATCTCTCTAAAGAATTAGATTCAGCAAAATCTGATTTAAGTCAGATAAATGAAGATATCATGCAAGACATTCTCAATGATTCAAAAAAAGTTATAAAGAAGATGGAGTCTGATATAAGTGATAAAGATTCAGTCTTAATAGAAAAATCATTAAAAGAATTTTGGAAGAAGGGCTATCAGTATGGCATTGGTGAAAGTGGAGAAGCAGTGGAGACTATTAATGCTTTGCGCGAGCAATTTGCCTCAAGGAATGAGCAAATAATTATAGATATAGATTCTATGAAGAAAGATTTAGTTAAAGAAAAAGGTGAGCTTTCAGGTTTAATTGAGATACGAAAAACTCAAGAGTTAAAAGTAATTGAATTAAGGTCTAACCAAGATAAAGCAAATGAAGAAATGAGAACTATAGAAGCAGAAATTACTAAATTAGAAACCGAGAAAGAAAGAATAGTCCAACAAAGAAATGAAAAAGAAGTTAACAAAAGAACTATAGAAATCGATATTAAAGAGAAACAAGAAAAATTAGATTTATATGAAGAAGTTAAAGATCTTGAAGGAGAGCGAGATTTAATTGTCCAAGATTTAGAAAAATTGCAGAAAAGAATAATGAACTTAGGGCCTATTAACTTTGCAGCGCCGGAAACATTAGAAGCTGAAAAAGAGCGTAAAGAGACACTATCAGGACAAATAGAGGAATTGGAGACATCATTAAATAAATTAGATGAAGCTATAAGAAAGATTGATATGGAATCAAATAAATCTTTTCATAATTGCTTAAATTCGGTTAATAAGTATCTAGAGGAAATGTTTCCTAAGCTTTTTGGCGGCGGTTTTTGTAAATTAGATTTATTGGATAAGTCAGAAGATTCTGGTTTAATCTTAATGGCAAGATTGCCAGGCAAAAAGAATACAAAATTATCCCAATTATCTGGTGGCGAAAAAGCATTAACAGCACTTGCTTTAGTATTTTCATTATTTTCTATAAATCCAGCTCCATTTTGTCTGCTTGATGAAGTTGATGCACCTCTTGATGATGACAATACTGGTAGATTCATAAATCTTGTTAATGAAATGTCAGAGAAGGTTCAATTTATTTTTGTAACTCATAATAAAATTTCAATGGAAAAGAGCTCCCATCTTCTTGGAGTTACCATGCGAGATCTTGGAGTGTCTAAAGTTGTGTCTGTTGATGTAGAACAAGCAATGGAGTTAGCTCAATCTTGAATTCTGTATACGGCTATATATTTCTATTGATTGGCATAGCCATCTTAATTGTCGGCATTTTATTTTTGGTATCAAGATCACAAAATAGTAATGGCATCAAATTCTCTAAGATTTTAAATAAAAATACAAATTCAAATAATCTAAATGGAAGTGGGGAAGAAATCGACAATGAAGAGGAGATTAATGAGATAAGGGTTCCCAGACAAGCAGAGTTCGATATTCCAGATGAGAATGAAGATAATTTCATGATTCTTTACCTTCAATCTAAAATTGATGCCAGACCTAATTTTGAATCATTGAAATCTAAAATGTTTGCGAATGGGCTCACTTTAAAAGATGGTTATTTTGAATCATCATCAAAAAATAAAATTCCCGGTTTTAAAGTTATTAATATGGAAGAGCCTGGTATTTTTGACGAAAAAAAGGATATTTCTTTAATAGCTATTGGTCTACATCTTAAGGGCCAAAAAGATATTGCAAAAACTTTTGATCACATGATAGATCTAGGAAAAAATTTAGAAAAATCTTTTGACATGAAATTATTAGATGAAAGTTTTAATAAGATTACAGATCAAACAATTGGGAACTATAAAGAAAATGCTACTGCCATTGATTTGAAATCAGGATCTTATGCCAACTGATGATGAAATAAATAAACTTCGCGCGGAGATAGATAGACATAATAAGCTCTATCATGCAGAAGATAACCCAGAAATAACAGATGCAGAATTTGATGCTCTTTATGCCAGATTAAAAGAATTAGAAGAAAATATTAAACCTGGTGAGAGCTCTCCAACCATGAAAGTTGGATCTAAATCATCTAAAGGTTTTGAGAAGTATGACCATTTAAAACCTATGCTTTCTCTTAGCAATGTCTTTAATTATGAAGAATTTCTAAAATTTGAGGAAAGGATAATTAAACGTATTAATAGTGAAGATATAACTTACTCTGTGGAGCCAAAGTTTGATGGAATTGGCATATCTATAACCTATGAAAATGGCAATTTAACCCGAGCAGTAACGAGAGGTGACGGAATAACTGGAGAAATAGTAACTGATAATGTTAAAACAATTAAAAAAATTCCTTTAAAGCTAGAAAAAGAAGTACCTGAAATAATCGAATTAAGAGGAGAGATTTTTTTTCGACTAAATGATTTTGAAAAAATAAATGAAGTACTAAAGAATGAAGGAAATAAAAAATTTGTTAGCCCAAGGAATGCTGCTGCAGGAACCTTGAGAAATTTAGATTTAAGAATTGTAAAACAGAGACCACTTGATATCTTTTTTTATGGTTTAGGAGGGCATTCTGGTGATTTAAATATTGAATCTCAGGAAGAATTTTTAAATTTCTTGGAATTAAATAATTTTCCAATTAATAAATTAGTATCTTTTGGAAATAAGGAAAGTGTAAAGAATTCAGTAGACAGCATTCTTAATTCAAGAGAAAGTTTGGACTATGAAATTGATGGCGCTGTTGTAAAAGTTAATGATTTTAATCAGCAAAATAAATTAGGTTATGTTTCAAAGGCGCCTAGATGGGCAACAGCTTGGAAATTTCCAGCTTCTGAAAAATATACAAAGGTAAATGATATTTTATTTTCTGTTGGTAGAACCGGTATTATCACTCCTTACGCAACAATAGAGCCTGTTTTATTAGCTGGCGCAAATATTTCTAATGTGTCTCTACACAATATGGATGAGCTCAAAAGATTGAGCATTATGGTAAATGATACAGTGCTTGTTAAAAGAGCTGGAGATGTAATTCCACAGATTGTAAAAGTGAATAAAGATATGCGTACAGGACAGGAAAAAGCTATTGATATACCAAATAAATGCCCATCTTGTGCTGGGCCAATAGGAATTGACGGCCCTTTTCTAAAATGTAATGCCGGACTGACATGCAAAAAACAGCTTTTTGGTTATTTTGAGCATTTCGTCTCAAGAAAAGCAATGAATATAGATGGTCTTGGCTATAAGATTAATCAGCATCTTATAGATTTGGGCTATGTAAAAGAAGTTGCTGACTTATATAAACTAAAGAACTTTGAATCTGAATTAAAATCTTTAGAAGGTTTCGGTGAAAAATCTATTGATAATCTTTTTGAGAGCATTGAAAACTCAAGATCTGCTGAATTAGAGACTTTTATTAATGCATTAGGAATGCCTGAGGTTGGCGAATCAACTGCATCAGCTTTAGCACGCCATTTTAAAAGTTTTAAAAATCTAAGATCAGCAGATTATGATGATTTAATGCAAATTGACAGCATAGGAGATGTAGTTGCAAAAAATATCTTAAGATTTTTTGAATCTGATCCGGTAGGAATCGATAATTTAATTCAAGAACTTGTTGTAAAAGATTTTGTTGTCAGTGAATCAAGTCATTTAGATGGAAAAAAAATAGTAATAACTGGTTCATTTAATGAATTTAGCAGAGAAGAGATTAAGGATATTATAAAAGAGAAGGGCGGAATTCCTTCATCTAGTGTTAGTTCTAATACAGATTTTGTAATTTTAGGAGAAAATCCAGGTTCAAAATATAAAAAAGCAGTTGAACTTGGAATAGAATTAATAATCGAAGATGAAATTAAAAATTTTCTTAAAGTATGATCAAAAATAATTTATTTATCTTAGTTTTATTTTTATTGGCTAGTTGTTCGGCAAAGATACCTTCTAATCAGGATGATATTTGCGATATTCTGGATGAAAACCCTAAATGGAGTCAGGATCTTTTGGCAGCTCAAAAAAGATGGAATGCAGAACCTAGTACAGTTATGGCTATTATTAGACAGGAGTCTTCATTTGATCAAGATGCAGCTCCTGAAAGAAATAAATTATTAGGATTTATTCCTTGGAAAAGANCTTCAAGTGCTAGAGGTTATGCTCAAGCTGTTGAAGGCACTTGGGAGCAATACAAAAAAGAAACCAATAAAAGACGAGCCAACAGAAGTAATTTTTCTGACTCGGTAGATTTTGTTGGATGGTATTTATCAAAAGCACCATCAGTCAGAATTAAATCTTATGAAGTTGATAAGCTCTATATTGCATATCATGAAGGGTATGGAGGTTATAAAAGAAAAACCTATCGAGATAAAGGTTGGTTAGTGGATGTTGCAAAAAAAGTGAAATATAACTCGGTAAGATATGAAAGACAGCTTAAAAACTGTCCTTTAAAAGAAAAAAAATCTTTTTGGGATATTTTCTAAATTCTTCTGATTAAGAAGTCTTCTTCTTGAGCAGTTTTTTCTAGGTTTGGATTGATAATAGAAAAAGTGCTCTTCGGTTTATTTTTTAGATACTCTGCAGCCTCAACTAAGTCATCTTTATTAACATTAAAAATATTATTTCTATAAGATTGTCTATTTTTTTGCGATCGATTTTCTGAATTTAAACGATAGTCTTTAAATGCTTCACCTGCTGGAGATGATGGTTTGTCTATATCAGATAATACAGACAATTTACTTTCCAATATCATGTCATCATCAAAACTGCCAAGTGATGCCCAGGCTAAAGAATTTTCAAAATCTTCTAATGTTTCAATGAATCTTGGATCTCTATAAGAAAACATTTTAAACGTTCCTGAAAATGGATCATANATTGCTCCTCCTCCATACGCTCCTCCTTGTTCTCTTACTCTCTTATGTAAATATTCATTTCGTAAAAGACTTGAAAGAATAACAAATTTAGGAGATTCACTAGAATCATATATTGGAGCATCAAAAGATATCGCTGAAAAATTGACTTGTGTATTTATTGGTAAAGCAACTTTATTGAAAGTTTTGCTAAATTCTATGTCAATTTTGGAAGTGCCATCTTTCTCAAAATCCAGCGACTTAATTTTATCAATTTGTTCATTTGTTAATTTTATATTAGAGATAAAAAGGAGTTCATTTTTATCTGATTTAGTTTTTTGAAGTAATTTTTGCATTTTTTCTAATTCTTCTTTAATTTGATCTTCTTGGTTAGAGATAAAAGGAACAAACCTATTTATTGCACTTAAACCTCCAATAGATTCTTGTACAAAAGATAATTTACTATGTGAAGATGATGCTCCAAGCATTGCAAAGCGATGACCATTTTCAACAATTGATTGCTGAAAGCCCATAAAGTTTTGAAACATTAACTCTTTAATTCTTTTTTCATCATCAAGTTTTGTTTCATTAAGAATTTCAAATATTAGTTCAGTTGCTTCAACGACATTATTTGGCAAAAACTTTGAGGATAAAGAAATTTTCCCTTTTATTTCTTCATTTTTATCGTAATAGAAATGATTTGATGTATTGATTCCTCCAGTAATACGAGAAATTTCTTCTTGTAATTTAAAATAGTCTTTGTCTTCAACTCCTACTTTTCCAAATAGTGCAGTTAGAGCCATAAGATGGCCTAACTCTTCGCTAGAAGAAATATTCAAGTCTTTTGTTACTGCATTATAAGTCAGTCCATTTGTGTGCTGCTCATAGAAGGTTGGACTATATCCAAAAGTTTTAAGTTTTTTTGTTTTAGGATAACTAGTTGTTTTTGGTACATCACTAAGCTCCAATTTTGGTAATAAATCTTTATTTGGAATTGCGTTTTGTCTGTCTGCTAGAAGTTTAGAATCATTAACCAAATCCAATTTTTCTTTACTGCTCATAGAGGATTTAATGTTATCTAGGATTTTCTTGAGCTCCTCCTCTTTTTTATTGATTAAGTTTAAATCTGGGACCATCTCAAGATTTACTCTATGCTTGTTTGAAACAAATAATTCATTTACTAGCTTATTGAGGTAGCCTTCACTTGAAACCCTTTCTTTTAATTTATTTAAAGCTTCATCCACGCTAGAGAGAACCAGAGGATCAGCTTTATATAAAGATCCTGGCGCCATTGATAGCAGAATTTGTAGACCATAAGGTAAATTTCCTGATGAAATCTCTCTTTTGCCTAATTCAAGCTGATATAGAGCAGCATCTATCTGCGCTTGAGTAAATCCATTCTTAACAATATCTTTAAAAGTCTTATCTATTAGCTCATTAAATTTTGATTGCGATTCTGCCTCTGTACCTTCAATTCCACATATGAAAACTAAATGCCTCATACTATCTTCGAGCCCCAATATTTGTGCTGGAGATTTTCCAAGCTCATTAGACTCTAATACCTTATAAAGAGGAGACGCTGAATTACTTAAAAGCAAGAGAGATATTAAATGAGCTTCTAGTAATTGGTCTATATCAAAACTTTCACCAAGCGTCCATGCACAGTAATTCTGATATCCAGTTTGTTCTTTAGATACAGGATTAAAAAATTCATTTGTATTAACTGGGTTTGTAAAACTTTTTTGTTCCTCAACGACTTCTATTTTGTTTTCGTCAATTTTTTTAAATTTCTTGGATAGCTTCTCATCAATAAATTTCTGTATTTCTTTAGCGTCTAAATCTCCCCATGTAAAATACGTTGCATTTGATGGGTGATAAAACCTTTTATGAAAATCCTTCAGGTATTTATGAGTTAACTTTGTAATATCTTCAGGTTCACCGCCGCTGTTATTTTTATATGTCAGATCTGGGAATAAGCCTTTTGTTATGGCTTGCCAAGTTGTATTTGAAATATTGCTCATTGATCCTTTCATCTCATTAAATACAACACCTTTATACTCAAGATCAGAACTACTTTTATCAAACTTAGCAAATTCTAATCTATGCCCCTCTTGCTTAAAATCTTCTTCTTCAAGCAAAGGGAAATAAGCGGCATCTAAATAGACATCTAGTAGATTAAAAAAATCTTTTTTACTTTGAGTTGCAAATGGATATGCTGTCCAATCACTTGCAGTGAAGGCATTCATAAATGTGCTCATAGATCTTCTAAGCATCATAAAGAAGGGGTCTCTAACTTTAAATTTTTCTGATCCACATAAAGTTGTATGTTCAAGTATATGAGCTACACCTGAAGAATCTTCAGGTATCGTACGAAACATGACCATGAAGACTAATTCCTTGGAATCATTTTTAAGATGAAGATGCTCAGAGTTATACTCATCAAGTAAATATCTCTGCGCTTCAAAACCTAAAGAGGTGTTTTGTTTTTTTTCTATAAGTTTGCTATTCATTATGCTTGAGTTTTAGGGAACTAATATTATATATTTTAAGTCAGAAAAGGAAGTAAGTATGTTTAGAAAAATTTTATCCCTATTAACTTTAACTGCAATAGTTAGTTGCAGCACTAATCCTGTAAGTGTAGAAAAGCTTAGCTCATTTAATCTTTCAGATTACAGCACTTTTCATGTGAAAGTAGTTGGTGAAGAAGAAGCTAAAGTTAGCCCATTCACAAAATCTGGATTAAAAAGAGAATTTGCTGAACAATTAACGGGACTTGGTTTATCTGAAGATGATAATTCACCAGATTTTATTGTAAAAATTTCCATTGATGTTGGTGAAGGATACAAAGGATCAAGAAGTAGCTTTAGAAGAGCTACACCTTATTATAGGGGTGGCTATGCTTATGACCCTTTCTTTGATGATTATTACCATCAAGAACAGTCTTATTTAAGAGTCACTCTTTATTCTACCGATAATGAAGAACCTCTTTGGACAGGATTAAGACCAACTAAATACGTTGATAAAGACCTTAAGCTTTCTCAAGCTGAAATTGTTAAGTACGTTGAGAGTCTTATAAGTGAGATTGTAAATTCTTAAGGCACAAGCCAATAAGACTTTACTTTCCCTTCCTTATCCCATATAAATTTGCATCTTCGATGCCCGCTTCTTTGTAAATACAGGAATTCAAGTGAGGAAAAGGTAAAAATTATGGTAGCAAAATTTTTATAACCATTTTCAAGGTCAATATCCTTAATGTGAAAATCATAAAGCTCAGGATTAACTATTGCATGACTAGAACCATCCTTAACTGAGTAACATTTTTTTGATATAGCCTGCGATTCTTTCCAAGCTTTTTTCGACTCTTTATTATTGTGGTTAATTATTGATGTTCCCACCATACGAATTTGTGTTTTGCTCTCAGGATCATATCCAATCACACTAGTAGCAGGATTATTTTTAATTGCCTGCACTTTTTTTGATCTATAATCTGAATGAAATCTCAAAAATCTTTTAGAAGCATTAAAATCTCTAAGCACCATAACCCTAGAGTAGATTTCTTGATCATGGATAGTGCTCATTGTTAAAGTATGAAAAAGAGAAGATCTATTTTTTATTCCATCACGAATAAGCTCGAAAGCTCTTTGCATTATTTTTGCTTTGTTATTGTAATTCATAAAATGAGTCTAATTCATGTTTAACCACTTCTAAAAGTTTTGTTTTAAAATACACGAGTAGATTTTAAGTTTTTGTGGCAAAATCTAAGGATTGATTATGAGTGAAAGTACAAGAATTCCACCAAGAAGGAAATCAAAAGGTGATGGACAGTTTATGTTCAGCGCATTGATATTGGTTCTTGTTATAGCCTCTTTGTTAGGGATGTATTTCTATATAGAAGATCAAAAGAGTCAAAGCGATGCATCAGTTAAAGTGATTGCAGACAAAGTACAGAATATAGAAGATAAATTATCTATCACTAATGAAGATTCTGCTCAGAATATGGATACTGTGACTGATCAAATATCTTTTTTGGATAAAGAAGTAAGAAAATTATGGGCACACCGTAAGGGTTATCTCGATAATTTTAAGAAA
>PBXH01000028.1 GCA_002727535.1 Gammaproteobacteria bacterium | reverse complement strand
TTCGTACCCTGGAAGCTCAAGATCAAGAATTAATGACAACGTTAAACCACTTGTTATGCCTGAGCCAGCAGTAACATCTGATGGTGAACCAATTAATATATTATCTTTAAATGAAAAAGTATGTAAGTGGCCTATTGGCGAACCTGGAGATGATGATTTCAGATTCTGCGGTAACCGCAAAGAAAATGGCTCTCCTTATTGTGCTGAACATACAAGAGTAGCTTATCAGCCNCTTGAAAAGAAAAAGAAGAAGAACAAACTTTTAAATAAGAGAATGCCCGCGTCCAAAATTAATAATTTTTAAATAGAAATATATATTAAATTATAAATTAAAAAGTTGTTTCATTCTCAACTTCTGTTTTTTCTAAACCTTCTAAATCNTCTCCGGTAACAACAAAATAAGTTTCCTCAGCCACATTAGTTGCTTGATCACCAACCCTTTCAAGATATCGAGCAATAAATAATAATGGAACTAAGGCATCTGTTGCATCAGGGTTTGTTTTAATGGAGTTAAGTATATCCATCAATATTTCAGAATATAATGAGTCGATTTCGCTGTCAGATTTCCAAACTTTAACTGAATTGTCACACTCTTTTTTAGAATAATCCTCCATAACAATCCCTAAGTTAGAATGGACCATTGAACACATATTTACTAAGAGGCTTATTGTTTCAGGTGATTGTGCTTCATTAAGATCGCCTTTTAATACGCGATTAGATATTCCTTTGCACATATCACCACATCTCTCTAAATATAATGAAATTTTAACTGCCGAAAATACTATCCTGAGGTCAATAGCCATAGGTTGTCTCGAAGCAAGTATATTAAAGACCTTGTTTTCAACTGATTGGCCNAGATCATTAATTATAAGATCATTTTTTATAATTTTTTTTGCTAATTCATGATCGTTATTCTTCAATAAAGTTTCAATATTATTTAAGGCTNCGAGAACTTCATCACCCATGTTTATCACACCATCTGATATCTCTTTTAAATCATCATCATAAGAACTTACAATATGTTCAGTCATATTTTATCCTAACCATAACGCCCAGTTACATAGGCTTCTGTTTGTTCATTTTCAGGTGATCTAAAAATATTTTCAGTATCACCTACCTCAATTAAATTTCCCAAATGAAAAAAAGCGGTTCTCTGGGAAACTCTTGCAGCTTGCTGCATAGAATGAGTAACAATTACTATTGTATAATTTGTTTTTAATTCATCAATTAATTCTTCTATCTTAGCTGTTGCAATTGGATCAAGTGCCGAGCAAGGTTCATCCATTAAAATAATCTCAGGATCTACAGCTATTGCCCTAGCAATACATAATCTTTGTTGCTGACCTCCNGATAAACTTGTTCCAGGTTCGTTAAGACGATCTTTTATTTCATCCCATAAACCAGCCCTAACAAGACTTGCCTCTACTTTATGATGCATCTCATCTTTATCAGTAATTTTCCCGTGCAGTCTTGGTCCATAAGCTACATTGTCAAAAACAGATTTTGGAAATGGATTTGGTTTTTGAAAAACCATTCCTATACGAGACCTTAATTCCACTACATCTATATGTGGATTATAAATATCTTCACCGTTGATTTTTATATTTCCAGAAATTGAGCATGAATCGATTACATCATTCATTCTATTAAGACATCTTAAAAAAGTAGATTTTCCACATCCAGATGGTCCGATTAAAGATGTGACCTCTTTCTCATTGATTCCTAAACTAACATTATATAATGCCTGCTTATCTCCGTAAAAAACATNAACATTTTTACAATCTATTAAAAGGTTATTATCCGAAGAATAATTTCCATTTGGCTTAATATCATTTTCTGTGCCATCTACCATTTTAATTGATACTTTTTCCTTAAAATTACTGCAGCTAAATTTATTATTATTAATAAGAATATCAAAACTAAGGTCGCTGCGCTAGTTTTTGCTACAAAAGCTCTCTCTGGACTATCCGCCCAAAGATATACTTGAACGGGCAAAGCCGTTGCAGGATCAGTAAATGACCCCGGTATATCTACAACAAATGCTACCATTCCTATTAAAAGTAAGGGAGCAGATTCACCGAAAGCTCTTGCTAAACCTATTATTGTACCTGTTAAAATTCCTGGTAAAGCAGCTGGAAGCAGATGCTGAAATACAACCTGCATCTCTGAAGCTCCCACTGCAAGTGCAGCCTCCCTAATTGATGGGGGTACAGATTGAAGAGATGCGCGTGTAGCTATTATTATGACTGGTAAAGTCATAAGAGACAANACACAACCTCCAACTAAAGGAGCTGATCGAGGCATACCAAAAAAATTGATAAATAAGGCAAGCCCTAATAGGCCAAAAACAATTGAAGGAACTGCAGCGAGATTGTTAATATTTACCTCTATAAAATCAGTAAGTTTATTTTTTGGAGCAAAGCTCTCTAAATAAATTGCAGAAAGGACGCCAATAGGAAAACTAATTATCAAAGTTATTAAAATAGTTAATAAAGATCCAATAACAGCTCCCAGGACCCCTGCAATTTCAGGTTCTCNACTATCGCCATTTGTAAATAAGTTTGTTGAAAATCTTTTTTCAACTAGGCCCAATTCTTTGAATCCATTAAGCCAAGTTATTTCTCTATCATTCAATCTTCTCTCACTCTCTGGCAAACTATTATCAATTCCAAACTTATAAAATAAATCAGCATCATCAGAGAAAAGGATAAACTTACTAAAATCTTTTCCAATTAAGGAAGGATCATTCTCAATTGTATCTCTTAGTTCATATGCAGCACCAGATGAAAATAATCTTAAAAACTCTTTTCTGCATTTCCTGTCATCACAACCAGAATCTAATAAGGAAATGTTATCTCTAACTAAACGACGATAATTTATATTATCTTGAGAAATATTTTCATTAGATAAATTAATGTTTAGATTTAAACCGTAATTTGTGAATGCTGGAATAGATCGATAAGTCATAGAGGAAATAATGACTACTAACATTATCAAAGCTATCGCTAAAGATGCTTGACCATAAAATCTAAATCTTTTTTCAGCTGATTGTCTTTTTAACATCATACTATTAATATTTTTACTCATATCTTTCTCTATATTTTCTAACTGTAACCATAGCTAAGATATTCAATGCCAAAGTTATAAAAAATAAAACTAAGCCTAGAGCAAAAGCAGCAAGGGTCTTAGGGCTATCGAACTCTTGATCTCCAACTAATAAAGTAACAATTTGAACTGTAACAGTAGTCACAGCAGAAAGAGGATTTGCAGTTAAATTTGCTGCCAATCCAGCCGCCATAACTACAATCATTGTTTCCCCTATAGCTCTGGATATTGCGAGCAATATTGCTCCAACAATTCCTGGTAAAGCAGCAGGAAATATTACTTTTCTTATAGTTTCAGACTTAGTAGCACCTAAGGCTAAAGAGCCGTCTCTCAAACTTTCAGGCACTGCGGTCATAACATCATCTGATAATGACGATACATAAGGGATAATCATGATACCCATAACCAAACCAGCAGCTAATGCAGATTCTGTTGAAACTGTAAGGCCCAGACTTTCTCCTGTAGACCTAATAAAAGGACCAACCGATAATGCAGCAAAAAAACCATATACCACAGTCGGAATTCCAGCCAATATTTCAAGAATTGGCTTAAAATAATTTCTTACTTTAGGCCTAGCATATTGAGATAAGTAAATAGCTGAGTATAAACCTAAAGGAACAGCTATTAACATAGATATGGCAGTTATTAAAAGAGTTCCCGTAAATATTGGGATGGCTCCAAAACTTCCAGATGACCCTACTTGACCCTCTCTAATAGCTGTTTGTGGAGACCAATGAATTCCAAATAGAAATTCACTAAAACTAACTTGCGAAAAAAATCTAACNGTTTCAAAAATTAAAGATAAAATAATTCCAAAAGTAGTTAAAACAGCAACTATGGAAAAAACAAAGAAAATAAACTTTAATATTTTTTCTACATTTCTTCTGGCATCAAATCTAACATTAAGCTTTTTACCGGCAAGATACGCCAAGAAAGTAGTTATACAGATCGTTAAGGTTAAAAATCCAGCTCTGTAAAAGAAATAATAATTATATAATGAATTTGCTGAATCGGTCGATAAAATTTCCAAAGATAGGATCGATTGCAAATTATGAATGTTATTTCTAAGAATACTTACTGAGAAATCTACTTCCTCCTGCCCTAACAAAATTAATGAATTTGGTAGGTGATTCTGAATAATCACTCCCTTAATAAAGCCATCAATAGAAATGAATACAATAAGAAATATGATACAAGGCAATAAACTAGATAAAATTACAAATAGACCATGATAGTTTGGCATTGATCTTAGGGGCTTGCCCTGAATAAGAAGAGATTGTGCGCGATTCCTAAAAAATAGAAATGATAGTAATCCAATTAAAGTAATTACAGTTAAACTTATGATTATATCTATATTAATATCTAACCTCTTAATTCAAAGAGAATTAAAGTTCAAGCTCAACTAGGTTTATAATATTTATTTTTACCTCTTCATACTCATTTTCAGACAAAGGAATTAAACCCTTGTCTGCAAGATATCCATCAAACCCCATAGCGCCCTCACTTGTAAATTCTTTCGCAAAATTTAATAATGAAGGTTTAATCCTTATATGATTCTTTTTAATATAAAAGTATAGAGATCTAGAAATTACATAATCTCCAGAAAGTATTTTTTCGAATTCTGGTTCAACTCCATTAACATTGGAACCTTGCAATTTATCAGAGTTCTGCTCAAGAAAACTATACCCAAATATTCCAATAGCATTTGGATTAGCTTCAAGCTTTTGAACAATTAAATTATCATTTTCTCCAGCTTCAATATATGAGCCGTCCTCTCTTATAGTTCTTGCAATTCTTTTAAACTCAGCTTTGCCTTCTTTAGAGCTACTCCTTAGGTCTTTTAAAGCAGTAAAGGATTTTGCTCCACTATCCATTGCTAGTTCAACAAAAGCATCTCTTGTGCCTGAAGTCGGTGGTGGCCCAAGAACCTCTATTTTTATATTTGGTAACTCTGCATTAACATCTTTCCAAGTCTTATTTGGATTATCTATTAAAGTTAAATCATTATCATTAACTGGTATTTCTTTTGCTAAGGCAAGATAAATATCTCGGGTTGTCAAATTATACAAACTACCTTTTTTTGAATTAGCTAGGACAATTCCATCATAACCAACTTTAACTTCTATAATCCTAATCCCATTTTCAGAACATGTATTGTATTCATTCTGCTTTATCCTTCTTGAAGCATTAGTTATATCGGGATATTCAAAACCAATGCCTGAGCAAAAAAGCTTCATACCGCCTCCAGATCCAGTTGATTCAACTATAGGCGTTTTAAATTTGGTTGATCTACCAAATTCTTCAGCGACAGCTGTTGAAAAAGGAAAAACAGTTGAAGAACCTACGATGCGTATCTGATCCTCAGCATAAGAAATTGATGACAAAGTTATTAAAGATATTGTCGAAACTATAAATGTAATTTTTTTTAGTAATTTTTTCATATCAAATCCTTAAATTGAAATAATTAATTTAAAATAAACCAATATCGAACTTGTACTGGATACCGAACATAATTTCTTCCGAACTTTTTCCAATATCATCGAAGTTTTTTTCTACATAATTGACATAAAGTTTTAGAGGTTTTGCGACTTTATAGTCAAAACCAAAACCAATAAGTTCACCACCAGATTTAATCATATCTGACTCTCCATACATAAGTTTAAGAGATAGTTTTTCTATTAATTTTGATTTCAACGAAATGATATAACCATCATCATCAAATTTACCAGTTGTATCCTCAGACTCTTGCCATATAACTCCGAGTGTAGATGGCTTACCTAGTGGAATTGATGCTGAAAATCTAGTTGTATCAAAAAAATACCCTTTTTGAGGCACCTCTGAATCAAAAGCTAAAGAGAATTTTGCTTTATTACCCACAAAATTACCGGACCAATTAATCGATAATGAGTAAGCTTCATCTTCTTCATCTTCCATAATTGCCATCAAATTAACTTCAAAACCTCGTAAAGAAGGTGATGACCATTGCACAATCTTTCTGCTTCTGTTTTCACCCCACAATATATTTTTAATATCGCCCGCAGTATCATTAAATAAATCAATCTTACCCTGGGCTATCTTTACAGGTGTGTCGTGCATTCCTACAATAAATTTTCCAAAAGCTCCCTTTAATCCTACAAAACTATTTCTTTGTTTAAAGGNAGGATCTCCATCAATTGGATCCGTTTGCCATTCATATTGGTAAATGGCAGTTAAACCATTATCAAAAANTTGCGATCCCTTAATCCCTATTCGTGATGCATGAGATTTTACATCTGAGGTTGACCCTTTATTAGCTTTATCTATGTTAGAAATTGCTATATCAAACCGCCCATATATTGATGGATTAGCCTGAACTGATGAAAAAATTAATAAAGAAAGAAAGAAAAATATTGAAATAAGTTTTAGTTTATAATTAAGCATTTCAGCCTCCAAAAAAACTAATATTAAAATTTTTCTAATATCTGTTGCAGCCATAACAAAATTCGAAATAAAAACAAACAATTTTTTTAGTTATTTTTGTTTTTTTGTATAAAGTTAATTTATGGATTCTCATTTGTTATTATGGAGGCATGCGGAAGCGAGTNTAGGTATAGAAGATATTAATCGTGATTTAACTGACAAAGGAAAATTAGATGGAAAAAAAATAGCTGAATTATTGGCAAAAAATTATACTAACATGAGTTTATTTTGCTCAAATGCTATCAGAACAATAAATACATCTAATTATTTGGTTAACATATTACCTAAAATTAAAACTTACTATTTTGATAAGTTATACTTGGCTACTTCTGATGAAATGATAAATATCATCTATCAAAATTCAATTAATAAAAAAAATATACTATGTGTTGGTCATAACCCAGGGATTCATCAATTAGCTTTATCATTAGTCAAAAAAAGCTCTATCGATCCTAAATTTGAAAAGATANATCACAAATATCCCACAGCAGCTCTTGCTGTTATAAAAATTAAAGATGGTAATTGGGAAAACTTATATAATAACCAAAATGAATTAATAGATTTTATTACACCTAAAGACTTAAAATACTAATCACAATAGCGGTAAACCCCATTATACTCATTAAAAGAAATGTACCTTGAGCGCCTATTAAACGAGGATAATTAGCTCCAGGACTTCTGCTCATTCCCCATGCGTGTAATACCCTAAAGATAACAAGTAGACCTCCCATTGTATGAACAATATGCGGATGAACACCTGATATCTCTATAAGAAAAAGAAGGAATAAAGAAAGTGGTACATTTTCAACAAAATTAGATTGAACCCTTTGAACTGTATTATCTCTCCATTCTGGTTCTTTATCGCCCCTTAAACGAACATAAAGGACCTGGTTTGCTAATAGAACGGATAGTAAGATTAATATTCCAGCATATAATAAAGTGATCGATGCCATTATAGCGCTCCAAAAATAACAAATATAAAACCAATGACTGACAAGCTAATACCTATCCATGCATATTGATCGAACCAAAAAAGCATGAAGGCTTTTTGTGAGCCCTTTTCTGCAGTTGCAGTTTCACCAGACTTGAGCTGTCTTGGTAATCCTGAAACCCAAAAAATCTGAAGTCCTAACCATAAAAAACCAAGACCTATTGGAATAAACCAAAAATTATCATCCATATTTAGACTCCTTTACTCATTTTCATCATGAACCTACTTTCAAAGATATCAAAGGTAAATCAAGAAAAGAAACAAATCCTGGCTCAGCATCACAGACATAAGGTATCGCATTTACCCCATGCATAGCTGTTGAAATAAGAGGATCATCATTCCAGTCATGACTGAATGAGACTTTCATTTGTGGTACACCCTCAACTTCCACAGTAACACCTACAGGATCATTCCATTCAGGCGCTGAGTCTTCGCTCGCTCTATAAATTGCTTCTTGAATAATTGTAACATCATTAGAGCAATTTCCTGTCCATTTACGCCTTTGTGCAGCAATTGTTCCTTTCGGAATCTTTCCTGCAGCAATTTCAAAATCCTTATCAGCAGTAACCAGCTTTAAATCTTCCTCAACATCCATAACTTCCACACCTATTCCTTCAGCAATAAGGTAAATGGCTTCTTTAAATAAACCAGATAACCACGCCTCATAGCGTTCAGCTTCAACTTCATATTCTTCCATAGTCTTACCCATAAGCATCCCATCAATAACGATCTCTTTTGAGGGATAATAAGAAAATTCTGAACTCTCACTTACAATTATTTTTTTAATTTCTTGAGACATCCCAGTCATTGTAAGGGGGACCAACTCAGCAAGCCAGCCAGGGTTATATCCTGTTCCATGCAAGCTTACTCCACCCTCTTTACATGCTTCTTCAATTTCATTTAAATAATCTTCTCCAAATGCCTTAGGAAAAAGAAAACCAACTGTTGTAACTACATTAACTCCACTTTTTAAAATTTTAATAATATTGTTTTTATCAAGATCTGGATCCTCATTAACTCTAAATGAGGCTAGAGGAGTGTAATTAATACAATCGATATCTAAATCTGCATTTAAAAATTCATCTATATTATTTGTAGCTTTTACCCCTAATTCTTCAATGCCAATAATGGCTCCAGCATCCATTCCGATTTTGTTTTCATCAGAAACTATTAAACCTGAAAGATTTAAATCTTTTCTATTATTAATACCAATGATTGAAGCTTTACCAACATTGCCACTTGACCATTGAACAACATTATATGTTTCTTTTTTCAAAATTCACTCCCTATACTAATTTTACTTTAGTTCGACAGAACTATTATGTCATGAAATTTGAGACAAAATAAAAT
>PBXH01000002.1 GCA_002727535.1 Gammaproteobacteria bacterium | reverse complement strand
TTAGCCTTTTCATTTAAATCTAACTTTATATCTTCAAGAAAAGCTATGACCTCCTCTCTTTTAGGCATTGGAAACTTATGTTTATGAAATCTGCTTATTATTGTTGGAGGAATGGAATTGATGTTATTTGTTGCTATAAAGATAAAGGTTTTGTCATCAGCTTCTTCTGAAACTTTTAAGAGCGTGTTGTAGCCATCAACTCTAATATGCTCTCCATTTTGAATAAATAAAATTTTCTTGCCTGTGGTGCCTAAAGTAAGGAAATTTTTGGGCTTTCTTAATTGTTCTATAGGTATATTATTCTTATCTTCTTCTCTTTTTAAGAAATAAAAATTTGGAGAGGCGATATCTTCTAAAGCAGAATTAGAATAGTCCTTTCCGTCTATTTCAGATATAAGCCTATTAACTAATAATCTACTTAAATCTATTACATCTAAACCTTCAGGACCAAAAAAAATTGTCTTTGGTCTAGGCGCAAATTCTTTGTCGAGATAATTCTTAACCCAGGGAAGCATTCAGTCTATTTTTAACCTCATTAAAAATTTTATCTTGCAAATCTTCCACTGAAAGCTCTGCATCTAAAACAATAATTCTGTCTGGATTTGATTTTGCTATTTCTAAATAGCCTGATCTAACTTTATTAAAAAAATCTAAAGATTCGCTCTCCATTCTGTCCAGCTCTCTATCATCAATTCTTGCCTTAGAAGCTTCAGCTGTTATATCCATATAAAAAGTTAAATCTGGAGACAATAGGTCTGATTTTTCATGTATATATTGAACAAAATCTTCTGATAGACCTTTTCCAAAACATTGATAAGCTACTGTTGCGTCTGAATACCTATCAGCAATAACAATAGATTTATTTTTTAAATGTTCTTGTAAAAAATTCTGATCGAGATGCTTGCGTGAAGCATAAAGCAGAAATGCTTCTGTCATTGGGTCTACTTTCTCATTGGTCTTCTCAAGAAAGACATCCCTTATTTTTTCACCTAATTGCGTTGTTCCTGGCTCTCTAAGTATTTCAACAGAATGGCCCTCTTGCTTTAAAGAGGATTGTAATAGCTTAATCTGGGTAGATTTACCTGAGCCTTCTATTCCTTCAAACGTAATAAACACAATCTCTATTATTTAGGATAAATATATTTTTTGACAGCTTTTTTGTGTTCTTCATAATCTTTTGAGAAAACATGAGAACCATCCCCTTTTGCAACAAAGNACTCATACTCTCCTGGAGACGAGAGAATTGCCGCTTCAATTGCTCCTTTTGATGGAAAACATATTGGAGATGGTGGCAAACCTTTTATGACATAAGTATTAAATTCATTCTGATCATCTAGAACAGCTCTACCAATTTTTTTACCGTAATCTCCGTAATAACCATAAGATGAAGTTGGGTCTGCCTCTAATCTCATGTTCTTTTTAAGTCTTCTAAGAAATACAGAAGCTATGATAGTTTGCTCAGAATTTAATAANGCTTCCCTTTCAATAATGGATGCAAGNACCAAAGCTTCAGATGTACTTTTTAACGGATTATCTGTTGGTTTATTGACCCATAGAGCATCTACATGCTCTTGAAGAGATAACTTTGAATCCTCTAAAACTTTTATCAGATCTTCTTGATCAGAAAAGAAATAAGTATCGGGCAATATCAAACNTTCAGAAGAAAAGATGTCAAAAACTTTCTGAGGAATTTCAAATGATAAATCGTTATCTGCAAGAATTTTTTCCAATTTATTTAGGTTATTTTTGGCGACTGTTCCCTCAATGATTGTAAATTTAAATTTCTCTACATCACCAATNACAAAACGATCAATTAAAGAGCNCAAATCTGTGCCNCGATGAATNGTATAACGGCCAGCTTTTATCACTGGAGAGTCTCTAAAAATATATTTAAGTTTAAGCCACGAAGTATCTTGCACATCATGTGATTCTTCTAGTCTTGTAAGCACCTTATATAGACTGTCTCCCTTGTAAATAANAAATGTTTTATTTGTTTCNTTTACAGGAATTTTCTGTGCCAGAGTGAATTGAAGTTTCATTGATATNAANAAAACTCCAAACACTAAGGAGAAGGCAAGAGCTTTTTTAAACGTTATTTTCGATCCAGTCGACAGCACTCTGAACAGTTGTTATTTTTTCAGCTTCTTCATCTGGGATTTCTGCACCAAACTCCGCTTCAAACTCCATAACTAATTCAACAGTGTCTAGAGAATCAGCTCCAAGATCTTCTACAAANGCTGACTCAGCAGTNACATCACCTTTATCTAGGTTGAGTTGNTTACAAACAATGTCTACAACTTTATCTAAAACTTCGCTCATTTTTGCTCCTTAATGATTTTGTANTGCATACATTACTTCATAAATAGTCCGCCATCAACTACTAAAGTTTGGCCCGTAATATAATTTGCATCTTCGGACGAAATAAAGAGAACCAAGGAAACAACATCATCAACAACTCCCATCCTTCCTAATGGAATTTTTTTTAACAAATCATCATTAGCAAGATTCTCTGTCATATCTGTTGAGATAAAGCCTGGAGCTATTGAATTGACCGTAATATTCCTTGAACCGAGCTCTTTAGCCAAAGATCTGGTTAAACCATCTATGCCTGATTTTGATGCAGAATAATTAGCCTGACCTGGATTTCCCATCATTCCAGATACTGAGCTTATATTTATAATTCTGCCCCATTTTTGTTTAAGCATGCCTTTTGCAACGAGTTTAGTAACTCTAAATGTGCCTGTTAAGTTGGTATCTATAACATCAAGCCACTCATCATCTGACATTCTTAAAAATATATTGTCTTTAGTTATGCCAGCATTATTTACTAAAATTTCAGGCCCAAATTCATCAGCTATTTTCTTAAAATTCTCCACTGAATCAGCATCAGAAATATCAAGTTCAGCTACTGTAAGATGATCACTCTTAATAGGAAATTTCGTTATATCTCTGCATGTTGCTAAAACTTGATTTCCATTTTCCAAGAATCCTTCAACAATGCCCTTCCCAATTCCTCTGTTTCCACCAGTTATAAGTACTTTTTTAGTTTCCATATTTCTTCAATAATTCTTTAAATGTATCAATATTATCTAAGGATGCAAATTCTCCTTGNACTCTGTTCTGTTTAGCTAAGCCTGACAAAACTNTGTTCGGACCAAGCTCTATATGCATCTCTAGTCCATATTTTTTTAACCTATTCATTGAAGCCACCCATTGCACTGGATTTGANATCTGCTGGGCAAGATTTTCACAAATTTCAGAAATTGAAAGAGGAATTTTAGCTTGAATATTTTGAATAACNGGAAAGTCAGGTTTAGCTATTTTTAAGTCATCTAAAACCAATTTTAGCTTTGATGTTGCTATCTCCATCAGGCTTGAATGAGATGGNACAGAAACAGCTAAATCAACAATTCTTTTTGCGCCCTTATCATTTAAATCGTTTTTAACAGATTCAATTTCATCAGTATTACCAGCTATAACTGTTTGTAGGGGTGAATTCATATTAACTGCTTCTAAAAATTTTGCTTTTTTATCTTTTAATATTTTTTGAATNCTCTCACTGTCTAGACCCAAGACTGCTGACATTTTGGTTTTAGTTTCTCCTTTACCTTCTATCATAAAAGTAGCTCTNTATTTTATAAATTGAAGTGCTTCTTCTAGNCTAAGACTCCCTGCACATAAGAAGGCAGACACTTCTCCAAGACTATGTCCAGCTGCAACTTTAGGTGTTGGACAGCCATGTTTTTTCCAGACTTTAAAAAGCGCAAAACTCATTAGCATAAGAATTGGTTGAGTATAATAAGTGTCTGAAAGTCTTGGGTCGTCTGAAAATATGATGTTTCTTAAATCTTCTTTGTAGAATTCTTCCCCAGCACCTAAAACTTCATTAAATTCTGAAAATTCTTCAAAATGATCTTTAAACATTCCAGAATATTGCGATCCCTGACCAGGGAATAAGAATGAAAAACTCATATTTTATTATTGCTGAATTTCTTCTTCAGGTTCTTTGGTTTTTTTCTTTTTAAGATCTTTGACTAGTCTACCTTTATAAAAACCCTCAGCCGACATATTGTGTCTTAGGTGTCTTTCTCCTGAAACAGGATCAGTAGATAAAGAATTAGCGCTCAATGAATCGTGAGAGCGNCTCATGCCTATTCTGCTTCTTGTTTTTTTACTTTTCTGTACAGCCATAAAGTCAGCATTTTAAATCTTTTAATTCATATTGTGAAGCTAAAAACAAAATTCAAATACTTTGATAAAATATAAGGATGATTGTTGTCACTTCTGAAAAAATTCATGGAAAAGAAATTAAATCTACAATAGGTTATGTAAAAGGCAGTTCAGCGCGAGCTAGACATGCCGTTGCAGACGTTTTTGCCTCTCTTAAAAATATAGTTGGTGGTGAAGTTGAAGAATACTCAAGATTATTACAACAAACGAGNGATCAAGCGGTTGAAAGAATGATTGCTGATGCAGAGAGCAAAGGAGCAAACGCCATAATATGCTTTAGAATTCAAAGCAGCACTATTGCTNAAGGAGCATCAGAAGTTGTTGCTTATGGTACTGGTGTAGTAATAGATTAGACCTTAATCGTTTTACCTGGCTACACAAGTTATTTTAGGAAATTGGCCAAAAAAACCTTTAAANTCNTCTAAATTTGCATTTGTAGGNATTGAATAGGTCTTATTTGCCCAGAGTTCTAGCCTGTTTCCAACCTTTGTATATGAAAAATTGCCAGAGAATGTTCTTGTATTACCATTTCCGCTGACTTTNGCAGTTACACCAATATTGCCTTTGTCATTAGGGAAATCTCTATCTGTGATATTTGAATTAACTGAACTAGGAATAATTATCACTAAATCGTCATAATCAATAGCCTGAGAACAAGATGTATCCATTGCCTTAGCAAAGGAAAATTGTGCAAAAACTATCGTCAATATAATAAATTTCTTCATATTTTAACTATACCAAAAGTTTTTCAGTAAGTATCTTCTTTAACTTCTAGCGGATCTGGACCAAATCTATTTTCATCAAATGATCCACGCCTTAAAAAAGCTAANCAATATATGATTGATATTAAGTTTGCTAAAGCATCTAATCNGATTACAGAATTTTCTATCGATGGNAAGATTGCAACATAAAGACCTATAAGAGCGGCGACTAAATATGGCAAAGACCAGTAATAACTAGCATCTAAGTCTTGCACCCTTCTCACAGTAACAGCAAAACTTGGGACAAACAAAGCTAATGTAAGAACTATAGAAGCAGCTNAAAGTGCTTTACCAAAATCGCTTTCAAGCACGAATTTNGCAGCCTGATCCTCATTTAATGTAGCCACATATTCCCAATCAACACTACCAAAAGTAAAAAAACTCACTGCTGAGGTTACGACAATAGTAGCCAATACAGAGAAAAGAAGAAAATACCACCATTCTGCCCTGCATGCCCTTCCTTTAAAGGTCGCGTATTTCTCTATAAGTGCAGAATTTACTGCTTGTCCAAAGTTCATAATTTTTCTCCTTTTGTATAGACATCAAACCTGATTGATGCGCCTTTAAATGATACATTAGGCTCTATTAGATTACCATATGGTGCTTTTAATTCTTTTTTANTAACCACTCTTTTGTAGTCGACAGATAAAAAATCCTCTAATGGATTATCATAATCGCTTAAATACTCATTTATAAAGNATAAATTCTTAGCTCTAGCTAAATTTTTTGTTGAATTAAACATAGGATCTAAATAAACAACATCAAAATCTTGAATTNTTTCTAGAAGNTGTCTTGAGTCNCCATTTAAAATTGTCATTCTTTCTNCTGCCAAATTGAAATATTCTTTATCAGGCAAGNTATTGATTGCNTCTTCAATGAGAATACAAAGACCAATATTTTTTTCAATAATTGTAACTTCCTGCTCTAATAGTGCAAAAATGAAGGCATCATGGCCAAGNCCTCCTGTTCCATCGAGTATTTTCTTCGAAATTGTAGATTTAAAACCAATCGCCTTTTTAAGGTGTTTTTCGCGTTGATAGTTGGCAATTCGTCTGGAAAATTGANCTTTATGATATAGGTTCGTTAAAAAACCATTATTTGCGTACAATTTCGCTTCTTGTGCGATTTCTAAGTATGGCTCTTCTAAATTTTGATGTTTTATGGGTATTTTGTATTTTTCTGAGTAATAAATTGCTCTGGAACTAAAGCTTTTTTCATTAAAAGTTATTGCTTTTATATCAGACAAAGAATAACNACTCCTAAAAGCACTCTATAAACAACAAAAGGTGTGTATCCTATGCTTTTTATTAATTTAAGAAAGAAATAAATTGAAAAATAAGATACGATAAATGTTGTTAAAAACCCTATAAAAGTTNCTANAATGTTTATATTTGTATCTAAAGTGTTTATTTCTAAAAAGCTAAAAAGTAGCGCNCCTGTTATGGTCGGAATTGATAGCATTAACGAGAATCTTGCTGCCTCTTCCCTTGAAAACCCAAGAAATAGTGCNCCTGTAATTGCTGTTCCAGATCTAGAAGCTCCAGATATAAGGCTGAATGTTTGAGANAAACCAATTACTGCAGCTTGCCACCATTTCATTTCCGAATTTTTAAGATTTCCATTAGAAAATTTATCAGTTAACAANAGTANCGTCGCAAAAATTATATTGCTTATAGCAATACTTTCTAGAGTCCATCTATAATCCCCTATACCGTCGATAAATAGTACTATCAGTACAATTGGAAGAGTTGCAACAATTAAGAAAATGAATGTTTTTGATAAATAGAAGCTAAATTTTAAAAATTGATCTCGAAAATAGGCAATAACCGCTAAAAGACTGGCAAAATGGACTGTTATATCAAATANTATTCCTTGATCTGGCCAACCNAGTAATTTGCTTGGCAATAATAAGTGAGCAGAACTAGAAATAGGAAGAAATTCAGTAATTGCCTGAATTATGCTCAAAAGTATTATTTGTATTAATGAAAGATCATCCATCTATTTTCTTATAATCAAGCTCTTTTATGTAATTTGGGTAGTTAGATTTTAAGGCGTTTTGTGTGTTATCTAGCATCATTTCTAGAATATTGCTTACAACTTCACTTTCTTCTATCTTTTTTACGTTATTTAGTTCAGAAATTTCGCTGGGATAGCTTACAAAGCCTTGATTCGCTGGAATTTCTTCAGGGCTCCTACAATACATCTCTTTTTCATTAACTTTATAGAAATAATCATTTTTATTTCCTTTTATNACTGGAATCATTGAATCGTTATTCCACTTTAGTGCTGAAAGGTTNGAAAATGCGTAAAAATCACAATTTGTAACTAGTTTAATGGTATCTAAGAAAGTGTATGCTAGCCTAGCGCCTGTATATGAGCCGGGACCCGCTGCATAAGCTGNANANTCCANNTTTTCAAAGCTAAAATNAGGNATTTNNNCTTTNATTTTGTTTATTTTTTCTATCCAATCATTTTTTTTATCTCTTTCTTCGTTATNGAANGAAANATANTGTTTCTTATTATTAAAATTAATAGCGATATAGTGCGTATCTTTTGTTAGATCTATAACTAGAATATTCAATTCGAAATAACGTTGCGTATATCTTCTGAGACTTCTTCTAAGGTTCTAGAAGCATCGATTTCGTAAAAGCTTATATCTTTCTGCCTATAGAAGCTTAAAAGCGGTTCAGTCTCATCATAATAGACATTAAGACGTTTTTTTATGACATCAGGATGGTTATCTTCTCTTTGTATAAGAGTTTCACCAGTTACATCATCTTTCCCTTCTATTTTTGGCGGATTGTGAGCAATATGGTAAGACCTTCCAGATGGCAAGTGCACTCTTCTTCCTGACATTCTCTCAATTATTTCTTTCTCAGATATTTTTAAGAATAAAATTAGATTTATTTCCACTTTGGCTTGATCTAGTGCCTTTGCTTGATCTAAATTTCTTGGGAAACCATCAAGTAAAAACCCATTTTCACAGTCACTTTGATGAATTCTCTCCACCAGCATTTGGATTATTATTTCATCAGGCACCAATCTTCCTGTAGACAAGTACTCTTGAACTTTTTTGCCTAGATCTGTTTCTGCTCTGCTGATTTCTCTCATCATCGCTCCTGTTGAAATATTTGCTATACCTTGTTCTCTCTGAATTATCTCAGCTTGTGTTCCTTTTCCAGCACCTGGCATTCCTAAAAGTATCAAATTCATTTTTCTAGAACTATAAAAGACAAAGTATAGCTATCTGTATTTGTGATTGATAGGTGGCAATCTAAATCTTTCANNCTGTCTGAAATTAACCTTGGTTTTCCAAGATCATCTTTTTGTAATGTAATGTCTGGCGGATATATCCCTCTAAAGCCAGTACCAAGAGCTTTAACAAGNGCCTCTTTTGCNGCAAAAGATGAGCAAAGAAAATTAATTTTTTTTCGTTCNGACAATGAAGAAAAGTTTTCTTGTTCTTCAGTAGATAGAATTTTTTTTACAAATTTTTCCTTATATTTGGAGTAAATATTTTTAACTTTTTCTTTATAAACTAAATCTGTGCCTATACCTAAAATCATCTAAAAAAAACTCTACTTTTTATGTTCAATTCTTCAAAATAATATTCAATAGCCTTCCTGCTAATTTCCTTGCATAGCTTTAATGCTTCAGGAGAGAAATTTCTATTGCCTATATCAGCAATAATTTTACCATCATAGCCTTCATTACTCTCTCTAAATCCGCTTTGAGGACTATATTTATAGCTTTTTCCGCTTTTTATTTCTTCTTCTGAATTAAGGTCATTAAAAAAATCAATTTGATATCCAAGGTTTGCAAGAATATCTAATTCAAAATTCCTTAATATTGGTTCAAGCTCTTCCTTTGTTTTGAGCTCTTCAATAGATTCTTTGTATAGCTGAAATAATTCTTCAGATTCATCTGATTGTACTAACAAAAAATTTATCAGTTCATTGATATAAAATCCTGAATAAAGATTTTCTTTGCTAATGAAATCCTTGTAAGGGTTTGTTGTTTCAGCAAGATAGAGTGTTTTTAAATTGCCTTTGCCTCTGAAATCAATATTCAATAACTGGAAGGGTTCTAGTTGTCCTGAAAACTTTGATTTTTTTCTTTTTGCGCCCTTAGCTACAGCGCTAATTTTGCCTGCAGACCTACATAAAAAAGTAACTATCAAACTAGTTTCTTTGTAAGGTTTAGAGTGAATAACAAATGCTTCTTGTATATTAGCTTGCATTAATTTTTAATTCCAAAACTTTCAAGAGTTACAGGATCATTAATCCAATTTTTCTTGACCTTGCACCACAGACTTAAGAAAACTTTCTTCTTGTATTTTTCTTCTAAATCCATTCGAGCTTTTGTACCAATAGATTTAATTTTTGCGCCCTCTTCACCTATAACTATTTTTTTTTGGCTTTCTTTTGCAACGTATATAGTTGCATTTAAGTTTATTTGATTCTGTTGATCTTCAAACATATCTAAGACAACTGCTGTTTGATATGGGAGCTCATCCCCAAGCATTCTTATAACCTTTTCTCTAATTGTCTCAGTTATTTCAAATGTTTGGCTTTGAAAATCAAAACCTTCTGTTGGGTAGAAAAAATCATTTTCTGGCATTAGTTTTTCTAACTCATCTTGGACAATATCTAAGCCTTCATTTTTTTTGGAAGATATTGGAACAATGCTTTCAAAATTTTCTTTTAAAAAAATTTTTTCAACAAAGGGGAATAATTCATTTTTATCCTTGAGTAGGTCTATTTTATTAATCAGCAAAATCTTCTTTGCCTCTGAACTGTTTACAATTTCAAGTGTTTCCTGGTCGACATCATCAAATTTTGTTCCTGAAATCATAAACAAAATTACATCTACATCATGAATTACCTCTTTTGGTTTTTTTCTTAAAATTTTATTAATTGTTTTTTCTGTTTTTTTGTGAGTTCCAGGTGTGTCAATAAATATAGTTTGACAATTTTCAGTTGATTTTACAGCGTAAATATTTGATCTAGTGGTTTGTGATTTTTTTGATGTAATTGATACTTTTTTGTCTAAAAAATTATTGAGAAAGGTTGATTTTCCAACATTGGTTTTTCCGATAATTGTGGCATAGCCGCACCTTTTCATTATTTAACTTTCCCAGCTCTAGAGAAATTTGGCCATTCACCTGATTTCCATGATAGCCAGATAAAATCTGCTCTTCCCCAAATTGATCCTTCAGTAATGACGCCCCAAGATCTGCTATCATTTGAGTTATCTCTATTATCTCCAACCACAAAATACATGCCTTCTGGTACTACCCATTTTCCATCGACTGATGTTCTTTGCATATGCCGTATTAGGTACTCATCTTCATTATTATTTTCAGTAAAGAGCTTTGCTCCAAATGTATCTTCTTCAACAAAATCTTGCTTAAAAATTTCTCCATTAATGTAAAACTTTTTATTTACATAAGTAATTTCATCTCCNCCCTTTGCAATAACTCTTTTTACAAAAGGAACTGTAGGTTTGTGAGGTGGNAAGAAAACTACTATCTCTCCTACTTCAGGACCTGAAGAAAATACCTTATTTCTTCCAGTAAAAGGTATTTCTAATCCATAAGCGTTCCTATTTACCAAGACAAAATCTCCAACTTCAAGATTTGGTTTCATTGAGCCTGAAGGTATCTGCCAAGGCTCATAAACATAACCTCTAATAAAAAATACAAGAAAAATGCTAATAAACCAGCCTCTACTTTCCTTGATTACTTCTTTATGTCCATTTGCTGAACAATGAATCAATATTCCTAAGGAGAAAATACTATAGAAGGCTAAAAGATCGCCAATATTCCATTGCTTAACAAATAATATCCCTATGATTAGTATTGCAATAAAAAGACCAAGTCTTTGGAGAATGCGATGTGTTCTATCTGAAAAATTGCCACTTACTATTGACCAATACCAGTGGATTACAATTCCACAAATCAACAAATTTAAAAAAATAAAAACTGGTAAATTTGAGATGGGCTGGATAATGCTAAAAAAAGTATTCATTTATTTTTTTCTGTGGAAAGGAAACTTAAAAATGCTTCTTGAGGCAAAGCTACCTTACCTATTTGTTTCATTTTCTTTTTACCTGCTTTCTGTTTTTCAAGAAGCTTCTTTTTTCGAGTAACATCTCCTCCGTATAGTTTAGCAGTTACATTCTTTCTAAAAGCCTTAACGCTCTCTCTAGCTATTATTTTGCTTCCCAGCATAATTTGTATTGGAATTTCAAACATTTGTCTCGGAATGACCTCTCTAAGCCTTTTTGCTATTTTTCTTCCTTTTTTTTCTGAATCAGATCTATGCATGATCGATGATAATGAATCAACCACCAAACCATTGACAGCAACATCAACTTTTACCAGATCGGCTTTTTGATATCTATCAAAAACAAAATCAACCGAAGCATAACCTTGGCTTTTTGATTTAAGCAAATCAAAGAAGTCCATAACTATTTCAGATAAAGGCATCTCAAAAATAATTGAAACTTGTCCTCCTAAATATTGGAGATCTTTTTGGACGCCTCTTTTTGCAATAGCTAACTCAATTACATCTCCTACATACTTATCAGGGCACAATATCGTTGACTTAATTATTGGTTCACGAATCTCTTGAATTTCATTTACAGTTGGAAGTTCTGCAGGCGAGCTAATAAATGCTTCTTCTCCATTAGTTTTAAGAATCTCATACGCAACACTAGGTGCAGTAGTAATTAAATCCAAGTTATACTCGCGCTCCAATCTTTCTTTCACTACTTCCATGTGTAGCGTCCCTAAGAAACCACACCTAAAACCACTGCCTAAAATTTCTGAATTTTCAGGCTCAAAAACCAAAGATGCATCATTCAAATTTAATTTTTGTAAAGCTTCTCGNAAGGCTTGATAATCATTTGATTCTATTGGAAAAAAGGAAGCAAAAACTTGTGGCTTAACTTCTTCAAAACCATCAAGTTCCACTGTTTCTGGGTATTTTGCTGAGATTAAAGTATCGCCTACAGGAACTGATTTTAGTTCTTTTACGTTCGCTACTAAATANCCTACTTCTCCTTGAGATAATTTATCGCAAGCTACTTTTTTNGGTGTAAATTTACCAATTGATTCAGCTGTAAATGTTTGTCCTGTTGATTTAACAATAAATTTTTCTCCCTTATTTAGTTCTCCACTAAAAATTCTTATTAAAGATATAACTCCAAGAAAATTGTCATACCAAGAATCTATAATTAAAGCTTGTAGGTTTTTTTCGTTTGAATCTTTTGGTGGTGGTATTTTGTGAGCAATCTGTTTCATAAGGTCATTCAAACCTGTTCCATCTTTAGCGCTTACAGACAACGCATCAGATGCATCTATACCTATGATTTCTTCTATTTCTTTCTTTACGCGTTCTGGTTCTGCCTGAGGAAGGTCAATCTTGTTAATTACAGGTATGACTTCAAGACCAAGATCAATTGCTTTGTAACAAGTAGAAAGTGTTTGAGCTTCAACTCCCTGAGAACCATCTACAACCAATAAGGCGCCTTCACATGCAGCAAGAGATCTAGAAACTTCATATGAGAAATCAACATGTCCGGGTGTATCTATTAGATTAAATAAATATTCTTTATCATCAGTGTAATTTAGAGCTACAGATTGTGCTTTTATAGTGATTCCTCTTTCTCTCTCTAATTCAAGAGTATCGAGAACTTGTGATTTCATTTCTCTTTTAGTTAGGCCTCCACAAAATTCAATTATTCGATCAGATAGCGTGGATTTCCCATGATCAATATGGGCAATGATT
>PBXH01000027.1 GCA_002727535.1 Gammaproteobacteria bacterium | reverse complement strand
TTCTCTGTATTAAAGAAAATGGGAGAACCACTAAAGAAGATTCTTCATTTTTAATTCGCTTTGAGAAACCAACACCAAATTGAATATTAAAAAAAATATGTCCTGTATTTAAAAAAAAATTTTTTGTAGGAGAAACAACACCTGATCTAGAAACTAATTCCAACCGATCAATGGGTAATTTCGCAAAATAATCTGCACTATGAATTTTGCTCTCATCAAAAAGCACAGTTACTCCAAGCCCTTTAGGAGAAGTTGTTATTTTTAAAAAACCTTCAAAATCTTGGCCGGGNTCTTCATCTAAATATGTGTNAATTGAATTAAAGTCTATGCTTGTATCTAATTTTTGTTTGCCCCATAAAACGTCAAGCAAATTTTGTGCATGCGCATGCATTGNTATGCACGCGCATANAATAAAAATTAATCTAATCAATTATTAGAAACTTTTGCTTATCGCTACTCCTATGGTTCTAGGTAAAGCAAAGAATTCTCTATTATTGCTTCCGTAGAAACCTTGGCTTGGCTGTGGACCAAACGCTGGNTTTAAGAAAGCTCCTGTAACTCCTCTTTCGTTCTTAACATTTTTAACAAANAGAGAAACATAGAAGTCATCCTTAAANGCAGTTGCGGATAAATTAACAATATCAAAACCGTCAAATGTNGCNTCATANANAGAATTTTCTCCAATATAGTTTCGNGTTGACGACTGAGCGTAATAATCTANCCTGCTNACNAANCCTACGCCTGGAATTATTTCNGGNTAGCTAGTATGTGCAAGNTTTAAATTAAANGTATGTTCTGGGCTNCCAGGAAGTTTNGCTCCTGATGATGCNTATAGTGTTGGNGTNCTAGCAGGNGTATATAAATCTGCTGTTAGTCTGCTATTGTTATANGCATACCCAAGNTCCCANTCAAGNGCTCCCTTAGAGCCNGACATTTCAACATCAAANCCATCAGTTTGTGCAGATTCTCCATTAATAACAGCATAGTAACCATATGTTGGTGTTGCGGTATTTAACTGTGGATCTGTCCAATCAACTGAATAATAACTAACATTATAAAAAGTCCCATCATCTAGTACGCCTTTAACACCTAACTCAACATTTCTCACAGTATCTGATTTAAAAGGCACCCATGATTCTTCTTCTATAAAAGTTCCTGCAGTGGCTACTGCATTTACTCCACCTCTTCTAAATCCTTCAGATATAGTGAAGAAATAGCTTTGAGAGTCGCCCATCTTATAAGAAAAATTAACCTTCTTTAATGTGCCGCTATCTTTGTTAGAGGACTCATCAGTAGCAGGACCAACGTCATAAAGCTTAAAGGACATATTCATATTTGCGTCTGCTTCAACTGAAAATCTTCTCCAGCCAAAAGTGACATCAAAATTTTCTGAAGAATGATAAGTTAGTTCTCCATAAGTTGCGCTATTAGTAATTGACTCTGAAACCATATAGTCAAAGTCTTGTTCATTTGCATCAACAACATAGTCAACTCCCCAATAATAATAATTCCACATGTTTGAGCCCTTAATATAAGTTTGTTGTGCTCTATGCTGATCTTCTTCTTGCATAAAAGTTCCAACAACAAAATCAAACTTTTCACCTATATCAGAGACAATCTTAAACTCTGTTGTATCTGCTTCATTAGTGTATTGTCTTTCTGCCACAGCATATGGTCTTGCTGGAGTACCAAAAATACCTCCCACACCAAAAAAGTCATTAAAATAACCTGCAATTGGAGAAGTAAATGTTCCTAACCCAGCAAAATAACCTGTGTTATCTGTAGTATTGTTACCTGTTTTTTCATGAGAAGACTGAGATAGAATGGCAGTATATCCATTACCATCATAAGTTAACTCTAAAGAATACATGCTTACGTCTCTACTAGAAGGTTCAAGCATCAGAGCGCCATTCTCATATTCACCATATGTTGATTCTGAATAACAGCCTGCTGCAAAAAGAGAAACACAATCATCATTTAAAACATATCTTGTTCCTGTTGATGCTTGTCTTCTACCACCAACATCATCGTTTTGCGTCGCAGCACTGAATACAAGATCTAAATTGTTTGTTATATCAAAAAGAAACTTATGTCTCATAAAAGCGATCTCAACTGTATCCGCATCTTCGACTGTATAAATTGCAGGAGGAGATGTATAAAAATCTGGATAGCCCGTTCCTTCAGATGGAATAGGTACNCCATATGATGGTCCTGCACCAACATCAGGAAGATNTCCTGTTCTAAATACATTTACATANTCTGTCACGCCTGGATANTCTAAATATGAGGCAACCAANCTNTAAGCNACTTTNTCTCCAAGAGGCATGTTGTAAACAACATCTACTGCNTTTCCAACAGACTCTGANCCATTCACTGCAGTTGTTGTATAAAGNACTGANCCTTCANATNCNCCAAGCANTGGATCATTAGTTATATATCTAATTGTTCCTCCTAANGCNCCTGANCCATATAAAGTTCCTTGAGGGCCTCTTAAAACTTCAACCCTTTTTANATCTCGTAAAAGAAAGTTGGCAAAAATTGGAGTTTTNTCNACATAAGTTGAAACTGAAGCAACCGCACTTACTGGNTAGTCTTGNAANGCTGAAGAATCNACATTCAGNCCTCTGATTCTAATGTTGTTTGTTGTTCCGGCGTTTCTATAACCTCNATCTATTGTNGAAATTCCAACAAAATTACGCAGCAATTCACNATTATCTAGAATNNCTCGGTTAGTTATTTCATCNCCTGAAAGTGTNGATATNTTGTAAGGCACATCAAGAACTGTTGTCTCTCTAGCTGTTGCTGTTACAACTTCTTCAATGTACTCATTTGAGTCTTCTTCCTGCGCAATGATATCAGTAGAAATCATTAACGCGATAATAATTAAACTTATATTTCTATAAAAATCCATTTTCCCCCCTTGGAATATATNAATAANTTAACNTAAATAGCTTATTTTTAAAAGGTTTTACTTNAGTTTNTTAAGTAGCCAGAAGCCTAGCCATGTGCCAAAAACTGTCTTAAATATAGCTACGATTAACGCAGGAAATTGATACCAAAAATCTAGCCAAGCATTCCAAAACCAGGAATAAACCCAATCATGCAAAAATTTAAGTTTTTCTACTAAAAATATTTTGGTGCTTAATGTAAAAATGTCATATTCAGTTTGAATAATCATGCTCAGTATCCAACCAATAAAAAATATTTGAATGGGCGTTGTGTAAATACATAAATAAGCAAAACCAATACCAAANTTTCTCATAAACCCAATGCTTCCTTAATCGCTGGATGAATAATCTCTCCATTTTTCATATTTAAGCCATTTGCTAAATGTTGGTCAGCCTCTAAAGCTTTATTTATTCCTTCTTTTGCTAACATTTCAATAAANGGCATAGTTGCTTTATTGAGGGCTAATGTAGCTGTAAGAGGAACAGCGCCTGGCATATTGGTAACACAATAATGGATAACATCATCATGTATAAACACTGGATCATCATGTGTTGTTGGTTTGCTAGTTTCAATACACCCGCCCTGATCAATTGCTATATCAACTAGCACACTTCCCGGTTTCATTTTGCTAATCATCTCTTTAGTAATTACTTTTGGTGCTTCTTTGCCTATTACATAAACCGAGCCTATTACTAAATCCGATGATACTAAGGCTGCTGCTACTGTTTCTGGTGTAGAGATAATATATTCAATCTTATCTTCGCCAAATGTTTGTCGTAATTGTTGAAGCTTCTCTTCTGATAAATCAATAATCTTTACATAAGCGCCACTAGCGGCAGCTTTTTTTATTGCTTCTGTTCCTGCTACACCTGCGCCTATAACAGTTACAACTCTTGGCTCAATATCGCCAATAGAATCTAATAATACTCCTATGCCTTTATTTGGTTTTAGTAAAAAGTAAGACCCGACCACAAAACCTATTTGTCCTGCTATGGCGCTCATAGGTGCCAGCAGAGGTAATGACCCATCATCAGCGGTCACTGTTTCATAGGCTATGGCTGTAATTCCAGTTTTCACTAGTTCTTTGGCCTGTTCTTTGTTGCCCGCTAAGTGAAAATAAGTGAAAAGAGTGTGCTGGTTTGATAGATATTGAAACTCTTCAGGCATTGGCTCTTTTACTTTAACTATAAGCTCAGATTCTGAATAAACTTTGCTTGCCGAATCCAAAACTATAGCGCCTGCTGATTGATAATCAGTATCGCTAAAACCAATTCCAGCTCCTGCATTAGTTTCTATAAAGACTTCGTTATTTTTTTCGGTTAATTTTTTTACAGAGTCAGGCGTTAAGCCAACTCGATATTCGTTATTCTTGATTTCTTTTGGAATGCCAATTTTCATGGCTATTTAATTCTCGGTCTTTTGACGATGAAAAAATCATCATCGTCTTTATCTTTCTTCTCTTTCTTTTCTTCCTTCTTTTCGACTCTAATTATTTTTACAACTTCGTATTCTGGTTCATCTTCCTTAACAGCGCTTCCCTCACAATTTATTTTTTCTTCTTTCATAAACTTAGAAAGATCTTCGGGCACTTCTTCATTATTTTTAGAATAAGTTTCCTGTAAAATGCATGCATATTCCGGGGTAAGCTTTGATGAATTAAAATTTGCTAGGTTTGAAACCTGACACCCAGAGACAAAAATCATTAAAAACAAAAGGAAGACAATTCTTTTCATGGGTATATTTTAATCCCAATCACAAGTGTATTTAAAGTCATATGGATTGAGTCTGTTTGAGTCCCATGATGGGCCTATAGAGAGATATTTTTCTTCTCCATCCTCCGTAATAATTTTTGGTGGGCTTGAGGCCGATTCATTAAATACAGAGGTGCTGGAATAAGAGTTCCCATATTTAGAACTATCATTAAAGATGCTGTTAGAAGACCAGGTGCTCGAATATTCTGAACTTGAATTGTAGATAGAATCTCTGTTCCAGCTTGGACCAAGCTGCCCTAAATATTCTCCATCTTGACCAACTATCTTTGCGCCATCAAATTTATTACATTCCCATGAATTCACTTCGCCAGAGTGAGCAACTAAAGAAAATAGAAGCCAGAAAAAAATTAAGGTTTTACTTTGAGCAACAAGAACACTCACAGCATTTGCAACAATCACACATAGCACNATTATAGCCGATTTATCTTTAAGGGTTTAATAAATCAATTAGTCTGTTATTTTCATCGACAATTCTATGTCTGATTCCTTTTTGTTTTACCATCTGTCTCATAACCCGATATGCATCTGCTTCATTTGTCTTTGTTTGATAGTGCTGCCACTTGCCCCATCTGTCTTGCCATTGAATTTTATATGTCATTTTTGGACCCAAGAAAGCATATCATCAGCGTATATCTCAACTTTTGGTTTAAAGTCTTCAGGTTTGTCTAAGCTACAAATAGTAATATTGATATTCTTTGGATCTTCCTCAAGAATGCAGGCTATGTGAGTTCCGCATTCTTGACAAAAATATCTAGCGCCATGAGAAGAAGAATCTATTTTTTTGGGCTCGCCACTAATATAGTCAAAACAATCATTAGGAACCCTAACCCAAGAAACAAATGCAGCCCCTGAAGTGCGTCTACATATAGAACAGTGGCAATTAGCAGAAGGGTACTCTTTCGACTCAAGCTTGTAACGAATCGAACCGCAAAAACAACCTCCTTCTACAAACATCTCAATCTATTTAAACCCATTGATCATTTTCAGCCGTAAAGTCATTTATAACATCTCCTGTATTAGTAACACCTTTAGGCTCTATTATCATAATTTTAGCTTCCTTATCTGCAAAAGGTTTATGTTTTTTTCCTTTTGGAATAACAATCATTTCGCCTTCACTTAGTTCAACTGTCTGGTCCTCAAACTCAATTCCCATCTTGCCTTCGATTACCAAAAAGGTTTCNTCGGTATNATCGTGTTTGTGCCANGTAAAATCGTTTTCGATTTTTACNAGCTTAAATTGATAGTCATTCATTTCTTCNATAACTTTTGGAGACCATTGGTCAGTNAATTTTTGAAATTTTGATTTTAAATTAATTTTTTTCATTTATTCTGCTGCATCAACTATCCAGATAGTTCTGTCTACACCATCATGATATGTGCGTATTTTTCTCACATCTACTAATTTTTCGTGTTTGGTGCAGTACTTAGTAATTGTTTCACCATTTTTTAGATTAAAAATATCTAAATAATCTTCATCGCTAAAATGATATACCTTGAANTCGTGACTTATAATCTTTCCTCCGCTTATTGCTAAAGCAGTGCTAGCACAGCTTGTGATAAAGAAAATAATTAAGATTAATATTAGTTTTTTATTCAACAACATCAGCTTCTTGGGTCTGCGACCCGACGTCTGCAGCGATGGAATTAGGAACAAGCATGGTCAAGGCGTAGTGAGCTATTTTCCATTCGCCATCAATTAGCTGAACAACACCAGTTCCTCTGCAGTGTCCTAACTTTTCATTAAAAAGGATCTCGTCAAACCAGCGCGTGTTGCCGTCTCCCTCCCAGTTGCGTTCTACTACTGAGTAGGTCCACCCATGCCCGTCTGCAAATGCCGGTTTGGCATAAGCTTTAAATTCCTCTATGGTCCAACGCTCTGTTTTGTCTGTTCCTAAAAAAACGGCATCCGAAGTGTAGCGGGCAAAGTAAGCCTGAAAATTTCCTTCATGTGCATCCTGATGAAGACCGTCTAATAGAACATCAAGTTTTTCCTGAGCCCAACCGCTGTGTGAAAACATTAATAAGACTATGAATATTATTTTTTTCATATTTTCATTTTAACCTTCTGGTTTTTGCCAACCAAGTGCTGCGCCAACTGCAACGCCTACCGCTATCCATACCGGTTCATTTGTAGCG
>PBXH01000026.1 GCA_002727535.1 Gammaproteobacteria bacterium | reverse complement strand
TTTTTGATTCTGTCTTCTACAACTATGTAATCCCAATTGTAGCTTCCAGTTAAAGGAGACATAAAGATTTCATTAATGCATTCAATTGCATTCTGGTCTTTTGGATCAATCTCAGGATAATCTGCTATCTCTTGAGGTTGATTATTAACTTTTTTTGATCTCATGAAGTTATAATTAGCCTTAGGATTTTAACAATTTCTAAAAATTATGGCTAATCGACTAAAAGGAAAAGTTGCTCTCATCACAGGAGGAGCAGCAGGATTCGGTAAAAAAACCGCTGAAACGCTAAAAGCAGAAGGCGCAGTAGTATACATCTCAGACATTAATGTTGAAGGTGGAGAAAAAGTTGCGAAAGACTTTGATGTAAATTTTCTACAGCAGGATGTAACTAATACAGATGACTGGGAAAGAGTAATTAACGAAATAAAGAACAAAGAAGGCAAGCTAAATGTTCTTGTAAATAATGCTGGTATTGGCTATATGGGAGATGTTGAATCAACAACTAATGAAGCTTGGGATATGGTTCATAAAGTAGATCTTGATTCAGTGTTTTATGGTTGTAAGTACGCACTTCCATTAATGAGGGATTCAGGTAATGGATCAATAATTAATATTTCATCAATTTCAGGAATTGTTGCCGGGCATAATTTTACAGCTTATAACAGTGCAAAAGCAGCGGTTAGACATTTATCTAAATCTGTAGCTCTTCATTGTGCCAGAACCACTAATTTAGTTAGATGTAATAGTGTGCACCCTGTATTTGCAAGAACAGAAATACTTGAGGCCTTATTAAGTGATACTTCAAATGATATGTTGAGTAAGTTAGAGCGCCAGATACCTGTAAGAAAATTAGCTGAAGTAGATGATATTGCTAATGCGATATTATTTTTAGCATCAGATGAATCAAAAATGATTACAGGAACAGAAATTGTAATAGACGGAGGTCTTTCCGCTCAATGATAAAGTCTGATAATTCTTTTGAAAGTGTAATGAAGAGGCTGACTTTAGAGCAGATAGACACTTATTTATTTAGATTTAANGGAAAAAATGCAGGCATTCAAAGAATTTATGGAGGCCAAGTAATAGCTCAAGCTTATGTTGCNGCTGATGCAACTATTGAAGAAGATAAACANCTTCATTCTTTACATGCTTATTTCTTAAGGCCAGGTNTATTAAAACAACCTGTTCTTTTTAGTGTTGATCCNGTAAGAAATGGTAGAAGTTTTTCAACAAGAACTGTCAAAGCAATACAAAATAATGAGGTCATTTTTACAATGAGTGTTTCTTTCCAAAAAGATGAAGAGGGGATATCTCATAGTATTGAGATGCCAAAGGTGCCTCCACCTGAAGATCTGAAAGATGAGATTCAATTACGAGAAGAGAATATAGANAAAGTTCCGGAAGAGTTAANGCCGTTTTTGCTTTCAAAAAGAGAATATTCAATTAAATGGGTTGAATGGAATGATATTTTAAATCCAAAGAAGTTNCCTCCAATAAGAAATATNTGGCTTAAACCAAATGGTGAAATACCTAGNGATAGATCAAAACAATATGCATTTCTAGCTTATATTTCAGACTCTGGNTTATTAGCTCCTTGTCTTTATCCTCATGGCATGAGTTTTATGTCTCCTAATCTAATGATGGCTAGCTTGGATCATGCAATGTGGTTTCATAAAACTGATTTTCTTTGGGATGATTGGATTCTATANGCTACTGATAGTCCTTATACAGGCAATGCAAGAGGTCTNGGAAGAGGAACCTTCTTCAGTAGANATGGNGAAGTAATTGCATCAGTTACGCAAGAAGGATTATTTAGAATTAAAAAGACGTAATCTCTCAAGAAATAANCCAACTTTATCTGGATCTATATCGGGNGTTATGCCGCTACCAACATTAAATATATAGTTTTTCTTTGTGTGATACTTTTTAAAAATAGAATCAGCAAGATCTATTAACTCTGAATCATCTTTATGAAAATCTTTTGGATCAAAATTGCCTTGTATAGTTAATGGCATATCAATGTAGTTATCAATATTTTCTTCACAATCAAGATTGAAACAGTTTACTTCAGTATGTGGNANTAGGTTGCTTACTTTAGTNCCTTTTGCATAAAGAATCATCGGAATGTCTTTACTCAAACTATTCCTTATATCATTTATATATTTTAATGAGTATTCATTATATTGTTCTTCAAGTATNCCTCCCCACGAATCAAATATCTGTATACAGTCAGCTCCAGATTCAATTTGTGCAGAAATATATTCTTTAATCGCATTAGACAAGANACTTAAAATAGNATGCGNATTNTCAGGCTCATTCTCTATATANGAATTAATGATTTCATAATCTCTAGGCGATNTACCATAAAAAAGGTACACAAATAATGTCCAAGGACTTCCTGAGAAACCTATTAAAGGAACATCAATTTCACTTTTTATTAATTGTGTGGCTTCAAATACATAATCTAGCCTTTCTANGAAGTTAGACTCATTTAATTTAAGTTTTGANTTATTTCTGATCGAGTCAGCAAATATTGGCCCTTGACCTTTTATAAATTCAATNTCTACNCCCATTGCTTCAGGAATTGTCAAAATATCAGTAAATGTTATGGCTGCATCTAAAGGNAATCTTCTTAAAGGTTGTAAAGTTAACTCTTTGCAAATNTCAGGAGTTTTAATCATTGCAAAAAAATCAGGAAATTTTGATCTAATTTCCATGTATTCTGGNAAATATCTGCCNGCTTGTCGCAACAACCANACTGGCACATTTAATGCTTCATTTTTTTGATGTAATGCGTTGAGGTANTGATTATTTTTCAAAATTTTCTATAAAGTTTGTAATAAAATTAGCTAATCTTTCTTCGTTANCCTCTTCAAGAATATATGGCGAACCAATATCTTTCAATAAAACTAGATTGATTGTATTTGTATTCTTTTTATCACTTTTCATTGCNTCAATAATTTCNTTTGCACTNAGCCTTATGTTTGANAAATCAAAATTAAAACTTTTTAACANTTTCATAGANTTCTNGTGANCATCAACATCAATTGATTCAATATGTTTTGCATAATCTAATGCCATCATCATTCCGATTATTACAGCATGTCCATGCANTATAGGGTTACTTAAGTTTGCAGATTCAATTCCATGCGCAAAAGTATGCCCAAAATTTAAAAATTTTCTTTTNCCTGTTTCAGTAAAATCTTCTGTAACAATATTGGCCTTTATTTGNATAGATTCTTCTATTATNTCTAANAAGGTTGCTGTTTCTCTATTACTTATTTGTNCATGTNTTTTAATTAATTNATCNACNGCGNNATCTGATGTTATTAAGGCATGTTTTAACACNTCAGCAAGTCCATTTAAAAATTCTTGTTCATTTAANGTTTTTAAAAATTTAGAGCAAATTATNATTTTCGATGNNTTATAGAATGTNCCAATAAANTTCTTTATTTTTCCATAGTTAATAGCAGTNTTGCCTCCAATNGAAGCATCAACTTGGGCAAGNAAAGAAGTAGGTATTTGTATGTAATCTANNCCTCTCATATAGGTTGAAGATACNAANCCAGCTANATCTGTGATAGCACCACCNCCAAGACCTACAATGCGATCGTTTCTTTTAAAAGATTTGGAGCTAAGAAAATCAACAATCTCAGTGTATGAATTGATNCTTTTTTCTTCTTCAGGATTTGAAATTTCATAGATTANNAAATTTTTATTTTNTATCTNTTTTCTGAGTGAATCATGCATATCTAAAACTTTTTTATCAGCTAATACACAGCACTTAGCATCTGTTGGTATTGAATCAAATAGATTGTCTATACTTTCAGATGAAATTAGTAACACTTCTTCTTGCATTTCTTTAAATAATATTTTTTTCATTCTCTATTATCTCAATTGTTAAATCTTCTATTGATTTCTTACCTACATTAATTGTTGTAGTTGCACTATCTACATATAGATTTTTTCTCTTTTCATATAAGTTTTTAAATTGTGTAATATCCATACCTTTTAATAAAGGTCTATCATTTTCTCTTTTCATGGCACGTTCATACATATCTTCAACATTAGATTCTAGAAAATAAGTTTTATGCTTTTTGAGAATCATGCAGTTTTCTTCAGATAGGACTATCCCACCACCAGTAGAAACAACAAGATTAGACATTAAATCAATCTCTTTTAGTAGTTTATTCTCCTCATTTCTAAATAAATCTTCACCATATTCAATAAAAATATCTCTAATACTTAGGTTAAACCTCTTTTCAACCTCTTTATCTAAATCATAAAATGTATTACTTAGGTGTTTTGATAAGGAATATCCAACGGATGATTTGCCCGAACCCATCATGCCTATTAAAAAAATATTCATTTGTACAAAAAAACTGAAAGTGAATAATAATATATAAATTATGTCTATTCTAAGATTATTCTTACTTTTACTGCAGCTTGCATTTTTATTTGTGGGGATAATTTATTTTATTTTCTCCAGAGATTTACCAAAGATCGAGACAATAACTGAGATTAAGTTAACTAATCCTATGAGAATATATGCTTCTAATGATGAGTTAATAGGTCTTTTTGGAACAGAAAAGAGACAAATAGTTAAATTTGATGAAATTCCAGATAATTTAAAATATGCGATTATTGCGGCAGAAGATGGCGATTTCTTTAAACATTCTGGTGTCGAGATTACCAGCTTAATTAGAGCACTTTATGGAGAGATTTCAGGAAGATCTTTAGGTGGAGGTGGAACAATAACCATGCAAGTGGTTAGAAATTATGTTTTATCTTTTGAAAGGACATATGAGAGAAAGCTTAAAGAGATATTTTTAGCTTGGAGACTTGAAGACTATCTCGATAAAGAGGAGATATTTGAGCTTTATTTTAATAAAGCATTTTTAGGTAATCGTAATTATGGTTTTGCAGCTGCATATCAATATTATTTTGGCAAAGATTTTAGCGAAGCCACTATCTCTGAATCTGCGTTACTAGCAGGTATTTTGCAAAGACCATCTAGNGTAAATCCAGTGAGGAGTCCAGCTGCATCAAAATCCAGACGAGATTTAATTTTACGAAGAATGTTATCAAGAGATTTTATCGACAATAGTCAGTTTGAAGAAGCAAAAGCAGAGATTGTTACAGGTCAGAGTTTTGGTCCAAAAATAAATATTGAAGCTGAATATATAGCTGAAAGAATTCGTGCTGAAATTATCAACAAATTTGGTCCCAGAGCTTATGAGGAAGGAATGAATATTTATACAACTCTTGATTCAGANATGCAGACAAATGCAGTCAGGTCTCTTAGAGAGAATTTATANAATTATGATAAAAAATATGGCTGGAGAAATGAGGAAGTTTATAAAGATTTTAATTTCTCAATTTTAAAGAGTGTTTTTCAAGAAGAAGGAATTTTTATGATACCTTCAAGAATTAATTACGAAGAAGCAAAAGAAGAAAATTTAGAAAAATTACAAAACTTGCTAGATGCTAAAACGGAGCCTGATGGATTGACTCCAAGCTTAGTAATAAGCATTGATGATAGTTCAGTGCAGACTATAGATTCCAAATTGAGATTTAATAGTATTAATTGGTCAGATGATCTTTATGCTTGGGCAAGACAAAATAATACAGATGGAACCAGATCTCCAAGACCAGAAAAATTTTCAGATTTTATAGAGATTGGAAGTCTTGTTTACATAAAAAATAAGGATGAAATACTTCAGATATCGCAGGTCCCAGAAGTGGAGGCAGCATTTGTAGCAATAGATGGTTTAAGTGGTTCTTTAAAAGCATATGTAGGCGGATTTGATTTTGAGAAATCAAAATTTGATAGAGCTGGTAATTCTAAACTTCTACCAGGATCAAGTATTAAGCCCTTCATATACGGTTGTGCTTTTGAGAATGAATTGAATCCTTCATCAATTTTTATAGATGGGCCAATTATTTTTGAAGACAAAAAATTAGAGGGAATATGGAGACCAAGAAATAATTCAGGAGAATTTTTAGGACCAATACGATTGCGTGAAGCATTAATTCAGTCTCTTAATATAGTTTCAATTAAAATAGTTCAATCGTTAGGCCTAGAAAAAGTTTTAGATTGCTTTAAAAANTATAATTTTGATGAGCAAATGCTTATTAATGATCTTTCTATAGCTTTAGGAACAGGCACTATCAATCCTTTTAAGGCAGCTGAGAATTATTCAATTTTAATTAATAAAGGAGAATCAAATGAGATTTTTTATATTGATAGAGTTGAAGATATTGATGGGAATATAATTTTTGATCCTAAAAAGAGATATGCCAAAAAAGTTAATAGTTTAAATGAGCTTAGTTTTCCTTGGTTAAGTTCAGAAAAATTAGATTATCTAGATATGCCAATGGTTAAGGCTAGAGATGAAGAATCAGTTATATCAATCGATCCTAGAGTTGCTTTTATGGTTTCGGATATTTTAAATGAAGCATTAGTTCAAAATGCAAAAAGAAGAGGTCTTAAAATGCCTATCAGCAATATGGGAGGAAAGACAGGAACAACAAATGATGCAACTAGTACTTGGTTTTCAGGCTATGCATCACATCTTGTTGCCTCTGCATGGGTAGGAAAAGATGATGGAAGCTCTCTAGGAGATAATGAATTTGGTAGCACTAATGCTTTGCCTATATGGATGGATTTTATGCATTATTCACAAAATAAGCTTTCAGATTATTCTATTGATGTACCTGAAGGTATTGCAGCGATAAGAATAGATAAAGAGTCAGGAAAAGTATCTCAATCTTTTGAAAATAGTATCTTCGAATATTTTTTAGAAGAAAATGTTAGTGATTTATTAAGTTCGGATAATAGAAGTTCAGATTTAAAAGAAATACTTAATTAATCATACTCAAGATCAATATCGGGAAATATTCTTACAAAATTATCTTCAAACATGCTTTTTATTTGATTTAAATTTTCTTCTGTATCACCCTCAAATCTTAAAACTAGTTTTGGGCTAGTATTCGATGCTCTCATTAAACCCCAAGAATCACCAATACTTACTCTTACACCATCNATTGTATTAATATCTGCTTTTGGAAATTGCATTTTAGACTTGAAATTTTCAACCATGTTAAATTTTTCTTCATCAACAACATTTAAATTTAATTCAGGAGTTGTGTGTGTGACAGGAATTTTCTTTACTAGTTCAGCAGAGCTTATATTCAAATCAGCAATTATTTTAGTAAGGATTACAGCAGAAAAAATAGCATCATCGAAACCATACCAATCATGATTAATAAATATATGTCCTGACATTTCACCACCCATAACAGCATTTGTTTCTCTAATTTTTTTCTTGATATTAAAGTGACCAGTTTTTTCCATTATTGGTTCTCCACCAAATTTTTTTATTAATTTAGGTAGTTGATTAGAACACTTAACATCAAAAATTATTGGGCCTTTGATTTTGTTTAAATAAAATTCTGACATAAGCATAATTATTTGGTCTGCAACAACAGATTGCCCTTCATTAGTAATTAAGCCTATTCGATCACCATCACCATCAAATGCAAAACCTATATCAGCATTTTTAGAATCTATCTCTTTTTTTATCTCTATAAGATTTTTTTCCTTGCTTGGATCTGGGTGATGATTAGGGAAATTACCATCAGGTTCTTTATTAATTGAAATCACTTCATGACCCAGAGCATTAAACATTCTATCTGCTAAAATTCCTGCTGCTCCATTACCCGCATCTAATATGACTTTCAATTTTCTATCTACCCTAACCTTACTTTTAACTTCTTCTATATATTTTTTTTCAAAATCTACGTTTTCTATTATTTCTATATCATTTATTGGTACATCAGTTATATCTTCAACTGATTTCCTTATTTCAGTTCCAGAAATAGCATTATCATTTATTACCATTTTTAGTCCGTTATCATCTTTAGGATTGTGACTACCAGTAATCATTATCCCATTCGAAGTAATACCAACTTTAGTTGCATAGTAGACTATAGGCGTAGGAACCAGACCCAAATAAAGAACTTTTACTCCTGCAGCGTTAATACCCTTTAAAAGACTTTTTTTAATTACTTCACATGACAATCTGCTGTCATGACCGACATAAACAGAATCAGAATTATTTTCTTTAATTTTTGCACCAAGTGCATATCCAATTTTTTCTAAAGTTGCACTATCAAGGTCTGTTTTAGCATTGCCTCTTATGTCATAAGCTCTAAATATGTTTTTATTCATTGTTTCAAATAAATTAGCAATTAAATTATACTACTCCATATGTCTAATACTTATTGGTTAAACGGAAAATATATTAATAAAGAGGAAGCCTATTTAAGTCCTCTGACACATACCTTGCATTATGGTTTAGGCGCATTTGAAGGAGTAAGGTCCTATGGCTCTTCTAATAGTGACAATGTGCATATTTTTAGATTAAGAGAACACACCGAACGTCTTTTTGAGTCAGCAAAAATAATAAATGTATCAATTAATCACAGCATAGATGAAGTTATGGAAGCTCAGATTGGTGTGATTTCCAAGTCAAACCTTAAAGATGCATATATTAGACCTCTTCTTTATTTAAATGATGAAAGACTAGGTTTAGATATAGCTGGAATGAGCTCTCACTTAATGATTTCTTGTTGGGATTGGCCGACTTATTTCGGCGCAGAATCAATAGAGCAAGGCATAGATGTAATGATTTCATCTTTTACACGCCAATTTCCAAATAGCTTGATGACAAAATCAAAAATTTCTGGCGGCTATGTAAATGGAGTAATGGCACATGATCAAGCAAAAAATAATGGTTATCAAGAAGCAATACTCTTAGATACTAACGGATTTGTTGCTGAAGGTAGTGGCCAGAATATATTTATCGTTAAAGATGGCAATTTGTTAACTCCTGAACTTACTTGTTGTTTAAATGGCATTACTAGAAGATCAGTGATTCAAATAGCAAAAGATAAAGGTATAAATGTTCAAGAAAGACAGATTACTAGAGATGAATTATATACAGCAGATGAAATATTTTTTTCAGGGACAGCAGTTGAAATAACTCCAATTAGATCTGTCGATAAAGTTGTAATTGGTCCAGGTAAACGAGGAGAAATAACTACAATAATTCAAGGAACTTATTCAGCAGCAGTAAGGGGAGAAGTTAAAGAATACGATCATTGGTTGTCTAGAGTTTAATGTCTAAACTCAAAATTGCTTTTTTGAGCTATCGAAGCGATCCATTTTCTGGCGGTCAGGGAATTTATCTTAAGAATTTATCTGAAGCGTTACTCAGACGTAATCATGATATAACAATTTTCTCAGGCAACCCTTTGCCTGATGTTCATGAGAATATAAGACTGGTTCAGATTAAGACACCTGGATATTTTGAAACCTTTTCTTTTAAAGAAAGATTAAAAATTTTTAAAGAAAAAAATAAAAATAGAATGGATTACTTTGATTTCTTTGAGACATGCACCGGAACATTTACCGAACCTATTTTTTTTGGAGAAAGATTAGCATTAAACAAAGTGTTTGCAGAAGAAGCACATACTTTTGATATATTTCATGATAATCAATCATTGAGTAGCTATCCCAAAATCATTAATGAAAGGCTGATAACTACAGTGCACCACCCTATACATGTAGATAGAGACATTGATTTAGAAAATGAAAAAGACTTTTTTATGAGATTTGCTATAAGGCGTTGGTATTCATTCCTTAGTTTTCAAAAAAGAAATATTAAAAATATTAAAGCAGTAATTTCTCCATCTAAGTCATCTAGATCTGATATCCAAAAGTATTTTGATTATCCGAAAGAAAAAATAAACGTCATATGGAATGGCATTGATCTAACCGATCATCAAATTACCACAAAAGAAGTTTTTACCAATAATTTNGTAACAATAATTAGTTCTGATGTTCCAATGAAAAATCTTAAGACCATTATTAAAGCCGTAGCTTTAGTTAAAAATGAAATACCTGATATTAAATTAACAATTATTGGAGACTTAAGAAGTGAGAATAGCAAGCTAATAAAAAATCTAGACTTGCAAAAAAANATAGAATTTAGAAAAAAACTATCCAGATCTGATNTACTAGAAACATTAAATAATTCTGATATTGGAATTTCAGGCTCTTTGTATGAAGGTTTCGGTTTTCCTTTGGTTGAAATGATATCAACTGGATTACCAGTCATAACCTCTAATAAAGGTTCATTGCCTGAATTAGCTGGAAATGCTGGTTTAGTATTTGAAGCAACAAGTTCTTCCGATCTCGCAGATAAAATAAATAAACTTATAAACCAAAAAGACCTAAGACAAGAACTGATTGATAATGCTAAGAATAGAAGAGATGATTTTTTTGATTGGGACGAGTATGCTAAAAGGCTTGAAACCGTTTATCAGAATATAATCCGTGGAAACATTTAATTTTAATTCTCTAAATCTAAAGAAAATAAAAAAAGTGATTGATGTTGGTTGTGGTAATGGCAGACATTTAAAATCTTTAGGCTTCAGATTAACAGATGCTAAAATTATTGGTATTGATCAGTCTGCACCAGAAATTATCAAGCTCAATGAAGAATTTAGTCATAGCACTTGTAAAAATAATAATTCCTACAAATTTATAACTGGCGATATACGAGAGATGGATATACCTGATAATTCTCAAGATCTGGTNGTGTGTTCTGAAGTTTTAGAGCATGTTCCTAATTTTGATGCTGTGCTAGAAGAATGTCATAGAGTGCTTAAACCGGGTTCTGTTATGTTAGTAAGCGTACCTTCTTACTTTCCAGAGAGCCTCTGTTGGAAATATTCTAAAAAATACATGCAAACACCAGGAGGCCATATAAGAATATTTCAGAAAAATTTTCTTAAAGAGAGATTTAAGGCATTAAATCTTAAATTATTTAAACAACACAGAGAACATGCACTTCATTCAATCTATTGGATATTAAGAGCTAGAAATAATATGGAAGAAAATGATTTTTTGAAGTCATTCCATAATCTTTTGGTTAAACAAATGTTTGGTCAAGCAAAATTATCTTTAGCTTTAGAAAAGCTGCTAAATCCATTTTTTGGTAAATCTGAATGCTTTTATTTAAGAAAATGAATAAGAAAGACTTAGAAAGAGCAAAAAATTGGATTATTTCAAACCAAAGTTCAGATGGTTCAATTTATTGGGATGAGAAAGGTAAATGTGATGCATGGGATCATTGTGAGTGTTTAATTGCTTTGGCAATTTTTGAAGAATGGGAAGCTTTTGATAAAGGCATAGATTGGATTCTTAACAATATAAATAAAGAAGGTCTCATATATTCAGAATTTAGCTTTAATAAACCTTCGAAAGATTTTTTTGAAGCGCATCATGCTGCTTATATTTTTTTACCTTTATTGCAAAGATATCTGATAGATGGAAAAAAAGAATATTTAAAAAAAATATCTAATCAATTAAGTGTGATATATACAGGCATGAAATCATTTAAAGATAGTGATGGATATTTTTATTGGGCAAAGAACAGCGAAGGTTATGCTGATAATTCTTTAATAACNGCTTCATGTTCTATTGAGCTTTCTAGGAGGGCGTATAAATATATTTCTGAAGTTCTTGAAGAAAGTTTTTCTGATAATGATGATTTTCTCAGTAAAGAAATGTTAGCTTCTCAAAAATTTAATAGAGATGGCATTGATAGATCTAGATTTTCTATGGATTCTTACTATCCATTGCTCTGTGGCTATGGAAATAAATTAGATGTTAAAAGATTGCTAAAAGATTTTTATATTGAAGAGCTTGGAATTAAATGCGTCATAGAAGAACCTTGGGTAACTTTAGCTGAATCATCCGAAGCTGTTATTGCTTTAATAAAATCAGGAGAAATAGAGGCAGCTCATAAAATATTTTCTGACATAATNAAATTAAAAAATAAAGATGATATCTTTCCTACAGGATATCAATATAAGTTAGATATATTCTGGCCAGAGGAGAATTCAACATGGACTAATGCTGCAGTAATAATGGCTGCAGATTGTCTTTTTGATCTTACAGGAAAAGAAAAAGCAATATTAATTTGATTTTTCTAAAATAACTAAACTCTTAACTCTTTCAATAAGTTTGAAGCCTTCTTCTAATGACTTTAAGTAAATTTCTTTTGGAGCCTGTCCACCTTCTAGTTCTGAATCATATATATCATGGATCGCAAGTATACCTCCATTTTTAATCTTATCTTTCCAGCATCTATAGTCATTTCTTGTTGATTCAAAAGTATGACTGCCATCTATGAAAACCATATCAATATGATCTTTTATTACTTTGGATGCTGATTCAGATTCCATAATTAAGGGTTTAATAGATTCTTTTAGATTGTGAGCGGCAATATTCTTAAGAAAAAGTGGTAGTGTATCAACTCTTTCTTTTTCATAATCATAAATTTCTTCATCAAAATACTCTTGACCAAATTGTTGTTCTTCTGATCCTCTATGATGGTCTACTGAATAAAGATAAGAGTTATTCTCCTTGCAAGCTTGACCCAAATAACAGGCAGATTTACCACAATATGATCCAATTTCTACAGCAATACCTTTTACACAGTATTTTTTGCAATATAAGTAGAGAGCTTCTCCTTCTTTATGATCCAGGAATCCCTTAATGTCTTTGAAATTTTCAATCATATATTTCTGGATTCTGAGATTTAAATCTTCTGTGATGCCAAAGATATTGTTCTGGTGCCTGCAGTATGCTTGTTTCTATTTTATTATTAATTTTATCAGCAAAAATTTGAGCTGTTTCTGCATAATCGCTTACATCTTCAAGTACAAATTTATAACTATCTTCGACTCTAATGGAGTCTACATATATTAATTTGCAATCTGTTATTTCTTTAATTCTAAATGGAGCAGTTGTAGTTAAACACTTTTGATTAAAGAATGTAGATACAACAGAACTTTTATTCCTATAGTCTTGATCAGGACCATAGAGGATAGTCTTACCTTTTTTAAGCATTTCAATGCAATCTTTGACATTTGAATTCGGTATCAGTCCCTTCATCCCTTTTAATCTTCCTTTCTGCTGCAATTTTTGGATCAAAGCACTATTATTCGGACGCTCCATTCCATAAATTTCAAATTTTTCACTTATAAGTCGGGCAGATAGCTCAAGAAAAATATTATGCCTAAATAACAGAAGAACCCCTTTTTTATTGTTTTGTGCTGATTGTAAGAGATCAGAATTTTCAAAANTTACATCAATTTTTTTTATCCTTTTATCTGCATTCCAAGCAAAGTTATTTTCATANAGAGCTAAATGAGTCTCTTCCCAGATTTTTTCAATTAAATTATTGCGCCATTCGGCACTTTTATCTTTAAAACAATGATTGATATTAGCCTCAACAATTCTTTTCCTCTTCTTCATTAAGCTACCAAGCATTTTCCATATAAGAGAATTTCGTTTAAATAGTGATCTTGGTAACAAGCTAATAAACTTCGTAAACGTGATTATCAATGTAAGAATGATATTATTCATGTAATGCTTATTGTATATAACTTCATTTACTTTTTATTGNTGCCCTTACTTATTGTTAGAGATTTATTCGTTCTAGAGAAGAATAAATTGAAGACTATTTGTCAGAAAATGGGGTTTTGNCTATCTAGATCTACAGAATCAACTATTTGGTTNCATGGNGTAAGTTTAGGAGAAATAAAAATAATAGCACCATTGGCAAAAAAGCTTGTAGNNAAAGGNCATAAAGTTTTAGTAAGCACCACAACNAATACTGGCAGAAACGAAATAGAACAGAGTTTTGGCAATATAGCTATTGAATCTATAACTTTNCCTTATGACTTGNGCTTTGCTTATAACAAAATTATTAATAACTANCAGGTTAAAAAAATAGTTTTATTTGAAAGTGAATTTTGGCCTAATTTATTAAGCTCNACNCCTAGAANNATAAAAATAATGTCTNTNAATACNTCAATATCTGATACAACNTTCTCACGATTAAAGTCTTTTAAAAGTATTGCAANNAATATGATTNAAAGAATTNATTTATTTTTAGCTCAATCGCAAAACACAATTGATAGATTANAATTTTTTGGNGCAAAGAATNNAANNCTTNTAGGAAANATAAANATTAATGCTGAGAATTATGAAGTTGATTTAAATAAAAAAGCAAAATTTGCTTCNANTCTANCTGATTCANATGCTTTTAANATNGTTTTNGGNAGNTCTCATGATNAAGAAGAAGATTTTGTNTTCAATGCTTGGAACAGCATGCCAAATTCTTTATTAATTATTGCTCCTAGACATCCAGAAAGAATTGCTAATATTAAAAAAACTTTTGAATCTGTTCCTAATGTAGTAATTTTTGATCAGGTTGGCGATTTATTTCATCTATATGCGGTAGCTGATCTTGCTATTGTTGCAGGAAGCATAATATTCAATAAAGGGCATAATTTTATGGAGCCAGTGTATGCAAACACCCCTTCAATTACAGGTTCAAAATTAGATAACTACAAGGAACTTAAAAAAGAGCTTTGTGATACAAATATTTTTGAAACATTTGATAATGAGAAGGATCTTGCTCAACTATTAGATAAGTATAAAGAAGATCATTACAGAATAAATAAACTAAATGAGCAAAAAGAAGCTTTAAAAAAAATAGCTGGCTCTTATGATTCTGTATTAAGAGCTCTAGATGAACTATAAGTTTAATTTTCCAGCAATATTCTTGATTGGGCCAACAGCTAGTGGCAAAACAGAACAATCATTTTCTATAACTAAAAATTTTCCGGTTGAAATTATTAGTGTTGATAGCGCCATGGTCTTTAAAGGTATGGATATAGGAACTTCTAAGCCTTCAAAAGATATGAGAGAGTCATTTCCTCATCATTTGATAGATATAATCTCTCCAGAGCAAGATTTTGATTTAGGTCTATTTCTAGAAGAAACAGATAGAGCAGTTAAAGCTATTAGAGAAAAGAATAAATTTCCATTATTTGTTGGGGGATCAATGTTGTTTCATAAAACTCTTTTAGAAGGCATTCACAACTTCCCAAGTGATTTAAATATTCGTAAAGATATTGAAGCTCTAAAAAAATCAAAAGGATTAGATGTTCTGGTTCAAGAATTAAAGAGCTCTGATCCAGAGACTCATCAGTCAATTGACATTAAAAATGCTCGAAGAGTGGAAAGAGCTCTAGAGATTATTAGAATATCGGGCAAAAAATTATCAGAGTTAAAAACTGAACCAAAAGTTATGTTTTTCGATCAAAATAATTGTTTGTTATTAGGGATATTAGATCAAAAAAGTAGATTAGAAGCTTTAGCAAAGCTTAGACTTTCAGAGATGATTGAAAAAGGTTTGATAAATGAGCTTGAAAATTTAAAAAAGGAATATAGATTATCTCCTGAGCTACAAAGTATGAATTCAATAAACTATAAACAGTTTTTACCACATATAAATGGTGTTATTTCATTAGATCAGGCGTTTAACGATGCTTTTGACGCTACTAAACAATTAATTAAAACTCAGTTAAATTGGATGAAAAAATTTGAACTAAATCACTGTGCGAATACAGCAGATATAAATGATTCAGAAATATTTTCTGATACAATAAACACTTATCTAGGGAGCTTTGATAAATGAATTGGAATCCAAATGAAAATGATCCTTGGGGCAGAAAAAATAGCCCTCCGGATTTAGATGACGCTATTAAACAATTAAGAAAAATGTTTTCTTCAAGTGGAGGCGGTGAGAAAGGCCCAAGTTTTAAATTTAGTTTTAAATTCTTTTCATATCTCCTTATTGGTCTATTAACTCTTTATGTATTCTTGGGAGTAAGGATAGTTAATGAAGCTGATAGATTAGTTGTCCTAACTCTTGGTAAGTACAACAGAGTATTAGGTCCTGGTTTGGTATTTCATTTTCCTGTTATAGAAGAAATATATTCTGCAGAGAATATATCTAAAATTAGAACCTTTGTTTTGCCAACAAATATGCTTACAAAAGATGAAAATATAGTAGATGTTGAGCTTAATGTGCAATATACCCTAAGTGATTTAAAGAAATATGCTCTTAATGTAGAAGATCCAGAAATAACCATAAGACAAGCAACTGAAAGTGCACTTCGTCATGTTATTGGAGAAAATAACATGGATGATCTTTTAACTTCAGGTGCAGCTGCTATAAGTTCTGGAATTTTATTAAGACTTGAAGAATATCTTGATATATATGATGCAGGAATATCAGTACAGCAGGTTAACATTGAACAAAGACAACCTCCAACAGAAGTTATAGATTCATTTAGGGATGTTGTTGCTGCTAGAGAAGATAAAGAAAGATTAAGAAATGAAGCAGAAAAATATTCTCTCTCAATAGTGCCTCAAGCAAGAGGAGAGGCTCAAAGACAATTGCAAGATGCTGAAGCTTATAAGCAAAAAGTAATTGCAGTTGCTGAAGGTGAAGCTGACAGATTCTCAGCACTTCTTGTTGAGTATAAGAAAGCACCTGAAGTAACAAGACAAAGATTATATCTAGATGCTGTAGAAGAAGTTTTATCATCAAGCACTAAAGTAATGATCGATGTAGAGGGTGGAAATAATCTACTTTATTTACCGCTTGATCAATTAATAAAGAAACAGGAGGAAGATGATGACTAGAAATGGTTTTATTACTCTTCTTGTTCTTTTAGTAATTACAATTATCTTTCAGTCGGTAGTTGTTGTAAGAGACACAGAAAAAGCGATTTTATTAAAGCTTGGAGCTTTTGAAAGAACTTTAGACCCAGGACTTAACTTTAAAGTCCCTTTTATAGATAGTGTAATTAAATTTGAAGGTAGAATTAGAACTTTAGACACTCCTCCAGATAGAGTACTTTCAAGCGAAGCTAAACCTCTAAGTGTTGACTCATTTGTTAAATACAAGATTGTTGATGCTGAAACTTATTACACCTCAACTAATGGTGGCCAGGATAGAGTTGCTGAAGATACTCTGCAAAGAAGGGTAAAAGATAAGTTAAGAAACGAATTTGGTAAAAGAACTTTAAATGAAGTTGTTTCTGGAGACAGAGATGGACTTATGCTTGCTTTAAAAAATTCTCTTGGTGAAGACTCAAATGAACTAGGTGTAGAAATTATAGATTTTAGAGTTAAGAGAATAGATTTTGAAAGAGAAATCAGAGCTTCAGTTTTTGAAAGAATGAAAACTGAAAGAAATAGAATAGCAGAAGAGTTAAGAGCGGAAGGAAGAGAAACGGCTGAAAGAATAAGAGCCGATGCAGATAAACAGAGAACTATTATTCTTGCTAATGCAACAAAAGAAGCTGAAAAAACTAGAGGTGAGGGCGATGCAATAGCAACAGCAACATATGCAAGTGCATACAATAAAGACCCTGAATTCTATGATTTCACCAGAAGTCTTAAAGCTTATAAGCAAACTTTCAATGATGAAGGTGACATTTTATTAATAGATCCTGATAGCGATTATTTCAAATACCTTAATAAGTCAGAAAAACGCTAATCAATGAAAAAGTCCCTTATCCTTGTAGGAACTCAATGGGGTGATGAAGGTAAAGGGAAGATCGTAGATTACTTTTCNNAAAAATTTGATGCTGTNTGTCGTTTTCAAGGAGGCCATAACGCAGGTCATACNATTTANAACGAAGAAGAAAAATTTGTATTACATTTAATTCCATCCGGTGTATTTTATGACCATGTTTCTTGTTTCATTGGNCAGGGAGTAATACTCTCTCTTGATTCATTNCTAGAGGAAATAGAACAACTAGAATCAAAAGGTGTAAAACTAGAAGGAAAATTACGCATCAGTCGTTATTGCAGTTTGCTTTTACCAATTCATGCAAAAATTGATCAGTTAAGAGAAGATAAAAAGAATGCAATAGGCACAACCAGAAGAGGTATCGGCCCAGCTTATGAAGATAAGACTGCTAGAAGAAGTATNAAAGCATTTGATCTAGANGACAATGAATTACTAGAANAGAAGTTAAAAAATTTAGTTGATTATTATAATTTTCAAATAGAGACAATTCATGCATCTGATACTTTCGATTATGAGGANGTCTTAAAAAATCTTAAAGAATCNTATCAAAAAGCATCAAAATATTTTGGCGATGTTACAGATTCATTAGAAGAAATTTATGATGGTGGAGGCAATATACTNTATGAAGGAGCTCAAGGAACNNTACTTGATGTTGATTATGGAACTTATCCNTATGTTACTTCATCAAATACANTGGCCACNTCAGTNGGCGTAGGATCTGGNTTTCCAAAAAGNATATANTCNGATGTTTTAGGNGTTACAAAAGCTTATACGACTAGAGTTGGTTCAGGCCCGTTTCCAACTGAACTTTTTTGTGAAGAAGGTGANAAGTTAGCAGAGTTAGGGCATGAATTTGGNGCAACTACAGGAAGACCAAGAAGGTGTGGTTGGCTTGATCTTGTTGCTTTAAAGTATTCAGCTAANCTNAANAATCTAACTGAACTTTGNATNACNAAANTAGATGTNTTAGANAGCTTTGAAACNATAANAGTTTGCCATAGNTANAAAATAGANGGAGNTGANACTTCATTTAAATCTAGNCTTCTACATAAAGTTGAACCAGTNTATGANAATCTNAANGGNTGGAATACTTCANTAAATAANTGCAAGGATTTTGATAGTTTGCCAGAAGAAACTAAANNTTTTATAAGCTANGTTGAAGATTATGTTGGAGTAAAGGTAACTTTAATTTCNAATGGNCCAAATAGATCTGATTTAATCCATAGATAATTCTTTAGCTCTTTTAACACCAGCATCGACTGCACCAGAGAAGATCTCATTAAATTTTTCTTTATATAAAAAGTTTAACCCAGCTTCTGTTGTGCCTCCCTTTGACGCAACGCTTTCAATTAAATCATCAAGATTTTCTCCATTTTTTATTGAAGTAATCAAACTTGAGAGAAAGATAATTGATATAAGTCGTTTAATATCTTTATCTTGGACTAAGATATCCATTCTTCTTTCAAATTCACTTAGAAGTTCATAGAAGAATGCAGGACCACTACCAATCAGGACAGTATGAAGATCAATTTGATCTTCATTTTCAACCTCATATGCTTCACCCAAAAAATTAAATATTCGCAATACCTCTGAATTGTCAGAATGAGAAAAGATGGCTGTAATTCCTAAATTATCTTTAGCACCTACATTTGGCATTGCTCTAAATATTTTGTCTGTAGGTAGAGAATTTTTTAAGCTCTCATATTTTATCCCTGCAGCAACACTCACTATGCTCTGNTTCTTGTTAACTNTTGCAGACAATTCTTTGCATAATGTAGGCATATCTTGAGGNTTAACACATAAGAAAAGAATATCTGCATTATTNCAGCANTCATCTANNGAAAGGGGAGTGCAATTATTTATTTTTAGCCANTCTAANCTATCTTGCATTTTGTCATAACCAATAATTTCGTAATCGGAATCNCNTTTNAGNCCTGTGATTAGAGATTTGGCAATGTGACCACAACCAATAAANCCAAGTGTTTTCATTAATTAGATTCTAATATTTTTTCTAATGTTGCGTTAATGAATTTATAAGAGTTATCTGCNCCAAATTTTTTACTCAATCTTACTCCTTCATCAATAAGTATATTTCTATGTGTATTTTCTAGTTCGCTNTCTGCCAAGCTAAGTAAAAGTATATTTTCTTCCATAGTTTCTATATTTTTTATNCCAAATANCTCTAATTCTGCAGANTGATGCACNAAATCTTTTAATCTTTCAANGTTTGAAGTTANATGACTAAATATATTTCTNAAAAAAATATAATCTACNTTNGTTTTAGTAAAATNTTTTCGAAATGATTCTTCAATTGATTNAGCATCATTATGTCCAAANGAAAATTCATANAATGCTTGNACNANAAGNTCTCTCGCATTTACTTTNTCNTTGTGTTTACTTANATTTTTCATNATTAGGAATATTAAGCTTTATTTTTTAGATAATTCAGATACTTCATCAGCAAAATCTTTTATATCTTGGAAATCTTCATATACAGATGCATATCGAACATAAGCAACTTGATCTAATTCTTTCANTTGNCTCATTACTTGTTTGCCAATTATTTGGGATGGAATNTCTCTTTCNCCTATTTTTCTAATGTAGTCTTTTATATTNTGTATTGCATTCTCNATTTGTTCTGATGANACNGGTCTTTTCTCCAAGGCTACATTAAGTGATGCNATTAATTTNNCTTCATCNAANGGTTCTCTTCTNTCATTTGATTTNACTANNTTTGGCATAACNAGNTCAGCTTCTTCATAAGTTGAAAATCTTTCACCACAATCAATGCANTCTCTTCTTCGTTTTATTTGTGAACCGCCAGCAACTAATCGAGAATCAACAACTTTAGTTTCTTCNCTGGAACAAAATGGACAAAACATTATTTATAAACCGGAAAATTATTACAAAGGTCNTTTACCTTATNTTTAATTCTATCAAGTGAGGCTTGATCATTTCTATTTTCAATAGCATCACACATTAAATCTACNACTTGTTCAGCNTCCTCTTCTNNGAAACCCTCTAGTTGTTATTGCTGGAGTTCCAATNCTAATACCTGATGTAATAAATGGAGATTCTGGATCATTGGGAATNGANTTTTTATTNACTGTTATATTNACTGTTCCTAAAAGNTCTTCTNCNTCCTTTCCANTTACCTCTTTTTTNTGTAAATCAAGCAATAATAAGTGGTTTTCTGTCATNGGNTGCACNAAATCATACCCTCTNNCTATAAATTTTTTACACATAGCTTGAGCATTCTTNATTATTTGTTTCGAATAATCNNTAAAATCATCAGTCATAGCTTCTTTAAAACATACAGCTTTAGCTGCTATNACATGCATTAAAGGNCCACCTTGNGAACCAGGAAATACTGCAAAATTTAATTTTTTCTGAAAATCTTCATCTTCATTAGAAAGTATNATTCCAGATCTAGGACCTCTTAATGATTTNTGTGTTGTNCTTGTTACTACATGNGCATATTCAATAGGNTTTGGNTATACTTCAGCAGCAACNAANCCTGAAACATGAGCCATATCCACCATNAGNTAAGCTCCAACACTATCNGCTATTTCTCTAAATTTTTTCCAATCAANAATACCCATATAAGCTGAAAATCCAGCCAATATAAGNTTAGGTTTATGTTTNAATGCAAGCTCATTAACAGCNTCATAGTCTATTTCNCCTGTTTCTGGATGTAGNCCATATTGAATAGCATTAAAATTTCNACCAGAAAAATTTACTTTTGCTCCATGAGTNAAGTGACCTCCNTGATCNANNGCCATTCCTAGNAATGTATCNCCTGGTTCAAGTANNGCTAAAAANACAGCNGCATTTGCTGAAGCNCCNGAATGTGGNTGAACATTNGCAAATTTAGCCTTAAAAAGTTCTTTAGCTCTTTCAATTGCTAGTGTTTCTGCCCCATCAACNTGCTCACAACCCCCGTAATATCTCTTATTAGGNTAACCTTCAGCATATTTNTTNGTTAATACNCTNCCTTGAGCCTCNAAAACTCTTTTTGAAGCATAATTTTCTGAAGCTATTAGTTCTATGTGNTCTTCTTGCCTNAATAGNTCTTTATCTAAGAATGTTGCAAGATCTGCATCATATTCTGAAATATTTTGATTTTGTGTCTTTTTAAACTCATTCATTATGGTTTTTTATGTTTAAATTTTGNTTTCCTNNTNGGNAANCATGTTTTACATATTGAGCACTCGAGACCAAAGCAGCCTCTAGCAGGACAATAGTTTCTAGCATACATAATAATTTGTATATGAAGCTTATTCCATTCTTTCTCAGGAAAAAGCTTCTTTAAATCATTTTCTGTTGTTTTTACATTCTTNCCAGANGAAAGNCCCCATCTTTGCGCACATCTATGTATATGTGTATCTACAGGAAAAGCTGGAATATTAAANGCTTGAGACATNACTACAGANGCAGTTTTATGGCCTACACCTGGTAGTTTCTCAAGTTTTTCAAGGTNTTTTGGCACNTTAGAATCATATTTTTTAACCAGAATATGGGATAANTCTTTAATTGCTTTTGATTTTTTGGGCCCTAAGCCACAAGGTTTTATTATTTTATAAATTTCATTTTCCTTTAANAGNGCCATTTTTTCTGGGTTTTTAGCCTTTTTAAANAGCTTTGGAGTAATTGAATTNACTCTTTCATCTGTGCATTGTGCTGAGAGCAAAACTGCNACCAAAAGTGTAAATGGATCAGAATGTTTTAAAGGAACATCAGGATTAGGGAAATATTCATCTAATATTTCACTTATTTTTTCGCTTCTCTCGCTTTTTCTCAATGTCTCAAATGTTTGCTATAGGCGTCAATTGTTATATTATAGAGGGATTAATTTCTTATGGGAGAGAGATATGAGATACATACTATTTCTTTTAGTACTGTTAGCTAGTTCATTTTCTTTTGCTCAGGAAGCGTCAGATTCAGAAGAACTGACGAATATTGAGGAAGTCGTAACATCTGCGACAAGAAAAGAAACAGCTCTACAGGAGACAGCTTTGGCTGTTACAGTTATATCAAGCGATGATATAGAGTCTAAGAATTTGAAAGAATTCTATGACTTTCAATTTAACGTACCAGGAGTACTTTTTAGTAAAACTAATTTCTCAGGTGCAGGTATACAGATTAGAGGTATGACCAACTATGCTGTTGGTGGTGGCTTCTCTGCTATTTCTACACCTAGATTTGATAATGTCAATCTTGGCTGGAACCAAATGGCCATGAATGAGTTATTTGATGTGGCAAGTTTTGAGGTTTTAAGAGGTCCACAAGGAACTCTTTATGGGGGTAATAACCCAGGCGGAACTTTTGTTGTTACTAGTGTAGATCCTGGTGAAGAGCAAGATGCTTACTTTAAAGCAGAATTTGGTGATCTAAATCTACAAAGATACTCAGGAGCAGCAACTTTTGGTGCTGGTTCTAATTTCAGAACTAGATTTTCTTTTAGATCAACAGAACGAGATGGTTACATAACTAACACTTTCGACAATACAGATATGGACGACAGAAAATATCTGGGTGTAAGACTGAAGACCATCTGGGATGTTAACGATAAAACATCTATGACTTTGACTATGATGCATAACGAAGAACATGACTCAAGAGTCAGAGTACAAAGAGCGGCATGTAACAAGAATAAACTTATAGGTTGTGACCAGTGGGGTGATGGCGTTCCTACAACGGGCGTACCATTTACTGGTGTTTCAGCTTTTTCATCTATCGATTACATTACACTTAATTATCCAGGTAGTATCGTATTACCTGATCTTTCATTAGGTTTTGATGATGGTGCTATTCTTTATCAAGAATTAGATAAGATTCACACTCCATTTAAACCTCAACAAATGAGAGATGATTGGAGTAATAGTTTAGTTGTAGAGCATGAATTTAGTGATGACTATACATTCTTCTTCGTTGCTGCTAATAACGAACAAGAGTATGACCATACACAGTCGTTGAATAGTTATACTTCAACAAGAAATTACAGAATGGGTCCAATTAGAGCTAATGTATTTGGCATGGAAGGCACATTCAATAGCGATGTAGCAGCTGATGCTTCATTGTCTAATTATAAGGAAAATCAGTTTGAGTTTAGAGTAGAGTCAAATCTTGACGGACCTATCAATGGTACAGGTGGTTTATATCATTCTAATATTGACGGTATAACTAACTATCGTGTTGGTTCACCAGGATTCCAATACTATTCAGATGTAAGTAAAGGTCCTGTTGGTGGCATGTATCCTGATCTAGCTGGTTATGGTGGTTTAGGATTCTGGGCATCATACTTCTCAGGATATGGAGCAAATCTTGAAGCAAATATTGTTACTGGTGTAACAAACGCTGCGATTGATTATGTAGCCAATGATCCTACTACTCCTGCGCAGATTGCTGCACTAATTCCAGGATTCCTTGCAAATGGACTGTGTACTGATCCTACAGGAGATTGTGTTGTGTTAGCTCAACAGTATTTAGTTGGACAAGCAGCTCAGATGCCTGCCGTACTTGGCGCTGGTACAGTTGCTGGTGTAGGCGCATCACATGATGAAGCTGCAAATACAGTTAGATTTGTTCAATCACTTGGTATAGCTGGAGCATTAGGAGCTGGACTTTTCCCAGTTCTTCCTGCACTNCCTGAGTGGCAGCAAGTTTTCCAATCTTGGAACAGATCTAGAAATGATACTTTCGGTATNTTTGCTGAGGCATCTATGGAANTAGATGATGTNACTAACTTAACTGTTGGTTTAAGATTTAACGAAATCACTAAGACTGATAACGTTTTCTCTGGTTTAGCAGATATATCTCAATCATTAGCTGGATATAACGGAACTTTACAAGGATATCCAACTCCTCCAGATCAGGAAATAGATCTTTCTGAGTTTACTGGACGTGTAATTCTGGACAGAAAGTATGGTGATACTTTTGTTTACGCTAAGTTCGATAGAGGTCTTAAATCTGGTGGATTTAACCCAACATCAAACTTACTACCAGGACCAAATGCTGCTCTTGTAGATCCTGAGATTCACAATGTATTTGAACTTGGTANTAAAGGTAGCTATATGGATGGAGCATTAACTTTAAATACTTCATGGTATTACAACAGAGTTAGCGGTATGCAGTTAAGCAAAATTATTGGTTTAGCAGCACAAACATTTAACTCNGATGTTGATGTTACTGGTTTTGAGTGGGAAATGCTGTTAATACCTAACGCACACTCAAGATTTAATATGGTTGGTTCACTTAATAGTTCTGAGCTTAAAGGCTATGAAGATTATGATCCAAGAAACCCATATGGAATAGGTTCTGTAGATGANAGTACATNTACAACTTATCCAGGTGGAACTGTCATGGCTATGACAGATGTTGGACCGATCTTTAGATCATTAGGTAGTACATGTAATCAATACTTTAATGCATTGCTTGGACCAGATTGTCCAAACACAGGCTTTATTATCCAAGATCTCTCTGGAAGAAGTCTGCCAGGTGTTCCTGANTTATCATACTCAATGGGTTATGAATATGACCTTATGAATGATGAGAATGGATTGCTTACTGCAAGACTTGATTANATTTACAGAGGCGATTTTTATCTAACTGTGTTCAATAATGAACATGAACGTATTGATGAATTCGACTTTATGAATTTCGATCTTACTTATCGTTCTCCTGACGGTAAATGGATGGTCGATTTTTATATGCATAATATAGAAGATAAAGAAATTGTTGTCGGCGGATTTGTCGGTTCTCAATCAAATGGAGGTGGTTATAACCTTTATATGCAAGAACCAATGAATGGTGGCATATCAATTCAATATAACTTCTAAAACATAAGAAATTAATTAAAATAAAACCTCCGCTTAGGCGGAGGTTTTTTTTACTAAAAATGGAATTTAAATCTATAAATAAATATCTAGAGAATTTAGTTAATGCTCTAAAAGAAGAGAATGAAGCTAACACGGAAATGTTAGATAATTTTTTTATGTACCTTGAAACAGATAATAAATTTTATCTTAAGCTAGCAAACAAACAGTTAAGAGAAATTTTAAAAGGCGCTGGTTTTGGCATTCTTTTGATATTGCCTTTCTCACCAATTACAATACCTTACCTATTTAAAAGAGCNAANAAGCTNGGTATAGANATTATTCCATCATGGTATAAAAAACTTGATTTAAATNATGATGAAAACAAGTTAAAATAAGCTTTTCCGGAGNNAAATNATGAAAAATGTTGTAATAGTAGATAGNGTAAGAACAGGNCTAGCNAAATCNTTTAGAGGNNCANTNAANATGACAAGAGGNGANGATATGGTTGCNCANTGTATCNATGCATTNTTAGATAGAAANCCAAATCTNCCAGCAGANGCNGTTGAAGATATTATTATGGGNTGTGGAAANCCAGAAGGACCAACTGGACATAATATTGGTAGAAATGCAGTAGTNNTATCNAANNTACCAATNACNACAAGTGGCACAACAGTNAATAGATATTGCTCNTCAGGATTACAAACANTTTCAATGGCNGCNGGCCAAATTATGGCAGGNGGNTANGACACNATNATAGCTGGAGGAGTTGANCANATTACNCANGTNCANCCNGTNATGAATNTNAATGGTTTTGTTAACGANAAAATTAATGANAATGAGCCTGGTATTTATTTTCCNATGGGACANACTGCAGAAGTTGTAGCAAAAAGATATANCGTAAGCAGAGAATCNCAAGANGANTATTCNCTTCANAGTCANCTTAGAACAGCAGAAGCNCAAGAAGCTGGAAGATATGANGATGANATTATNCCAATGAAAACTNANATGTTATTANNNAANAAAGAAACNGGAGANNANAAAGTTGTNGATGCTGAATGNNTNAAAGATGAATGTAATNGACCAACAACAACATTAGATGGTTTGGCAGCTCTTAATCCTGTATTTGATCCAGAAAATGGCAGNGTTACAGCTGGAAATTCNTCACAATTATCTGATGGTGCTTCAGTTACGCTAGTAATGTCTGAAGAAAAAGCACTTGANCTTGGATTAAAACCAAAAGCCTATTTTAGAGGNTTTACTACAGTAGGNTGTGCTCCTGATGAAATGGGAATTGGTCCTGTTTTTGCAATTCCAAAACTTTTAGAAAGGTACAAACTAAGNATTGATGATATAGATCTATGGGAGCTTAATGAAGCATTTGCTGTTCAAGTAGTTTACTGCAGAGATGAGTTAGGTATACCAATGGANAAGNTAAATGTNGATGGCGGTTCTATTGCAATAGGNCATCCATTTGGAATGACTGGATCAAGATTAACNGGACATATGATTAGAGAACTNCAAAATCGCGANAANCAGTTTGGTGTCGTTACTATGTGTGTTGGTGGAGGTATGGGNGCAGCTGGTCTGNTAGAAAGATACCCTTCTTAGTGGAAAAAGAACACTATTTTATTGATAAATATTTAAAANCTCTATCTATCAAATCATCAGAATACCCAATGGGTATTGGNGATGATTGCGCNANAATAGAAATAAAAGNTAAGNTAATTACTTCNAAAGATATNTCTGTNAGTGGANTTCATTTTCCAAAAGAATTAGANCCATATTTTATTGCNTANAGATCTNTTGCAGTNGCNATNTCAGATATTTTTGCNATGGGAGNNANGCCAACNGGATANTTATTAGGAATAACACANCCANAACCAAANGATAATTGGTTNNANAGNTTNTCTAANGGNNTAANTGATTTTAATAATGATTACANTGTTAATTTAATTGGAGGNGATTTAACTANAGGNGANCTCAATATTAGTGTNACTGCNTTTGGTCAAGNNNCAGATAANNTNCTTAAAAGAACNGGNGCAAGTATCGGAGATCTAATATTTATTTCAGATTCATTAGGNAGAGGAAAAAAAGGCTTAATTGATTACAGAGANAATAATAATGATANAAATCATTATCTCAAACCTAAGCTTCCTAATAATCTAATTCCTGAATTAACACACTTAGCTAGTGCATGCATTGATGTTTCAGATGGTTTATTGATTGATCTAAAAAGAATCTGTAGCTCATCTAATGTAGGAGCAACAATTAATCTAAATAAAGATATTTATATAACCGATAAAGATGATTTAATTGCCGGTGATGATTATGTGCTTTGTTTTACTGCAAAAGAAGAATTTAAAAATGAAATATTAGCTTTAGATTCGTCAATAAGATTAATTGGTCAGATAGAGGAGGGCACAGAAGTAAAAGTATTAAATGAAAATGATGAAGAAATTGAATATACCAAAGATGGTTGGGAGCCCTTTACATCTATTTAATAAAATTTAGTATTTTTTCTGATATTGAGACTGCATCTAGTTCATTTAATTCAAGAATTTCATTTCTAGATCCATGTTTTGGGAAACTATCTTCAAGACCAAGATGAAGAATTTTTTTATTCATGCCAATTATATTTAAATGTTCTGCAACACAACTTCCAGCACCACCCATAATTGTATGATCTTCTAAAGTAACTATTTGATCATATTTATTCGCTATATCTTCCAAAGCTTGAATATCTATTGGTTTAACAAACCTCATATCATAAAGTCCAAAATTATTATTCTCTGCTAATAATTCAACTCTATCTAAAAGAACGCCAAAATTTAAGATACATAAATTCTCGCCATCCAGAACTTTTTTAGCTTTACCTATCTCAAACTTATTATCTTTATCTATTATTTCTGATCCTCTTCCTGAGCCTCTAGGATATCTGACTGCTGCAGGCCCTTTATGTTCATAACAAGAATTTAAAACTTGCCACATCTCATTTTCATCTGATGGTGTGGCTATAACTATGTTAGGAATCGCTCTCATAAAAGCAATATCAAAGTTTCCTGAATGTGTTGGCCCATCTTCTCCAACTATACCTGCACGATCTAACGCAAAAGTTACATCTAAATTCTCAAGACAAACATCATGAATCAACTGATCATAAGCTCTTTGAAGGAAAGTTGAATATATAGCAACTACAGGCTTCATGCCTTCTAAAGANATTCCTGCACTAAATGTAACAGCATGCTGTTCAGCAATTGCTACATCATAGAATCTATCTGGAAATTCCCTTTCAAAATTAACCATTCCAGAACCTTCTTTCATTGCAGGAGTTATTCCTACCAATTTGCTATCTTGTTTAGCTTTATGACATAACCAATCTCCAAAAATATCTTGGAATTTAGTTTTTTTAGGAGCTGGAGTATTTTCTATTTTTGAGATTGCATGAAATTTAATTCTTTCATTTTCAGCAGGTTCAAAGCCAGCACCTTTTTTTGTAATTACATGTAACAAATATGGTTCATTTTTTTCTATCATCCTATTAATTGTTTTTACTAAAAGAGGAATATCATGACCATCTATTGGGCCAACATAATGAAGTCCTAGATCTTCAAATAAGTTTCCTGGCATTACTGCAGACTTAATTCCATCNTTAAGATTTCTTGTAATATGAAGTCCATAAGGTAGATTTTTAAGGACTTTTTTACCGCTAGATTTAAGTTGTTTATATGATTTAGATGCCCATATTTTAGCAAGATAATCTGAAAGACCACCTTTATTTTTTGATATAGACATATCATTATCATTAAGAATAATTTTTAAATTATTATTCAAGTGTCCTGCATGCATCATTGCTTCAAATGCTATGCCGGCTGTCATTGCGCCATCACCTATAACAGAGAATATATTCTTATTATTTTTTTGATGTTTGGCAGCTTCATCCATACCTAAAGCTGCACTAATTGAAGTNCTTGAATGCCCAACACTCATAGCATCAAATTCAGATTCTTTAATAGATGGAAATGCTGCAAGACCATCAATCTTTCTCATGAGATGCATCTTATCTCTTCTTCCAGTTAATATTTTGTGAGGGTATGCTTGATGCCCAGTGTCCCAGACAATCTTATCAGAAGGCATATCTAGNAAATAATGCAAAGCGATAGTAATCTCTATTGCCCCAAGGCCAGCACCAAAGTGCCCACCTGTTTGTCTAACTGAATAAAGTAAATATTCTCTTAATTCATCTGCTAGAAGTATGAGCTCGTCAATTGTAAGTTTTTTTATATCTTCTGGAGACTCGATCTTATCCAAGAAAATAGTGATAGGTCTCTCAGTTGGAAAATCTTTAAAAACTTTCATTATTTTTGTCTAGCAAAAAGCTTGTTAATGTAAATTGAAATGGGATGCTCGCTTAGATTCATCTCACTTATGAGCACTTCTACTTCATTTTGATACTCTTTAATCTTATCTCTTGTCTTATCAACCCCAAAACATATGGGATAGTTCTTTTTATTTTTTTTCTTATCTTTTTTTGCAGCTTTTCCAAGTTTTTCTTCTGTTTCCTGTATATCTAATAAGTCATCAATTAATTGAAATGTTATTCCTACTCTTTTAGCAATTTTTCCCCATTGCTTTGTATCTTCTCCTGCAATAATTACCGGAGCCAACATACTGAATTCAACAAGAGCTCCGGTTTTCAATTCATTCATTTTTATTATTTGTTCCTCACTAACATCAGTAGTCTCAAAACTAATATCTTGAATTTGTCCAAGAATCATTCCTTCAGGACCAATTGTTTTCATTAAAAACTGCAATAATTCAACTTTAAGATCACTGCTTAAACAAGAATCCTGCAATATTATGTCTATAGCTAGTGAAGCCATTGCATCTCCAGCTAAGACAGCAGTAGATTCAGAGTATTTTACATGCAGGGTAGGCTGTCCTCTTCTAAGATCATCATCATCCATGCAGGGCAAATCGTCATGCACTAAAGAATATGTATGAATTATTTCAATAGCAGATGCAGTGCCATCTAACATATTTAAATTTAAATTCAGAACATCCCCAATTAGATAAGCTAATAAAGGTCTTACTCTTTTACCTGGATTTGTTAAGGCATATCGCATGGATTCATCAATCTCATTGGTATTGATGATATATTTTGAGATCTCATTATTTACCCTTTCTTGGAGCAAAGATTCAAAATTATCTTTATTCAGGTGTATCTTCGGTGAAAGGTTTGGTTTCGCCATCTTCAGTTAGTTCTTTAATTTTATTTTCAGCGGATTCTAATTCTTTTTGGCAAACTTTTATCAAGGAAATGCCTTTTTCAAATTTTTTTAATGATTCATCTAAGCTAGGCTCTCCTTCTTCTAGGGTTTTAACTATTTTTTCTAATTCTTTAATAGATTCTTCAAATTTTGCCATTAGTTTCCTCTTATTCTGTTTGGAATTGATAAAATAAATGATCTTCCTCTTTCTCTTATATCTCTCATATTTTCAAGGATCATTAAGAATGATGGAGTTACAATTAAAGTAATAATTGTACTAAATCCTAAACCTGAACAAATAGCTATACCAAATACCTGGTACCATTTTACTGTTGATGTACCTTCAAAAATTTCTCGATTTATGACATCAATACTATAGCCTGAGGCCAGAAATATAAGTCCAAATATAGTTGTACCTGTTGTGAGAAGAACAGGCCTTAATCTTCTTATACAAGTTTCAGCTATTAGATCTTGAGTTGATTTGTCAGGAAAATCTATCTTCATCTTATTGAAGGTATCAATCAAGACAATATTATTATTTACGACAATACCAGCAAGACCAACTAATGCAGTTCCTACCATTATGGTCGATGGTTCTGAATTGGTAATAGTTAAACCAAGAAATACTCCGGCAGTAGAGAATAAAACAGAAATAAGTATAACTATTGGTTGAGTGATGCTATTAAACTGAGTAACCAAAATAATAAACATTAAAAATAATGCGCCATAGAATGCTGTGATTAGGAAATCTGTAGCCTCATCTCCACGTTGAACTAAACCACCAAATTTAACTTCCATGCCTGGCTCCACAAAATTAGTTTCATCCATCCAATTTTGCACTTTAGCCATTTCAGCATTTAAGTTATAACCTGGTTTATTGATAGCACTTATTTCATGAAAGAATTTTCCATCTCTTCTAGTTAAGCTTGCAGCATTCGGTCTCGCCTCTACATTTACAAAACTTGAAACTGGGACTGCACCACTTCTAGAATTGACGGTTATTTCATCTAAGCTTGTTAATGTTCTTTTATCTTTTGCAAATCTAGCCCTGATATCAATTTCTTCATTAGAATCATCAGGTCGATATTCTCCAAGTTTAATTCCAGATGTAACCATTTGAACTGCAGACCCAATATCAAATAAACTTATTCCAGACTGAAATGCTCTTTCTTTATCAACATCAAGTTTCCACTCTATTTTATATTTAGGTAAAGTATCAGCAAGACCAGTAAAGCCTTCTATATTGCTTTCAACCCATTCTCTTAGTTCTCTTGTTTTGTTTTCAATTAGACTTAAATTCTCACTATATAGCTGTATCTCAACTGGAGCAGTGTATTGACCAGGACCTTCTTGAACTTCTCTTATGTTCATTTTGTACCCTCCAATATCATCCATTGCTTGTCTAGCAAGAGCCAAAACATCCCAACCTGAAATATCAAGGGTTTTTGGATCTTCGACAACTATATATC
>PBXH01000025.1 GCA_002727535.1 Gammaproteobacteria bacterium | reverse complement strand
AACCAATACTTTTTGTGATTTTTCAAGAAGACTTTNTATTACTTTTAATTTAGTTGATATCTTTGATCCCCCAACAATGCTATTAAGAGATNNGCTTTCTTTTAAAGCATATTCAATATTTGTNACTTCTTCAGAGAAGAGNATNCCTGCACAAACAATTTCAGACTTTTTGATTGCTCCAAATGTTGAGGCAGACTTTCTNTGAGCTGTAGCAAATGCATCCATTACATAAACATCNAAAGCATNTGCTATTTTTTGAGATAGCTCTTCATTATTTTCTTTTTCACCATTAAAAAANCTTATATTTTCTAAAAATGATATGCCTTCNGGAATTGCATCCAGANTATNANTAAATGACAGTTCTTTTTTTAATTTTTTATCNAACCATTCTTTTATNGGNAAAAGAGAGTAGTTTGAATTGAAATTTCCNTCTGTAGGCCTTCCAAGNTGNCTNATAATACATAAATTCTCNGTTCTNNCTAATATNTGAAGTATTGATGGTANNGCNGCNGATAGTTTTTCATGACTCAATATCTTGCCNTCTTTTATAGGGACATTTANATCTACTCTTATTCCNACTTTTTTATNATTTAANTCGATCTCTGNCAGAGTTTTCATANNAATTGTGAAATCTTCTTNGCAACTTTANTTGGCGTAAACCCAAAATGCTCCATTAAATCATTGCCTTTGCCAGATTCTCCAAAGGTGTCTATGCCAATTACCTTATCAGTATGCTTNTACCATGAATTTGGGTGAGAACATTCAACTACAATATTNGTGNTGTTTTGAGAGAANATTTTCTGATAAANAGNTTGNTCTTTTTCTAGNTCCTCTAAACATGGAACACTGACTATATTGGTCTTTGTTCCACTCTCTTCTAAAATTTTTGCTGCNTCTAATACAGTATCNACTTCAGATCCTGTNGCAATTAAATTAATTGTTGAATCTGGAGAATNTTTTATAAAATAACCCCCTCTTTCAACNTCTGAGATATTTTCNATTGNAAAATTATTAAGATTTTGNCTTGATAAAATAATTGATGTTGGTCCATCCTTNTTTGTTAGAGCTTTTTTCCAAGCAACTGCNGTCTCAATCAAAGAAGCAGGTCTCCAAGTATGCATGTTTGGAGTAGATCTTAATGTNGTTAAGTGTTCTATTGGTTGNTGTGTTGGNCCATCTTCACCAAGAGCGACAGAATCATGTGAAAAAACATAAATTGTTCTGATTCCCATTAANGCAGACATACGAACAGCATTTCTGCCATAATCCATAAAAACCAAGAATGTCCCNCCNTATGGAATAATGCCACCATGCAAAGACATTCCATTCATAATTGCATTCATNCCAAACTCTCTTACGCCATAATAGATATANTTNCCAGATGAATNGGAGTTAACTGATAAAGATGCTTTTGTAATTGTGTTNTTNGAGCCACTTAAATCAGCAGAGCCTCCTATTAGTTCAGGTAAGTGTTCTTTTAGAAANTCAAGNATCATTTGNGAACACTTTCTAGTTGCAATAGAGTCNTTATTTNCCTTTAAGACTTCAATATGNTTATCAAAAGCTTCCATGAAATTTTCAGGAAGATCTCCAGANACTAATCTTTTAAGAAGGGTTGCCTTTTCTGGNTCATTTTTTNCATGNTCTGCACAAATTGCTNTCCAATTTTCTTCAAGATTTTTTCCTTTTTCTTTGAAATCCCAATCNGCATAAACAGATTCAGGTATTTCAAAAGGCTTGATATTCCCAATCTANGTTTTTTCTTAATTCNGNNAGCACTTCTTCTCCTAAAGGAGNTCCATGAGANGATTCACTGTCTTGTTTGCTTCCAGCNCCATAACCAATAGATGTTTTGCATACTATCATNGTTGGCTTATTTGATTNTTTGGCTGCAACTATAGCTTGATTAATTTCATCTCTATTGTGTCCATCTATCTCTCCAATTACATTCCNACCATATGANTNNCATCTAAGCTNAATGTCGTCCTTGTACCANTCTTTAATTTCACCATCAATAGAAATGCCATTACTATCATAGAAACANATCAATTTATTTAATTCTAAAACACCNGCAAGAGACATGACTTCATGAGAAATGCCTTCCATTAAACAGCCATCTCCAACAAAGCAGTAAGTTCTATGATCAACTGGCTTTATTTTTTCAGTATTAATTTTTGAAGCAAGAATTTTTTCTGCTATTGCCATACCTATAGCATTAGCTAGTCCTTGTCCAAGTGGTCCTGTTGTTGTTTCAACTCCATCGGTAATGCCATATTCTGGATGGCCAGGAGTCTTAGAATGTAATTGTCTAAAATCTTTTAAGTCATCAAGAGATAGTTTGTAGCCCGTTAAATGTAAAAGGCTATAAAGCAGCATTGATCCATGGCCATTTGATAGAACAAACCTATCTCTATTAAACCAATTAGAATTTGTGGGTGAATGGTTAAAGTGATCTCTCCAAAGAACTTCTGCAATATCTGCCATGCCAAGAGGCATGCCTGGATGGCCAGACTGAGCCCTTTCTACACTATCTGCAGACAAAAATCTAAGAGCGTTTACTGTTTCGTTCTTTATCAATTTAGGGTAATTGGTTAAGACAATTATATAATTCTATTTAACCTTTTAGTGTGATATGAAGATTAAATTTAAAAAAATGCAAAGTAATGGCAATGATTTTCTTATTACAGAAGACAAAAACATTCTAAATCTAGATGCTAAGAAATTATCTAACAGAAAAACTGGTATAGGTTTTGACCAATTATTGTTATTGAATAGATCTGAAGAGATATGGAAAGTTAAAGTATTTAATGCAGACGGATCAGAAGCAAGAAACTGTTTTAATGGCCTTAGATGTTTAACTAGTTATTCAATTAGAGATAAGCAGGAGATAGAAATATTTGAAAATACATTTACAGTTATTCGTGATAAGGAATCTTCTAAAAAAATAGCGACTGTTTTAAGTAAAATGCCCGAAGGCAAGAAAATACAAGACTTCTATTATGTAGATATTGGAAATTTTCATGTAGTCAAAGAGTCGAATGATGTGGCTAATGAAAATTTAGAAAATTCATATAAAAATTTTAGAGAAAAGGCCAAAGAATTTGGTCTACCTTCAAATTACAACTTAAATATTTTTCAAAGAGCTGAGGATATAATTAATATTAGAACTTATGAAAGTGGAGTAGGAGAAACAAAGTCTTGTGGCTCAGGAACTGCAGCTACAGCTTATGCTTTATCACTTGATACAAATGAAAAAAAATTTAAATTCTCCTCTGAGGGTGGAGATTCTGTGATTTTATTTNAAAGCAATAAAATTTTATTATCTACAGCAGCTTATGAGCTAGAATTTGAAGGAGAGCTCTCAATATCAGACTTTAATGAATGAGTTAAAAGAAAGACTTAAAGAATTTCTAAGAATAAAAAATTATTCTCAGCATACTATTTCTAATTATGAGAGAGATATAAATCGGTTCTTAATTTTCATTGAAGAAAATAAAGCCGATCCATATGATCTGGAACAATCAACTTTANCTCAGTGGATAATTTCGTTACGTAAAAAAGGTTTAGGCAATAGATCAATNCAAAGAAACATTTCCTCATTAAGAAATTTCTATAAATACATGTATAAAAATGAAGAGCTAGAATCTAATCCATTTGAGNGNTTNCAGTCTCCTAAGGTAGAAGAGAAGCTACCAAAAGCCCTTACACCTGAAGATGTTGAAAAGTTATTATCTTTTACACCAAAAACATCTTCCGATTATAGAGATAAAGCATTTCTAGAACTTCTATACTCATCTGGATTAAGGGTGTCAGAGGCAGTGAATGTAAATATCTCTTCTTTTGAATCTGACTTCAGTTTTATTAAGGTTGTAGGAAAAGGNAATAAGGAGCGAATGCTGCCAGTAGGTAAATTTGCTCGTGATGCAATAGCTGAATGGTTGGGGGTCAGAGAGTCTTTAAATGTTGATATTGATGCTCTTTTTACAAATAAATATGGGAAGAGAATTTCCGTAAGAGCTATGCAAGAAAGGTTATATAACCTTTCAGTAAGCCAAGGGATGCCTCCTGTTAATCCACACATGTTAAGACATAGTTTTGCTACCCATATNCTCGAATCAAGTGGAGATTTAAGATCTATTCAAGAAATGCTGGGCCATAGTAGCTTGAGTACAACACAAATTTACACTAAATTAAACTTCCAACAATTAGCAAAAATTTACGATAAATCTCACCCTCATGCCAAGAAAGAAAATAAAATTAATAACACTTGATCTAGACGATACTCTGTGGCCCAACAAGAAAGTCATTGTTGATGCTGAGAATGCATGGCTAAACTTCATTCTAGCTAAATTTCCAGATCTTGAAGAACAGTTTAATGAAGAATCCTTGAGCAGAGTTAGAGTTGATCTTGTTGAAGCAGATCCAACTTTAAAAAACGATCTAACAAGGTTTAGAAAAGAAGTGATTAAAGAAACTCTACTAAGAAACGATATAGATAGTGTTGATGCCATTTATTATAGCAATGAAAGTTTTAATGAATTCTTTAAAGTAAGGAATAAAGTTCAGTTATATACAGATGCAAAAAAAATTCTTGAAAGGCTCTATAGAAAAGTAATAATTGGAACTCTCTCAAATGGTAATGCAGATTTAGAAATTATTGGAATATCAAATTTCTTTAAATTTAGTCTAAGCGCAAAAGATGTAAATAGTAATAAACCGTCGCCACCTCATTTTTTAAAGGCTCTAGAGCTTGCAAATTGTGAAGCAGAAGAAGCACTACATATTGGAGATTGTNCAGTTAATGATATTGGTGGAGCTAGAAATTGCAATTTTAATACCATATGGTTCAATTGTGATAAAAATAAATGGGATGAAATTTTTCCTTGTGATTTACAAGCTAAATCTTGGAAGGATCTTCATCAAACAATAACTAAAAATTTTATTTTGGAGAAGAATGATGTTTAATCCTTTTGGTATGGGTAAAGACCTGCAGGGAATGGAAAAAATGGTGAAGCCTGCTTTAGAAAANTTTATGAAAGAGTCTGGTTTTGTTAAAAAAGAGGAGCTTGAAGAAGCTTTGGATAGAATAGATTCCCTCGAAAAAAAGTTAAATGAATTAGAAAGCAGAGAATAGTTACTCTACAGTTAGAGCATCAAGCATATATTGCACTGCATTTTGCATTTCTTCTTCAGTACAATCCATACACAAACCTTTTGCTGGCATAGCGTTGTAACCGTTGTAAGAATTATTTGTTAATACTTCCAATCCCTTTTCAACTCTACCTTGCCATTGAGAAATATTTCCAAGCATTGGTGCTCCAGCNAGTCCTGCAGTATGACATGCTGCACAGCCAAGATTATAAACAGACTCACCAGAACGAGCTACAGAAGTTGTGTTGTCTGAATNCTCTAAAGAACTCATAGCAACTACTGGTTTATTCTTAAGAAGGCCNAGTCTTTTCCTTACTTCATCTTCATAAGGAGCAGAATAAAATTCTAGTGAAANAAAAGTTNCTACGNTAAAAAATATAATTTTTTTCATTTTTAATTAACTGTCTGAAAGATAAATAATGTTGAATATATTTTTTTCAACATCATTTCCTCTTATTACTTTATATTTACCATTCACTATCACAGTTGGAACGCTATCAAATACTCCTGCATTNCCTAAAGAGTTTACTAGCCTTANNGCATTTTTAGCTTTAAGCCCCACTCCAAAAGAACTATATACTTCCATAAACTTTTGCTCATCGTATCCNTGACGTTTTGCAAAAGCAGCCATATCTGATGCNGTTCTAAATGATTTTCTTTTAAGCTGCCAATCCTTGTAAACATTTATATGTGCTTCATCTCCNAGATTTAGAGCTTTTATTGTGTAATAAAGCCTTGCTATAGTNTCATTGCCAGCTGGTATTTGATTAACTTTTATGTCTGGGCGCCTCTCTTTTATGTCTTGAACTGTATTTTCAAAAGAAAAGCATGCTGGGCACCAATAGCCAAAAATTTCTGTTATGCCTTCGTCTTTAACAAGCCCATCTGGAATGCGCTGATAATCTTCATTCAATTGGGGCTGANTAGCTACAGATAAAGAAAGCAGTAAAAACAAAATATTTAAGATGTATTTTGGCAACAAACTGTTCATGCGAACATGATTATATAACAAGTTGGTTATAATTCATTAATGGAAATAAATTTACATCTGGAGTTTGTGACAAGTGCAGCTTTATATGATCAGTGCTTAAACCATCAAGATAAAGAAATTGCATTTGTAGGGGCTTCTAATGCTGGGAAATCATCGGCCATAAATGCATTATCAAACAATAAGAAACTTGCAAAGGTAAGCAAAACACCAGGTAAAACTAAATTGTTCAATTTTTTTAAATGTGATTATGGTTACATAGTNGATTTTCCAGGTTATGGCTTCTCAAAAGTTTCAAAAGNACAAAAAAAAGAGTGGGCAAAAGAAATTCCTAAATATTTTCAATATAGAGAAAATCTTATAGGNGTCATAATATTTACTGATATAAGGCATCCCATGAAAGAATCAGACATAGAGATGGTTTCAATGTTGGAGGATCTTAAGTTGCCCTACAAAATAATTTTGACCAAATCTGATAAAGTTAAAGAAGATGAAAGAATTGATGCCGAAGACCGTAATAAAAAAATATTTTCTGATGTAATGTCTTTTTCAACAAAAGATCAAGACAGCATAACTAACTTGAGAAAAGAAATTAGTGTGCTTCTCTCCAATTAGACCCAAAACCATATTCAACTTTTAATGGAACGCTAATTTTAGTGGTTTCTTCCATGATCAAAATTATTGGTTTTATGTCATCATCTGTAAATTCAGCCGGCACTTCAAAGATTAGNTCATCATGAACCTGAAGCGTCATTTTTATGTCTAAATTATTACTATCAATTAGNTCTTTTATTTTAATCATTGCCATTTTAATAATATCTGCAGCACTTCCTTGCAAAGGACCATTAATCGCAGCTCTTTCTGATCCTTGTCGCATCATATAATTGCCAGCTTCAATATTTGGTACATGTATTTTTCTGTTATATAAAGTTTTTACAAATTTATCTNTTTTTGCTTCTTCTACTATCTCAGCCATAAAGCTTTTTACAGCAGCATATCTTTCAAAATAATTATTTAAGAAAATATCCGCCTCTTCTCTTGTGACTTTAAGTTGATTAGATAAACCAAAAGCACTCATTCCATATAAAAGNCCAAAATTAATGGTTTTAGCTCTTCTGCGCATTTGATCATCTACATCAGTTATTTCAACTCCAAAAATTTCCGATGCTGTTCTTTTGTGTATGTCTTCATTGTTTCTAAATGAATCAAGCATTATTGGGTCTTTAGAATAATGCGCCATAAGCCGAAGCTCAATTTGAGAATAATCTAAAGCTAAAAGTTTTTTATCTTTAGGAGCAACAAATGCTTCCCTTATTGTTATNCCCTCATTTGTTCTTATTGGAATGTTTTGCAAATTTGGGTCAGATGAGGATAGCCTGCCTGTAGATGTTACAGCCTGGTGATAAGATGTNTGTACTCTCGAACCTGCGTCACATATATCAGAAATTTTATCAGTATAGGTGTTTTTAAGTTTTGCTAATGTTCTATACTCTAAAATATCTCTAACAATTTTATTTTCAGCTGATAATTTATTTAGAACTGATTCTGAAGTTGAATAATATCCAGTAGAGGTTTTTTTTAAGCCCTTAGAATCTATTTTCATCTCATCAAAAAGAACTTCACTGAGNTGTTTTGGAGAGTCAATATTAAATACCTTGCCTGATGTCCCATGAATTTTTTTTGTTAGCTCAATGAGTTTTGAGCCAAAATCATTTGAAAGTTTATTTAGATGGCTGGCGTCAATTAGTGCGCCCTCATTTTCCATTTCTAACAAAACATGCACTAAGGGGTATTCGATGACTTCTAGTAAATTTTCAGTTTCTTTATTTATCATCTCACTAAGCTTCTCATATAGCTGAAAGGTTATGTCGGCATCTTCAGCAGCATAGCTTGTGGCATCTTTGATAGGAACTTCACTAAAATTTTTATATTTATTAGCCCCTTTGCCCATTACATCCGAATATTTAATAGTTTGAACATTTAAATAGTGCTCTGCTAAGGCATCAAGATTGTGTCTTGTAGCAGTNCTATTTATGGCGTAAGACATTAGCATTGTGTCGCCACAAAACTTATTAATCTCAATGCCATATTTTTTAAGGACTGCTAAATCATATTTTAAATTTTGTCCGATAATTTTTTCTTGGTTTCTCTCTAGAACTGTTTTAAGCCATTTAGTTGTCTGGTCAGCATCTAAATCTGTTTGTTCATTGTGTCTAATAGGAACATATGCGCCTGTATTAGGTTTTAGAGCAAATGAAAAGCCAACTAATTCAGCTTCGTGAGCTATTAAAGATGTTGTTTCTGTATCGAAAGAAAAATATTTACAGNTATCTAACTCTTTTTCAATCTCTTTTAGCTTTTCAATATCTTTTATTGAGACGTAACTTTTTTCTACTTTTTTTGTGGCTTTTTCTTCTATAAATGAACTAAATTCCAGTTCTTTATAAAAATCTTTNAGNCTTTCATTTGTTTCTTCAGGAATATTTAAAGAATCTATTTCTAGATCTAGTTCTAAATCTTTTTTCAGTGAAACTAAAAATATATTTCTTTGCAATATGTCTTTCTCTTTTCTTAAGTTTTCTCCAACTACTCCTGTTACCTCTTCTGACTTAGCAACTAAATTNTCTATGTCACCATATTGATTAAGCCATTTNGAGGCTGTTTTGTTGCCTACTTTTGTAATGCCCGGTATGTTGTCAGATTTGTCTCCTACCAGCGCTAATAGTTCAACAACCTTATTTGGAAGAACTCCAAACTTTTCTTCAACATACTTCTCATCAAAAAATTCATCAGATACTGAATTGTGTTGTATAACATTCTTTTTGACGAGCTGAGTAAGATCTTTGTCTGGTGAAGATATCAATATTTTTTGTGTCTCTCCCAATTTTTCTGCCAGTGTTGCTATAACATCATCTGCTTCAACGCCAGCAACTTCCTGCACTGAAAAATTAAATAATTTTGAAAGTTTCTTAATGTCATCAATTTGGACTCTTAGCTCATTTGGCATAGACGGTCTATTTGCTTTGTATGCCTGATAATAGTCACTTCTAAAAGTAGGNCCTTTTGCATCAAAAATCATAACCATTGGCACACCTGGATATGTCGANATAAGTTTACGNAACATNGATGCNACACCTCGCGTTGCTCCTGTTGGTTTTCCTTTTGATGTGCTCAAGGGTGGAAGAGCATGAAATGCTCTATATATGTATGATGATCCATCAATTAAAATTACGTCTGGTCTAAATATCATAGGACTTATATATATAATACTTAATAGTGAAAGCATTTTTTGAAAACTATTTAGATTTCTTTATAACTTTTTGTGCGGCAATTGTTGTTGGGGGTCAATATTATCTTGAGAATATTATAGGTCTTGAGCCATGCAATCTATGTATATTGCAAAAATACTCTGCTCAAGCAGTTTTTTTCATNTTCCTTTTAAAAATGGTAGTNCCAAAATTTAAATTTCTTTTCGANGGTTTAGGGGTCTTTGTATTAGCATTTGGCATCTCAGCAAGTGGAAGGCAGATTTATCTTCAAAATATTCCNAAAGATGAATTAGCTGCTGGTTATTGCGATATCCCCTTTTACCTCTTATTTGATATGTATCCATTCTTTGATGCTATGGCAAAAGTTTTTCAAGGAAGCAGTAAATGCGCTGAAGAATCTTGGTCNCTTTTAGGNCTAAATATTGCTGAATGGTCAATGGTATTTTTTGCTTCAATGATAGGTTTAATGTTGGTAAGATACCTTCTAATTATTTTAAAGGGCCATAGATATAACTAATGTCACGAGAACTTAATTTAACTAATTCAAAATTAATTGAGAGAGCAATNGCNAATGGTGAGGGNGANCTTACCAATACAGGAGCNNTCTTAGCATTAACNGGAAGNAGAACTGGAAGAAGTCCAAGCGATCGCTTTATAGTNCAAGAAAATAGTACAGCNGACAAAATTGATTGGGGTGAAGTAAACATNCCTTTTGANGNTGATCATTTTGANANNCTATGGAACAAAGTTTCNGATTATTTNGATAATAAGGACTGCTACATGTCTGAAGTNCATGTNGGCTCTAANAAAGATCACTATATTCCNGTACTAGTTAANTCTGAGAANGCATGGCACTCNCTNTTCTCAAAACTTATTTTTATAGTTCCTGAAGTATTCAATGAAGANGAAAAAGAAACTTGGAAAATTATGACAGCTGCTGATTATGTTTGTGATCCAGAAGTTGATCANACNAATTCTGAATCTTGTGTAATTATCAATTTTCTTGAGAAGAAANGTATTAATTGCNGGCATGANGTATGCAGGNGAAATGAAAAAATCAATGTTTGCTGTNCAAAATTTCTTNTTACCAGAAAAAGATGTTCTTCCTATGCATTGTTCAGCTAATCAAACTAAAGATAAAAGAACTACACTNTTNTTTGGATTGTCTGGNACTGGCAAAACAACATTATCAGCTGANCCTAAATGCGCTCTAATTGGAGATGATGAACATGGNTGGAGTGATGGNTCTGTATTTAATTTAGAGGGCGGCTGTTATGCCAANTGCATCAAGCTTTCNAAAGAAAATGAGCCATTAATTTGGGATGCTATAAANTTTGGAAGCATTTTAGANAATGTAGTAATTNATGAAAATGGGGTTCCAGANTATGACGATGATAAATACACAGANAANACAAGAGTTTGCTATCCAAGAGATTTTATNGAGGGGTCNGTNCCNGANAATCAAGGTGGTGANCCAGANAATATAGTTTTTCTTACTTGNGATCTNTCTGGNGTNCTGCCTCCAGTAAGNATATTAGANGAGAATAGTGCGGCTTATCATTTTTTAAGNGGTTATACAGCAAANGTTGGTTCTACTGAAATGGGCAGCACNAAATCAATGGATTTTGCTTTTTCAACATGNTTTGGAGCGCCATTCTTNCCNAGACCGGCTGGAGTGTATGCNGATCTANTAATTAAAAGANTNCAAAANAACAANACAAAAGTTTTTTTAGTTAATACTGGCTGGACTGGTGGTNGTTATGGTGTNGGNGAAAGATTNCCTATNCCTGTAACAAGAGCAATTATTAATGCNATTCAAGANAANAANATNGANACANATGATGTTGAGCATCTTGANANNTTAAACCTTAATGTNCCAAAAGATATTAAANGNGTTNATCAANAATTACTAAATCCAAGAAACTGTTGGGAATCTGNAGAAANCTATGATGAGGAATGNGANAAATTNTGTATGAGATTNAANGANAATTTNAGAAANTTNGATGTTGCTCANCAAATNATTGATGCAGGCCCAAGGTAANCTATGACTAAGGTTGAAATCAGCCAAAAAAAAATTTCTAGTTTTTTAGCTTCTGANAGAAAAACTATTAAAGGTCTAGAAAAAGANAATTTNAGNTCAGATCCNGAAGGGAAAGATTTCAAATAATCCTTTTCCTGATGCTTTTGGCGTACACAATTTCAATAGCTTTGTGACTCTTGATTATTCAGAACCTCATCTTGAAATTGTTACCCCTACTTTTGAAGACAATCAGGAATTATTTGGATTCTTAAAACATCTCCATGGCTACGTTGAGTCTAATCTAGGTGAAGATTTACTATGGAATTACTCAATGCCTCCTAGATTTAAAAGAAAGTACATTAAATTGCCTCCACATAGAGATGTAAACTCAACAAAAT
>PBXH01000024.1 GCA_002727535.1 Gammaproteobacteria bacterium | reverse complement strand
AATTTCAATAAAAAGCAAAAAAGACATTGAAAATATGAAAATTGCAGGCAAAAAAGCTGCTGCAGTTCTTAAAATGTTGGAAAAATATATAATCCCTGGCGTCACAACTAAAGAATTGGATGATATTGCTTTTAAATTCATTACAGAAGATCTGAAATCTATACCAGCTAATATTGGATATAACGGTTATGAAAAGACTCTTTGCACTTCAATTAATAATGTCATCTGTCATGGCATTCCAGATGAACAAAAAAAATTAAAGGATGGAGATATTGTAAATGTTGATGTAACCGTTCTTCATGATGGTTGGCATGGCGATACATCAAGAATGTTTTTAGTTGGAAAAGTTGCTCCTCATGCTAAAAGGCTTGTTGATATAACAAGAGATTGTATGTATGCAGGCATAGAACAAGTTAAGCCAGGTGCTAAATTAGGAAATGTAGGCCATGCCATACAAGAAATGGCTGAAAAAAATTATTACTCAGTGGTTCGGGACTATTGTGGGCATGGAATTGGCAAAATCTATCATGAAGAACCGCAGGTGATGCATTATGGTGTAAAAGATACGGGGATAGAATTGAAGGAAGGAATGTGTTTCACAATAGAACCNATGATNAATTTAGGCACACANCATNCAAAAGTATTNGANGATGGNTGGACAGTAGTNACTAAAGATGGAAAACTTTCAGCTCAATGGGANCANACTNTAGCNGTNACANANANTGGNTATGANATNTTGACNCTNGGAGAGGAANAAGTNNNATGAAATTACCAATTANNGGCTCNGGTAAGGTNANTTNTGATGATAAAGGTATTNTNANNATCCANTATTCTAATTTNNNTGAATCNAAAGAAAATAAAAACTCATTTANAATTGAAGGAGAAAATATANNTACTGAATTNGTNGAAGATGNTCCNATTGAANACATACCNANAGCATTNCTCAANNTACATTTAATATCACATAGNNACTTTAANCCNAATNCACTNAATATGGATAATATCTTTAATGTTCTTGAAACTATTGCTTGGACAAATCAAGGNCCAATGAGACCAGAAGTAGCAGAAAAATTAGTGGATGGTACTTCAAATTTGAAAATATTTTCATTAGATAAGTTTCCACCAATGACAGATTATATTATCCCATCAAATATTCGAATTGCTGATACGTCTAGAGTTAGGCTAGGAGCATATCTAGGTAAAGGCACTACGATAATGCATGAAGGGTTTGTAAACTACAATGCAGGTACCGAAGGNCCAAACATGATTGAAGGAAGAATTTCTGCTGGAGTATTTATAGGTAAGGATTCAGATCTTGGTGGTGGCTCTTCAACTATGGGAACACTGTCAGGAGGAAATAAAGAAGTCATATCTGTTGGAGAAAGATGTCTNTTAGGAGCGAATGCTGGAATTGGAATTTCTTTAGGTGATGACTGTACTGTGGAAGCAGGACTCTATATGACTGCAGGAACAAAAGTTACTTTTTTAGATGAATCTGGAGAAGACAGAATTTTGAAAGCTATAGAGCTAAGCGGCAAAAATGGTATCTTATATTTTAGGGATTCCCTTTCAGGGAAAGTTTGTGCTAAANCTAANAAAAGTAAATTTAAACTGAATAAAGTTTTACACGATAATAATTAATTTTGGAAATACAGATAACTCAAGACTTAGTCAGAATGAAATCTATAACACCAGATGACGGTGGTTGTTTAGATTACATTTCTAATTTTTTATCTAAGAAAGATTTTGAGAATGAAATCTTAACTTATGGAGAAGTTAAAAATCTCTGGAGNATTCATAGAACTGATGGCCCGTTGCTAATTTTTTTAGGGCATGTCGATGTGGTTCCTTCTGGCCCAGAAGAAAAATGGACTCATGATCCGTTCTCAGGTTTTGATGATGGAGAATTTATTTATGGAAGAGGAACAGGCGATATGAAAGGTGGTATAGGCTGCTTTATGTCAGCTTTAGAGAGAGTAAATATTGCTGAATTAAATTACTCACTTGGTTTTCTTATTACTTCTGATGAAGAAGGACCATCTAAGGATGGAACAGTTAAAGTTGTTGATGAGTTAATCAAAAGAGGAGAGAAAGTTGATTACTGTTTAATTGGTGAGCCATCAACTATTGATAAAGTTGGTGATAACGTTCGTATTGGTCGTCGTGGTTCAGTAAATGTTGAATTAGAAATTAAAGGTAAGCAAGGTCATGCTGCTTATCCAGAAAAAGTTAACAACCCCATACACAAAATAAGCAGTTTTTTAGAAAAAATTTCAAAGAAAATTTGGGATGAAGGAAATGATCATTTTCCACCCACTTCCTTACAGATCACAAATATAAATGGTGGAGTTGGAGCACATAATGTAACCCCTGATAATTTATTAATAAAGTTCAATTTACGATATTCGCCTGAATTAAATTTTGAACAAATTAAAAGTGAAATTTTAGAACTGCTAGATTCTGATGAAATAGATTACAAAATTGATTTTGATTCCAATGCTGAACCATATTATTCAAAACTAGGGATATTCACAGATGTAGTTAAAGAAAGCATTAAGGAGCAATGTGGATTTGACACTACTTTAAGCTGTAGTGGAGGCACCTCAGATGGAAGATTCATGAATAAGACTGGAGCTGAGATCGTTGAGCTTGGACCAAAATTTGAATCTATACACAAAATTGATGAAAAAGTTGAAAAGATTGAATTGGAACGATTAACTAATATTTACCATCAAATATTAATAAATCTTAATGATGCAACAAAAAGGTAAACTTTTGTTTAGAATAGACACAACTGAAATATGAGTATTAAAAAAATTACATTAACAACATTTGCTTTATTCATTCTTGGAGCATGCAGTGTTGATCAAGAAGAACTAGAAGAGCTATTTGTTGAACTAGAAACAAGTGCTGAATCTGTTGAATATGGAGAAGGCTTTACTTTAACCTGGAATTCTAATGCTAGCCAATGTTATGCATCGGGNAGTTTNTGGTTTGGAGAGAGACCAATTAGTGGCAGTGAAGACTTCACAATAAAAAGAGGTGGAACTGGAACTTATATACTTGAATGCAGAAGAAATAATGAATTTGCAAACCAAGCTCTAGAAGTAACTGTAAACAAAACAGTGGCCGATCANTTTATATATTTACCATCAGAACAAGTTGATTATTCTGTTGCATACGAATCTGATGAAGAAATTGTCATCACTTCTGTAGCAAGAGGTGATTTTAGTGGAGATCTAATTCCANACATATTGATTGGCATTCAAGTAAGAAAAACATCAGATCAAACTTTAGTAGACACAAAATTTTTACAATCAATTGGAGGCCCATCTCCAATAATTACAGAAATTGATGCTGGCGAATGTTCTGGTTCAAGCATTATGCTTCCATTAGATCTAAATGGAGATGGNCCNGTAGATTTACTTACTTCATCTTCTGATTTACAAAGACAAACAGAACAATCTAATCTCTGTCATTTTAAAGGCTCTCCAACTGGTCTAGTTTTTGATGAAACTCTCATCNCAAATGAAACAAATTTAGATTTCAATGACGCCAAAATCATAACAATGGGGTTAGTNGATAGAGACAATGATTTAAGACCAGATTTATATGTGCTGACTGAAGATTATGANTACTGGGTNCAAACAGATGGTTCTCCAGAGTATGAGGAGTTCGATTATGATGCAACGATACTATCTGATCATATTGTTACATCAGCGACNGTGATAGATTTTGATTTAGATTCAACTAATGACATTGTTCTGGCTGCTTATGATGCGAACNATCAAGGTAAGTTTATTACAGTACCTCGATCAGGAGATGGCACAAATTGGGGGGAAGCACTTTCTTATGAAGCGCCTCTCGTAAAAACATTNATTAGCTTTGATTATGATCAAGATACTTTCTTAGACATGCTAGNAGTCGGCGATGAAATGCCTNGTGATGATTTAAATCCAAGNAATACCTCGACTTTTACAGTTTATGAAGAAGATGAAACCAATATTTTAGANACTCAAAGAGATATTACTTTTACAAAACAAGGCAATGCTTCTTTAAATGAATACATAATTATTACTGATTATGATCAAGATGGTGATGGTGGGGATTTTCTACTAACTTTTAATAAATTTGGAAACAATACAGCCAATTTCTTGATAGGCGAAAAACAAATAATTNACAATGATGACGGCACTAACACTTATGTAGTGGCCACATATGATGATGANGANTTAGGCATTGATAATGTGCCGTATGATAATGCTTTTACTATATTTTTTGATTACAACATTGACTTCGATTTAGATGCAATCTTTATTGATGATGATGAATCAGCAAATACACTGAATTTCTATATTCAAGAAAACGATTCTAACTAGATTTTTTTCTGAGATAAGTTCCAACTGCAGCAACTAAAACAAGCGCTACACCTATAACCACATAATATTGAATCATAAATTCAAATACTGGAGAAATGCTCTCCAGACCTTCGCCTAATGCTTCGCCACCAAGTAAACCAGCAAGCACACCACCTATGGATGAGGCTAAGAACCATAGACCAAACATTTGGCCCACATATCTTTTTGGTGCATAGGTTGAGAATGCTGATAAACCAATTGGAGATAAAGCCAGCTCACCCCATGTTTGAAGTAAATAAGTCAATATTAACCATTGCATGCCTACAGGACCCTCAATTTGCATTGCAAGCTGAACAGCATAAAGCATGACAACAAAACTTATTGCCATAAAGAATAAACCAATTGCAAATTTAACCGGTAAAGATGGATCTAAATTCATTCTTCCAAGATGCATCCAAATACCAGCAAAAATTGGTGCAAATATAACCACGAATATTGGATTAGCAAATTGAAGCCATCCAATTGGAATAATATATCCACTAACTGATAGATCGGTATAATCTCTAGCAAAAATATTTAACGANCCAGCNGATTGATCAAANCCNGACCAAAAAGCNGCTGCTCCAATGAAAAGAACTACTAANAACATCAGATTTTTCTTTTCTTGTTCTGTTANNCCTGCAAAGAANAANAANTAAACAAANTATGCCAAAGCNACTAAACCTAAGAAAACAGCAAAATTTTCAGCAAAGGCTCTAGGATCAAAACTTATAAATCCTANCAATCCAAGCAGAATAGTTATTACCATTAATCCTGCTGTTATTTTTGACCATTTAATATAAGAATCTCTCTGTGCTTGTGGCATAGAATTAGGATTTTTACCTGCATCTCCTAATAAATGTTTGAAATTAATATACTGCAAGACTCCAAAGAACATGCCAACTCCAGCTGCACCAAAGCCCCAATGCCAACCAATTTTTTCTCCTAAATAAGANCAAATTAAAAACCCTAAAGTGGAACCAATATTTATGGACATGTAAAAAATGGTNTAACCAGCTTGAACCCTTGANTCACCATCTTTATATAGTTGTCCAACAATAGTTGAAATATTACCTTTCANTAATCCAGTGCCAATAACTACTAGTATTAGTCCAAGAAAGAAGGTTTCTGTAAGTGGTAGAGCAAGCGTAAAATGGCCTAATGCAATTATTATTGCTCCAATTAGTACTGCTTTTTGGTGTCCAAGCACATTATCTGCAAGCCACCCTCCAGGAATGACCATGAAATATACCATTCCAACATAAATACCATAAATTGCTTGTGCNTCGATCTGAGACCANCCCAAGCCAGGATTGAATCCTGTCATTGCCCCCGTCATATAGAGAACAAGNAGTGCTCTCATTCCNTAGTAAGACATTCTTTCCCACATTTCTGTGAANAATAANGTGACCATACCTTTCGGATGACCAAAAAACCATGTATCGTCTGCTGTAAGATTTTTTTGCTTTGCCATAATTGGTAGGATTACATTAGCACAAAATGGAAAATAAATTTATATATCCTGGTATTTTTTCACGCTTAATGTCATTTACNTATGATATTTTCTTAGTGATCGCCTTATGGTTCCTTTTTGGTTTTGTNTTTCTTGGGCTTTTTAAGCTATTTTCTTACTCTGATGANTATCTCCCGCCAACTTTTGGAATTGTGATAATTTGTTTAACAACTGCTGGATATTATTCCTATTTTTGGTCCTATGGCAGAAATACGCTTGGCATGAGTACATGGGGACATAAAATACTTTCTGAAAATGGTAGAACTATAACGTTTAAAACTGCTTTCTATAGATTCTTGCTATATCTACTTTTATCTATAATTGGTTTGTTATGGGCAATTTTTGATGAAAAGAACAAAACATTGCCAGATAAAATTCTTGGCTTAATTGTAATTAAAAAGTAAGGCGTCGCTTAACTAGAAAATAAATAGGAATCATTAAAAGTGGAAATCCTTGTAATAGAAAAGATAGATTGAAAACTGATATTGAATCAGCAACTAAACTTTCAACAAAACGATATATTAGGCAGCTACCAAAACCATAAACCAATATTCTATTTACATTTAAAGATCTGTTAGATGAAAGAAGCATCTCTAAACCAATTAGAAAAATAAAAAAATATGCAATGAAGTTAATGCTTCTTCTTAAGATTTCTGTATTAACTTTAAGATTAAAATTTTTAAAAGCAGAAGAACTATTCTCTATTAGCTCAGAGAAAGTCAGATATTTTAGATTTGCATTGTAATTAAGGTTGCTAAATTCATTGCTATACTCATTTTTTATATTTACCTTTCCGTCAGCATCAAATGTCAATGACAAATCTTCAGATATCATCACATAACCACCAGATTCTAATTTTTCTATTTCAATCATTTTCGGAGTTTGATTGAAATCTAATGAAACTTTAGCCTTTCTTTCATCAAATGCGTTTCTGGTTAAATCGGGGACAATATATTCATATGACAATAGCGCCAACAGAACTACTGGTATAAAAACTATTGCCGAAAACTTGATTTTACTTAAGCCAGCTTGTCTTAAATTATTAAAGGCCCTCAAAAAATTCTGATCTATAAAAACTGCTAGAAGCCCTACTACAGCACACAGGTAAAAAGATTCTCTTATTCTATATGGTTCTGAAGCTACCAAAAATTCTAACGCATCTCTATATGAATAATCTTCGCCTATATCCTCGATTTGAGAGAAGAAATTAAAAGAAAAATCAATTGCACATATTATGGCTAATACGCCAAGCACTGAAACCAAGGATCTAAAAATTATGTATCTATAAACCTTCATAACCAAAAATCCTTTTAATNGGCTTAAGCATCAATAAAAGAGCCAGAATAAAAAACAAATCATGCATCCAGAAAAAATTAAATATTAACGACATTGGGCTCAATGCTGAGCTACTAAATGCAGAAATAGTTAGAAGTAAATAAAAAATATTTATGATTGCTAGAAAAAAATAAGTTCTTTCTCTGCCAAAAAAAGCGCTATAACTTGAAAAAATTAAAGAAAAAAGTAGAGAAACAAAACAAAATATTGGTATAGATATTCTCTTAAACAATTCNCTAAGGCTTTCGATATCTTTTTTATTTAAAAGACTTAANGTTGATATANATTCTGGGCTAGAAAAGCTNTCTATTGGAATATTAGCTTCATTAAATCTAGAAATTGCTCCTCTTTGATCATCATATAAAAAACCATTAGTGAACATAAGGCTAATGTTTTTGTCTTCGCCCTTTATAGATGCTGTTTCAGCATAAATAAATCGATCAATAGATTGTGAATCAATAAATATCAAATCCTTGTACATATTTCCATCTCTTACTCCAAAGGCATTAAATGAATCTGGTTGAAGTGGTACCAAGCCTGAAGGCAAAGCAATCTTTGATGTCACTGAATTATCTTTATCAATNAAATCTTCAGCCTTTGAAGTAAAAAATGGAGCTAAAAAAGTGCTTAAAAAAACTGAAATCAAGAAAACACCCAATAGTAGCCATTTTTGGCTCCAAATAAGCCTAAGGCTCCCAAAAGATCCCGAATCAAAAATAGTGGAATGGCTTTTAAAAATTGGCGTTAATACAAAACCTGTAGCAAGAAAAACGCTTAGTGGAAAAACTAGATTTAATAATTCAGGAGAAAATAATAATANGGCTATAAAGATATTTTCTGGAGAAATTTTGCCTACTTCTGCTTGTGAAAGAAAAATATTAAATCTTGAAAATAAAACTAATCCAAAAAGGACTAGTGAAACCCAGCAAATGTTTATTATAATTTCCTTACTGATATAACGAGAAATAATCACTTCTTAAGAATATCAAAAAGGAGTAAAAATGGCATTTTATAAAGCACTAGAAAATATTGAGTTAAAAAAATATTCAGAAGTAAACCCTGAAACATTTGCTGTGGTCTTTTATTCGAAGACATCTTTTAAAAATAGTAATTTATTTGACAAAGAAATGAAGCAAAAAGTTTCAACATATTTTGAGCATGAAAAAAGATCTTCGATGCTCTTATCAAAAGAACTTACTGGCGACAAAAGAGATGTTTTAGTTGTTAAAGATTTTGACACAAAAAAAGCTGATCATAAGAAATATCAATGGTTAAGCAATGTATTTGTAGGATTGGATAAATACGGTGTTGAAAATGCTGCAATATATGCAGATACAAGTAGTCTTATCAAAGATAAAAATTTCGTCTTTGATTTAGCTAAAATAGCGGAAAAAACAACATACAGATATACAGATACCAATCCTAATACTAAATCTGAAGCTATTCTCAAAACTATAGATGTTTGTGTTGAGAAGTTAAATGCTTCACTTAAAAAATCAGTCGAACATGGTTTTAATGTTGGTCGTGGTGCAAATACTGCAAGAAATTTAGGTAACAGGCCAGCTAATCATGCTACTCCAACTTACATTGCCAATCATATAAATGAACTAGCCAAAGAAGTTGGTGGATTCACTGTAGAAGTTTTAGAAGAGAAGGATATGAAAAAGCTAGGCATGGGTTCCTTATTATCAGTTTCAGAAGGAAGCGTTGAACCTGCTAAATTAGTTACCATGCAGTACAAAGGTGGAAAAAAAGATGCCAAGCCAATAGTTCTAGTAGGTAAAGGTATTACTTTTGATACTGGTGGAATTAGTCTCAAACCAGGCGCAAAAATGGATTTAATGAAATGGGATATGTCGGGTGCTGGTTCTGTAATTGGAACCATGTGCGCAGTAGCAGCATCAAAACTGCCAGTTAATTTGGTTTGTACTGTTGCCTTGTCAGAAAATATGCCTGCAGGTAACGCTACAAAACCTGGAGATGTTGTGACTACAATGTCAGGACAAACTGTTGAAATATTAAATACTGATGCTGAGGGGCGATTGGTTCTTTGTGATGCTTTAACTTATGTGAAGAAATTTAATCCAAAGGTAGTTATAGATACAGCAACATTAACTGGAGCAGTCATAATAGCTTTAGGTGATGTAGCTGCTGGAGTAATGGGTAATGATCAAAAATTGGTAGATAGAATACTTGAGGCAGGACAAAATTCTGGTGAAAAAGCATGGCAGTTACCACTTTGGGATGAATATCAAAGCTATTTAGATTCAAATTTTGCCGATATAGCTAATATAGCTCCGGGCAGAGCAGCTGGAACTATTGAAGGTGGATGCTTTCTGTCTCGTTTTGCTGAGGATTATAAGTGGGCTCATATAGACATTGCTGGAGTTGCTGATATTGGCGAAGGAAAAAATAAAGGCTCTACAGGAAAGCCTGTTGGACTTTTATTTGAGTACGTAAATAGTAATCGTTAATGGCGGCTACATTCTATTCAGGTTTTAAGAGCAAAAGATCTGCATTAAATTTCTTATTGGATAATTTATATTCTGGTTTTCAGATGAAAAAAAATATCTGTGTTGTCTTAAAAGATAAAGCGCACAGCGAAAGCTTGAAAGAAGCACAAAGAAATAAATATTTTGAGAACAGCAAGATTGAATATCTTTATGATCGCAATATAAGCATATTAGAAGAGCAACCAAAAGATAATTTCGATGAAATTCATATATTTAGTGATAAGGTAAGCAATCTTGACTCATGCCAGAAAGCTGAAGTCTATGTTTACACCACAGAAGTTGACATTGAAATCAATGATGCATCTAGAAAGCTTTATGCTAACCTGAAGACTAATAACTTTGAATTAAATCACGAACGTATTTAAATGGATGCCAAGTATTTTCCAATAGAAATAGAAGAGAAGTGGTCAAAGATTTGGGCTGAACGTGAACTAAATAAGCCAGAATCAGAGCAAAATTTTTCTCAAATTATTCCACCACCAAATGTCACTGGAACTTTGCATATGGGGCATAGTTTTCAGTATGCCATCATGGATTTTTACACTAGATATCATCATATGAATGGCAAAAATTCATACTGGCAAGTAGGAACTGATCATGCTGGTATTGCCACACAAATGGTTGTAGAGAACAACCTTATTAACGAAGGTAAAAATAAAAATGATCTCGGCAGAGAAAAATTTCTGGAAGAAGTCTGGAAATGGAAAGATTACTCTGAAGAAAAGATCACATCTCAAATAAAACGTCTGGGGTGCACAGTTGAATGGGATAAGTATCGTTTTACTTTTGACGATGATTTTTGTGAAGCAGTAAATAAAGCTTTTGTTGAACTTTACAGAAACAATAAAATCTATCGTGGTTATCGTTTGGTTAACTGGGATCCATCACTTAAGACAGCTGTTTCTGATCTAGAAGTGGTAAGGCAAGAAAAAGAAGGAATACTTTGGCATATTGCCTACCCTATTTCTGATTCAGATGAAGTGTTAACTGTAGCGACAACTAGGCCAGAGACAATGTTTGGTGATATGGCTGTTGCAGTTAACCCAAAAGATGAGCGTTTCAAAAAATTCATAGGTCAATATGTTGAGTTACCTTTTGTAGGGCGAAAAATACCAGTTATAGGTGATGAATACGTAGATATAGAGTTTGGTACAGGTTGTTTAAAAATTACACCTGGCCATGACTTTAATGACTATGAGATTGGCAAAAAATATGCTTTACATGAGAAAGATGGCGTAGTTCATACTTCAGATGAACTAAATGATTTTATGCCTATCAATATTTTTACTGATGAAGCGCACACCAATGATAGCGTTCCTGAACCCTTTGCTAACCTTGATAGATTTAAAGTAAGGAAGGTCGTTCTAGAAGAACTCAAAAATAAGAATTTGCTCTTAAAAGAAGAGAAGCATCAAATAAGTGTTCCGAGAGGAGAGCGTTCTAATATTGTTATTGAACCTAAGCTTAGTCATCAGTGGTATGTAAAAACTCAAGAGATGGCCAAAAGAGCAAATGAAGCCGTTAATAAAGGTGAGGTAGTTTTTCATCCTGGAAATTGGATCAAAACTTACTTTAACTGGATGGATAATATTGAAGATTGGTGTATCAGTAGACAAATTTGGTGGGGGCACAGAATTCCTGCTTGGTATGACGAAGACGGGAATATATATGTTGGTTACGATGAAGATGAACTAAGAAAACATTACAAACTTGATGATAGAAAACTAACTCAAGAAGAAGATGTTCTCGATACTTGGTTCTCATCATCTCTATGGCCTTTTGGATCTTTAGGCTGGCCAAAAGAAACCGAATTAAATAAATACTTTCCTACAAGCTTACTGGTAACAGGTTTCGATATTATTTTCTTTTGGGTCGCTCGCATGATGATGATGA
>PBXH01000023.1 GCA_002727535.1 Gammaproteobacteria bacterium | reverse complement strand
CTAGAACATCAATACTTGAATCGTTAAAGTCTGTTACACGTATCGTTGATTGCACCTGATCCGAGTCAACTAAATTATTATTTCTTTCAATGTAAGACTCGATATCCTTTCTAATTGCCATAATAGTTTCTGGAGATGTTTCATAGAGTAAGCCAACGTGAAATCTAATCCTTCTAAATGGCATTTCAGAGAAATTAATTATCTCTGAATCACTTAACACTGAATTAGGCACATAAATTGGTGCCTTATCAAATCTTCTAATGAGGGTAGATCTAAAATCAATTTTTTCTACTGACCCTTCTGCTACACCTTCAATATTGATCCAATCGCCTTGTTTAAATCTCTTTTCTCCAATAATAAGAAGACCGCCTATAAGATTCTTAAAGAAATTCTGTGCACCTAAAGCTAGAGCTACAGAAAATAGACCTAAACCAGCAATAATAGATGCAGCATCAATGCCCCATAGCTCGAGAACGCTAACTATACCGATTAAATAAAAGACCAATTTTAATGCTCTAAATATCCAAGCTCTTAGAGTGGTAGAAAGAAAGTTATATTTTTCACCTACGAAATCTCTTAAAGGATCTACAGTGTCTGCAAGTGACCAGAATATGGCAAGATAAAAATAACTCTTAATTAACAGATCTGTATAAGTTTTGTATGTTTCTGTGAGTGGTAATGCTTGCGCCAAGGCAAATAAACCTATCCCTACTGGAATCAATGTAAGGGGTTTTTTTAGTGTCTTTACAAGGGCATCATCATGTTCTGTAGTGCTATGGCTTGTAAAGCTAAGGAGTGCTTTAAAAATTAAAGTACGTGCAATTAAGATGCCTAATAATGTTAAACCCGCTACAACACCTAAATTTATATATAAATCATTATTAAATTCTTCAAAATTCATTTTTTACTTGATATACCTATAGACAAATAGTCGCCTGATCTAGGATCACTTATGCCTATTAACTTATCTCCTTCAATCATTATAGATGATGTTATGCCGTTACTGTAATCATAATCTGGTGGTCTTTGTTGTAATGTAAAACCCATTTCTGTTAATTCATTCATTAATTCTTCTTCAAATATTTCATACATTAGTGCTTCTGGTTTCCACTGATGATGGTATCTATATAAATGAACTGATTCTTCAGCACTCAAACCAAATTCGTAATAATTTAAAATTATTTGCAAAACAGCTGTAATTATTCTTGACCCGCCTTGAGCACCGGTAACTATTATTGGTTTATCGTCTTTAAAGACTATCGTAGGAGTCATTGAGCTAAGAGGTCTTTTTAGAGGTTCAATTTTATTTGCTTCATTGCCTACTAGCTCAAAATAATTTGGTTGATTAGGAGCAGCAGAAAAATCATCCATTTCATTATTCATTAAAAGTCCTGTACCTTTAATAACAACTCCAGAACCATAGGCTGTATTGAGTGTAGTTGTATTGCTGACAGCATTGCCATACTTATCGACCACTGAATAATGAGTTGTATTTTCCTTAATTTTAAGATTCTGAGGATCAAAATGTTTAGCAGAGCTTGTTTCAGAATTATTAACTTTTAGCAAAAGCTCTTTAGCAATATTTTTATCTAAGAAAGCATTCTTTGGTACCGGGTAATAATCTGGATCAGCTAAATGTATGGATCTAAGTGAATAAGCTATTTGCATAATTTCACTAATTTTTAGAATATTTTTAGCTGTATGAGGTTTTGTTTTATCTAACTCAATATTCTCAATCATATTGAACATGAGCCCTAATAAGAGTCCTCCTGATGATGGAGGAGGCATAGTTACTATTTTTAAGTCTTTATAAGTAAATTCAATTGGCTCCCTAAATTTAGCTTTATATCCCTTTAAATCCTTCAATGTAATTAAACCATTATTATTTTTCATATCTGCATGAATCTTTTGTGCAACGACACCTTTATAAAAACCAGCTGGTCCAAAATTCGATACCAATTTAAGGGTTTGTGCCAAATCTTTTTGTATTAATAACATTCCTTCTTTTAAAGGCTCATTATTTTGAAAATATATTTTTCTACCGTCAGGAGTTTTACTTAATTTTCTTCTATTTGTTTCCTTATCTAATGAGTTTGCAAGTGTTGTCGTAACCTTAAAGCCATCCTCAGCCAAACTAATGGCAGGCTTAACTAATTCTTTCCAGGGAAGTGAACCAAACTTCTGATGTGCTACATATAAACCATATACTGTACCTGGAACTCCAGAGCTTAAATAAGACTCTAATGCTAATTTCCTATCAACAACACCATCTACAACAAACATATCTTCTGTAGCAGCTTTAGGAGCCATTTCTCGGTAATCAAGAGCATAGTTCTGACCAGTTTCAGCATCATGAATTATCATGAATCCACCACCGCCAATTGGACTTGCCTGTGGCAAGACAACTGATAGAGCAAAAGAAATAGCAATTGATGCATCAATTGCATTACCACCTTTCATTAATATTTCATTACCAGCTTTAGAGGCTAAATGATGTCTTGTAACAACCATAGATTGATCAGATTCAACTGTTTTTCCTTCTTCAACAAGATCATCAGAATGCAAATTAAAAACTAGTAGATATAAAAATATATTTTTTAATTTCTTTACCATAAGAATCCTTTTTTCTTGATTAATTTTTCAGTCCAATCTTTTTGTAAAAGTGTTTTAAATCTAAAAGCATTATCTGGGTCTACAATTTTTTTATTCTTTATATCAATGCCACTAAAATCTTTATAATCATTAAGGCTTCTTTCAGAACCGAGCCCAAATGAATCTTTAAGTTTTCCTTCAATTATTTCTTCAATGCGTTTCTTACTTTTTCTTTGTAATTCTACCCACTTTACACTTCTATTTTTATCTTCATCTTCATTCCAGTGCATTGGTCTAGTAAATTGATCTGAACTATTTACATAGCAATGAAATAATGGAATTTTTGGAATATGGAAAATATCAAAACCTCTAGTAAACAATCTAAGAGCTAAACTTGTTTCTTCACCTTCAAAGTATAGGTGAGGGTCATATGGGACTACATCTACAAATTCTCTTGTTGAAAATAAGAATCCTGCTGATATTAAAAAACCTTTATATATTTGTTTTGATTCTGTCGGTAAGCCTTTTTGCATAGAAAAATATCCATCTTTAAAAACTTTTTCTTCATCAAGAACCATAACGTGTGTTGATGGGTCATCTTCTTGAGACTTTTTAAAGATTTTTTTTTCAAAATCAACCACTTCAAAACCTCTAGGATATGCTGATATAACAGGCTTATCATGNCTCTTTTTTATGGTTTTAATATAATTTAAAAGATATTCATCCCAATCTTTTTCAAAAATTGTATGTGAGTCAACTTGTAAAAAATACTCTTCATCTTTCATCAANGTTTGTGCTAAAGATCTTGCCCAACAAGGCCCTCTTGCTGCATCTGGATCAAGATGCGTATATGTAATTTGATTTGCTATTTTAGATTTAGAAAAATCAAGTTTATATTCACACTGATCAACTACTCCAAATGTCAAATTATCTTTATATTTAGCAGCCGAATAAGCACTATGTATTGTTACAGGCAACAATTTATCTTGATATGATGCTATTGAAATAAATATTCTCATTAATGCTTAGTTATAATTTCGCTNTTTTGAATTTTATCAATATCATATCCAACTTGCCCTGATATCTCTTTAATTAAATCTTTAGGATCTTTTTCAAACACAATTAACGGATCATTATCAAGAATTAGCCAACTATTCTTTGATATCTCATAATCAAGTTGTCCAGCATCCCAGCCGCAATAACCCAATGCTAATCTATATTTTCCATTAAATTGCCCCTGGCCTATAGACTTAAGTACCTCAATGCTTGAAGTTAAATTTAAACCATCTTCAACACATAGAGACTCTTCTTCGTCTGCTAGGTTATGTATCACGAATAATTTATTAATATCAACAGGGCCGCCATTTAAAATATTTTTATTATCTTTTGAGGTTTCTATATCTAAAGAACTAAATATCTTCTCTTCACTTATGGGTATAATTTTATTCATTACGACTCCTAATGCGCCATTTTTATTGTGCTCAAAAATATAAACAAGTGCATTGTAAAAATAATCATTTTGATTTTTCTCTTGAAAGAAGAGGAACCTGTTCACAAAGAAATTTTCTTTTGACATAATCTTAGTTTAAGGTTTTCCTTATATTTTTAATATGCCAGATACAAAGATAACAACAAAAACAAATCTTGAAACTGCCTTCGCTGAATTAAGAGAAGCAAATCCTCTTTTTGATTTAGAGAATCGTACTTTATTAAATGGTGTTGAATATAAAGTTTTTAAAAGCGCTCCAAAAACAATGAGGGATCTTCTTGAAGCCATACCTCTACTGCATGGTGATTTTCCAGTTCTTCTTGATCAAGGACAACAGCTCACTTATGCAGAAACAATAGCTAAAGCTAAGAACCTTGCAAATTATTTAACTGAACAAGGAATAAAGCCAGGTGATAGGGTGGGCATCTGTATGCAAAATTGTTCTGAATGGATTATTGCTCATTTAGCAATTTCAGGTCATGGCGCTACATCTGTGCCTCTAAATTCATGGTGGCATAAAGAAGAACTTACGTATGGGGTTGAGCATAGTGAGATAAAAATTATATTTGTAGATGAAAAAAGATATGAATTTATAAAAGATTTGCCAGTAGAAAAAATTATTACCGGTTCAAATCAAATTGATGATTGTGTAAATTTTTCTACTACAATCGAAGGCAATATTGATACATGGCCAGAACAAAATGCAAATGATGAAGATGTTAATGTCATATTGTATACCTCAGGCAGTACTGGAATGCCAAAAGGGGTCATGCTTACACATTTATCAGTTATTAATGCGCTTTTTGGTTTCTATACATTTGGTGAACTTAGAGGAATAATTCATCAAGAAGAGCTGCTAGATATGGAAAATGCTTCGATTCTTCTTAATGTTCCTTTATTTCATGTGACGGGCTTAATAACTCAATTTTTGCTATCTATGTTGGCTAAAAGAAATATCATACTCATGCGTAAATGGGATGCCACTGAAGCTTTAGAATTGATAGCTCAACATAAAGTAACTAATTTAAGTGGAGTACCAGCACAATCATGGGATCTATTAAATCATCCTGATGTTGATAATTACGATTTAAGTTCTTTAACTGATATAGCAGCTGGAGGAGCTGCAAGACCAGAAGAGCAAGTTGTAAGCCTTAATAAGAAGTTTAATATTCCACAAAGCTTTGCTTGGGGAATGACTGAAACGACTGCCATAGGAACCCTTTTAAGAGGAAATGATTATTTACACAGACCCAATAGTGCTGGATTATGTGTGCCTGATCTAACTGATATTCGTATTGTTGATGATGATTGGAACTTTTTAGATTCAGGTCAAATTGGAGAGATGGTTTTTAAATCTCCCACAAATACTATTGGTTATTTAAAGAATCCAGAAGAAACGGAAAAAACTTTTAAAGATGGATGGCTTAAAACTGGCGATCTTGGATATTTAGATGAAGATGGTTATATATTTATTGTTGATAGAAAGAAGGCATTAATAATTAGAGGTGGAGAAAACATTTCCTGTCTTGAAGTTGAAAATGCACTAGATAAGTTCAAAGGAATTGTTGAATCATGTGTCTGCGGAATATATGATGAAAAATTTGGAGAAGTTGTGGGTGCCTATATTTATACTGAAGATCAATTAGACATAGAATCAATAAAAGAATTCTTATCCACATATTTGGCTAATTATAAAGTCCCGGAAATATTTAAATTTACAAATAAGCCCTTACCTAGAATAGCTTCAGAAAAACTAGATAGAGTTGGAATTAAAAAAACACTTTCTGAATAAAAATGATTAATGGCTTAACAAAAACGATCTTTATTGTAGAAGATGAACCTGATATAAGAGAAACTCTTGCTTACAATCTTAGTCAAGAAGGCTTCAAAGNAGAAGAATTCTCAGATGCAGAAAGTTGCCTAGAAANAATAAACGAAAAGACACCTGATCTACTAATACTTGATTTAATGCTTCCAGGAATGTCTGGTCTGGATCTGTGTAAGGAGATAAGAGCAAATAAAAGTTTAAGTAATTTAGCAATTATAATGCTTACTGCCAAAGGTGAAGAAATAGATAGAATNATCGGTTTTGAGCTTGGGGCAGATGATTACGTCACNAAACCCTTTAGTGTTAGAGAATTAATACTGAGGGTTAAAGTTATCCTTAAAAAGCAAACAGAATCTTTAGAGAATATAGAAGAAGTTGAATTTGGAGCAATCAAAATTAATCTCGATGCACATGAAGTTTCTATTAATGATGATGAAATTAATCTTACAGCTTTAGAATTTAAACTTCTCANACATTTAGTCCAAAGNAGAGGAAGAGTTCAGACAAGAGATCAACTACTTGGTGATGTCTGGGGCTACAGTTCAGAAGTTACAACAAGAACTGTCGATACGCACATAAAAAGACTTAGAGAAAAACTTGGTTCAGTTGGTGATTATATCCAAACTATTAGGGGTGTTGGTTATAGATTGAATAACCAAGGCTAATGAGTTCATTTTTTTCTAGAATAAAGGTTTCCAGAATATTCATTCTTTCTGTTACTTTTCTTACATTTGTTATCTTTTTTATCTCTACAATTTTCTCCACTTTTATTTATAACAATACCAAGCAACAACTTATAGAATCATTGTATATCCAAGCTAAATCCATTAATAATTTAATTCCATCTATTAAGAATAATTTAATTGAAGATTTCAATCTCATAGCCAAAGATCTTGGAGTAGAAGGGCATAATAAAGATAAGCTAAGAGTAACAATAATCGATCAGGATTGGACTGTAATTGGGGACTCGTTTGTTTCAAATGAAGCTATCAATAATATTGAAAAACATTCTCCAGAAACACGTATAGAGATTAAAAATGCTTTATTAGGTGATTATGGAACTGATACAAGAATAAGTAACACTACTGGTGATGAATTAATTTACGTTGCTATTTTAAGAAACCCTGAAGATATTAGCGAAGGATTAATAAGAGTAGCTTTACCATTTAATTATTACACTTCAATTTTTAACTTTTTTATTTACCCATTCGTTATTCTTCTAGTCCTTGTTATTGCTTCATCTAGTTTCTTGTCTTTCAATGTCCAGAATGATCTAAGAAATAATCTAGATACACTTTTACGTAATACTCAGAAAGCTCTTAAAGGCAAACGAATAAGAACAGATTTAGGTAAAGGAGACACGCAAATTGGTTCAATATCCGATGCAGTAAATGATATTTCAATTAGGTTGAGCAATGAAATACAACAAACAGTTGAACAAAGAAAAGAATTTGGTAATGTCTTGGATAATGTTAATCAGGGCGTAATTATTTTTAATAAAAATTTTAAAGTACGTTTCTCGAATGATATTGCACTAGAAATGTTTGGCAAACACCAATTCTTTCTAAACGAAAAAATTAAATCTAAGAAGCTTGTAAAAATTAATAAGCTTTTAAAAGCAACAAAAGAAAATCTCTCAGCTGAAAGTGAATTATCTATTAAATTAGAAGGAGAAGATAAGAATTTCCTTCTTTCGGCAACAAAAATGGAAACTACTAATGAATATATATTAGTAATAAATGACATATCATCATTAAGAAAATTAGAAGAATTAAGAAAACAATTTGTAACCGATATATCACATGAGATCAAAACACCAATTTCAGTTATAAGAGCTAATTCAGAAACTTTAGCAAGTACAGAAGCTATAAATAACCCAGAATTAACAGAAAAATTTTTAAATTCAATACTTAATAACTCGGAAAGATTAAGTGAAATGTTGGACGATTTGCTTGAACTTGAAAAAATTGAATTTGGTGGATTAGTTTTAAATAAAAAGAAGCTAAAGGTTAGTGATCAAATTGATTTAATTCTAGATGCACAGCAAGCTTTAGCTGATGAACGTAATGTATCCATAACCAATCATATAGATAAAGAGATTTCTGTTAAGACCGACAAAGACTCATTTACAACAATATTTTCAAATTTAATCAATAACTCAATTAAATATTCTAAAGATAAAGGGAAAGTAGAAATAAAAGCAATAGATAAAAAAGATGCGCTAATATTGTCAATTTCTGATGATGGTCAGGGAATAGAAAAACAAAATCTAAATAAGGTTTTTAATAGATTCTATAGAACACCAAAAGCACGCGCTAATACAAAAGGCACAGGGCTAGGATTAGCTCTTGTTAAGCAATTAGCTAGTAGAATCAATGCGGAAGTAGCGGTAGAATCAAAAATAGGCAAGGGCACAACATTCTTTGTTACATTTAATACTAAATAGTAAAATTATCTAATGAATAGAAGCGACTTAATCAGATTAACCATTTTTTCTTTTTTTCTTATATTGATTTTATTTTTTTATTACAACATTGGATTCTTGTCTTTTAGTACTGCCAATATTGATGAAAAACTTCCTGCGCCAGTAACAGAAAAGCAAATTATAAGTTCTGACAGTATTGGATCTATAGAAAGTGCAACTAAATTAACGCTAGGCTTTGAATTAGTTGGTATAAGAGGGAATAATCCTGAAAGCACCATAATTGTTTTAGAAAAAGATAAATATAGACTTATAGAACAAGGATCAAATGTTACTTCTCAAATTATTTTTTCTCATGCTGATGGTTCTAGAGCGTATTTTTTTGATGGTAAAAACTATACTTTTCTTGATATCATAGGATCAGATAAATCTTTTGATCAAAATAGAATAGATCTAATACAGGAATAATATGTTTTTAAAGAGATTAATAATAGCAGTATTCTTGTCCCTAACGCTTACTGCGCAGGACCAGAATATCTTTTATAAAGATGCAGATATAAAAACATTTGCTCAAGATATAGCATTGCTTACTGACAAAACTATTATTTTAGATCCTAGAGTAAAAGGCCTAATAACTATTTATTCAGATGCTCCTTTAAATTCAGAGTCTATATGGGAGGTATTTATCTCAACAATGGAAGTTCAAGGGTATAACGTATTGAAAGATGGAGACATATATAGAGTTATACCATCGCAAGAAGGGGTAAAGAATTTTTCTGAAGATGGCACTTTTGAGGGCTCTATAGGTTCAGAAGTAATAAAGCTAAGATTTTCCAGTGCCAAGGACATAGTTAATGCAGTTAAACCTATTGTGGGCGTAAGATCATATATAGTTGCATTAAATAANGATAGAGAAGTTCTAATAGCTGATGATGCAGACAATATCAGACGAATAAAAGACATTATAAGAAACTTAGATTCTGAATTAGATACAAGTATTTCTGAATTTAAATTAAAAAATTTATCAGCAATCGAAGCTCTTAGACTANTAAATTCATTAAAAGCAGATCCTAATACTAGATTTGATAAATTGGCTGTTGCTACTTTTCAAGGCTCAAATAAATTAATATTTAGCGGTCCTTTAGAGATAGTGATTAGAGCTAAAAGAGTATTANCTCANCTAGATCTAGATAATAATTTAAATGAAAATACGAAGGTTATTTATCTTAATTATTCAAAAGCTGAAGACATATTAAAGATTCTTACAGATGTTTCAGCATCATTTAATCAAGAACAAAACGTTGATTATAAGACTGTCATAACTTCTCATGAAGAAACAAACTCCATAATTATTAGATCTAACCCTCAAAGCATTAAAACTCTAACCTCCATAGTAGAACAGCTCGACATAAGAAGACCTCAAGTATATGTTGAAGCAATAATAGTAGAAATTTCTGATGAATCTGCAAAAGCNTTAGGTGTAGATACCATTTACTCTGGTGAATCTAATGGCAATACACCAATTGCATTAACCAGATTTCCAACAACAACAAGTCCAGACTTATTATCAATTGTAGGTTCAGCAGATGATAATACTGATATCGGTTCTTCTGCAGGAGCTGCTTCATCAATATTGGGAACAAGAGGTTTTGTTGCAGGGNTAGGCAACCTTAGAGATGGAGAAGATAATTTTGCTGTATTGNTATCTCTCTTAAGAGAAGATCAGAATTCCAATATACTCTCCACCCCATCAGCTGTTGTAATGGACAATGAAGAGGCATCATTGCTTGTTGGTCAAGAGATTCCTATTACTACTGGAGAATCCTTAGGGGCAAATAATTTAACACCATTCAGAACTACAGCTAGAGAAGAGGTAGGGGTTAAATTAGAAGTAAGGCCGCAAATCAATGACTCTGGTTCTGTAGCGCTTTTTATAAGNCAAGAAGTTTCAAGNATTGCTGGTGCGCAACTTCCAAATTCTAATGACTTGATTACCAATAAAAGAGAAATTGAGACNACNGTTTTAGCTGATAATAGCNAAATATTAGTGCTTGGAGGCTTAATAAGTGAGGATGTGCAAGAATCAGTTAATAANGTNCCTCTTTTAGGCGATATACCNTTATTAGGGAGACTTTTTAGATCGTCTGCAAAGTCAGTTCAGAGAAGAAACTTAATGATCTTTCTTCGTCCAACTATTCTTAGAGANTCCTTAACCACAAAAGATTTATCNGAAGAAAAATTTAATCTAATCAAAGCGAAACAAATTCTAAAAGAAGAAGAGCTAGAAACTGATTAAATATGAATCTTCCTTTGCCTTATAGCTANTGCAAATTAAATAAAGTAGCAATTACAAATGAAAANAAGCATTCAACTCTTCATGTCTGNGGAGANTTAAAGCCNAAAATTTTATCTTCAATNCAAAAATTATTTGAAGATACAGTAGAGAAAAAAATATANACAGANGATGATTTTGAGAATCTTTTAACAGAACTATANACNGAACAAACAGAGGATTTAGATTTNTCAGAATTAGATAATTTAGATTTAGCAGATATAGCTANNTCAATATCTCCTTCAGATGATTTNNTGGATGATAAAAATAAAGGNCCAATAATAAANCTNATAAACGCAACAATTACNAAAGCTATTAAAGCTAGAGCTTCAGANATTCATCTNGAGCCATTTGAAAATAAATTNAGTATTAGNTTTAGNGTCGATGGAGTTTTAAGAGANGTNCTNCAATANCAAAANAANATAACTCAAATGATNATTTCAAGAATAAAGATTATGTCCAAGNTAGATATATCAGAAAGNAGNCTTCCNCAAGATGGAAGAATCTCAATATCAATTGGAAAGAAAGAGGTTGATCTTCGTGTATCAACTTTNCCTTCCTCNTTTGGTGANCGNGTAGTNCTNAGAATATTAGAAAAAGATAAAACACANATAAATTTAAATGANCTTGGNTTNTCTACAGATACATTNGAAAGTTTTAAAAANGGNTTATCTAAAACAGAAGGNATTATTCTTGTTACNGGNCCAACAGGATCAGGAAAAACNACATCTTTATATGCTGGNCTNAAAGAAATTTCTGATAGATCNCAAAANATTCTAACNATTGANGACCCNGTAGAATATGCTCTTGATGGAATAGGNCAAACACAAGTTAACAATAAAACTGGATTAANCTTNGCAAAGGGTTTAAGGGCTATTTTAAGNCAAGATCCAGATATTGTTATGGTAGGTGAGATAAGAGANAAAGAAACAGCTGAAATNGCNATTCAGGCAAGTTTAACTGGNCATTTAGTCTTATCAACAGTACATACGAATAGTGCTGTTAATGCAATTACTAGATTAAGAGATATGGGTATTGAGCCATATCTNTTATCTTCAAGCATAGTTTATGTATTGTCACAGAGACTTGTCAGAAAACTTTGTAATGAATGTAAAGTTATAGACNAGGAGNCAAAAAATTCAAACATACTTGAAAAATACGATATCAAGGATCCTATTTATAAATCAACAGGCTGTNAAAAATGTGAACATACAGGCTATAAAGGTCGATTAAGCATTGGTGAGNATATTTTAATGAATGAAAAAATTAGTGAATTAATCTATAAATCTGCTTCAGAAAATGAAATAACAGAATATGCCTACTCAAATAATAAAAAACTCTTTGAAAATGGATTGTTAGCATTAAAAGATGGCAAAACTTCTTTATCAGAGTTATTAAGAATTACAGAAGACTAATGGCTACATTTAAATANTCAGCATTTAATCAGCANGAAAAAAAGATTAGTGGTTATATAAGTGCTGCTGATCAAGTCGAGGCAATGTCTTTATTGCAAAATAAAGGCTTAAATCCATTGTCTATTACTGAAAGTGAACAAAAAAAATCTAACATCAAAATATCGACAAAAAATTTATCTATTTTCACTAAGCAAATGGCTGCATTACTTTCNGCAGGCACACCTTTAGAAAAGTCATTAGAATTATTAAGCTCTCAATCGACCAATACAAANCTCTCTCAAGTTCTTTTAAGCATCATGGAAGACGTTACAGAAGGTAATAGCTTAAGCTCNGCTATGAAAAAATTTCCAAAGGTATTTGATGAAATATACACTTCGACTATCTATGCTGGAGAAACATCAGCTGCATTATCTGAAGTATTTTCTGATTTAGCTGAATANCTGGATAAGGAAACAAAAATTAAATCTCAAGTTACTGGAGCTCTNGTATATCCAAGTATTTTATTCTTTGTTTCATTAGCAGTAATTTATGCTCTTCTTACTTTTGTGTTGCCGCAAGTAGTTGAGCAATTTGTTTCTTCAAATGTAACCTTGCCTTTATTAACACAAATACTTCTTAGCTTCTCAGCCGTATTTCCTTATATGGTTTTTTCTTTNTTAGGCTTAATAGGAGTTTGNTATCTTCTGTTACAGTCAAATTTNNTATCAATAAACTTTAAATTAAAGGTTTCAAAAACCTTCTTAAAATTACCACTTTTTGGAGAAATCATATTNTTTGATCAAACAGCTAGATTCTGTTCTTCAATGAGATTAATGACAAAAGCAGGCTTAAATACTATTGATAGNCTNCATATTTCAAAAGATACCTTTAAGAATAAGTATTTAAAAAATGAAGTAAGTATTGTTGTTAATAAAGTTGTTTCTGGAACATCAATTAGCCAAGCTTTTTCTCAGTCAAAAATTTTTCCTAATGTNTTTCAACAATTACTCAGCTCAGGAGATCTAGGGAGNCAAATAAGTGAAATGTTTGAAAAGATTAAAAATTTTCTAGATCAAGAAGTTGANTCTAGAAGAACAGTATTGCTTACTCTTTTACAACCAATAGTAATATTAACAATGGGGGTATTTGTAATGCTTATTGTTTTGGCAATAATGTTGCCTTTATTACAAATGAATAATTTAATATTCAATATATGAAAAAATTACTTAAAAAAGGTTTTACTTTATTAGAACTACTAATTGTTATTGTCATACTAGGATTNCTAGTTTCTCTTGTCTCTATAAACTTTCTTCCAACATTAAGTAATGCTTATGTAGAAGTTGCAAAGCAAGANATTGCTAGACTTCAGCAAGCTTTNGTTATGTTTAAGATNAGTGAAGGATCATATCCNACACAGGAACANGGTTTAAGTAGTTTAAANGAAAATCCAGGCAATCTTAAAANNCCNGGNAANTATCCTTCTGGAGGTTANATAAATAAACTTCCAAAAGATCCATGGGGTAATGATTATNTTTATATCTACCCAGGACAATACGGTGAATTTGACATTATCTCTTTAGGCGCTGATGGACAACCTGGTGGAGAAGGAGAGAATGCAGATATCGGAAACTGGACTGAATAAGGGCTTCACTTTACTAGAAATAATTATTGTTTTAACAATAATATCAGTTGCTTCTACTTCGTTTTATCTATTATTAAGGCAACCGGCTCCAGAAGAAAACCTAGAAGATAAAATTGATTATTATCGTGAAATAAGCCTNTATACAGGATCAACTTATGCTTTTTCAAAAGAATCTATAAACATATATGCCAATAGTGAGTGGGTAAGATTAGAAGAATTTAATTCTAATTACGTATCAAGCTATCAAGACATAAATGGNAATAATAAAGAAATTAAAAAAAATGAAATGTATTTAATTGTCGCTCCTGGCCACGAGATATCAACAAAAAAATTAATGCTTAGTAATGGTGAAATAATTGAATTTAACTAATCTTAAAAAAGGATTTAGNTTACTAGAAGTTGTCATAGCTCTTTTAATAATATCTATTACTTTTTTAGCTTATAGCCAATTAATAGAACAAAATTTAAAGGCGCAAGATATGAAGCAAGACTATCTTGNTGAATATCAGCTAAAAACTAATNTTTTAACTATTTACACTGCTAACCCAAAAATTGATGGCAATCAGATTCAAGAACTTNTTGATTTAGATTCAATATCTGAAAAACAGCTTAGCCGTTATAACGCTCTTGTAGAAATAGAAGTTGAATTTAAGGACGATTCTAATACGTATACAATCAAAATTATTAAATGAAAATAACGAAAGGTTTTACTCTAATTGAGATTTTAGTTGCTTTATTAGCAGCATCTATCATATCCATTATGTCTTTTGAATTTCTTTCTAATAGNGTTTTTNTAAAAGAAAGAGTGGATGCAAGCATAAAAAGAGATTCAGACCATATGAACACAATAAATACCATACGTTTAGATNTAATGCAGGCTGTACCATTTGATATGAAAGATCAAAATGGCCGTGAATTNAATGTATCTTTCATAGGAAATTCATCAAATAGAGTTATGACCTTTGTTTCTTTAAGTACTAGCGATCATTTACAAACTATTTCNAAATTAAGAAGAGTTATCTATTTATATGAAAATAATCAGCTTATAAGAGTCACTACATTATCAAATAAAGAACAAGTAGAAATCTCTCGCGAAACTTTAATAGAGGGCATAGAAAATTTNGAAATTCGTTTTGGTGAAGAATTAGATGAAGCAGAGATTNATTGGCCAAATTTAAAACATAATTCAANTATAAAATTTCCTAAGTACATTTTTTTAACTTATGAGATAGAAAACTCTATCTATAGACAGNTATTTAGTGCATTCAGATGAAAAAGGGCTTTGTTTTAATATCTACTCTAGCTTTGATAGTTATTCTAAGTTTTCTAGTGCTAATAATTAGCAGAACTATTTATACAGACACATTAAAAACAAGTGTATTCGCTAATTCTATAGAAAAACGCATTGAACTTCTTAATACAGAGAAATTGCTTATTGATACCTTAATAAGCAATTCAAATAGATTAAGAAATGTAAAGTTAGGAGAAGGGGAGCTTAATTTTATTATTGGCAGTAAAATCCCAGATTTAAGAATTGAACTTACTGATTTTTCAACCTGTTTTAATTTAAATTCGCTAGTAAAACCATTTAGAAATATTTATGTAAAGAATGATTTACATGGAGAGTTATTTAAAAATTTCTTAAAAGTAAGTGAGGTTGACAAGAATAAGCATAGAGAGCTCTTAGATCTTCTTTATGATTCACTTGATAGCGATAGTCTGCCTGAGCCTTTTGGAGCCGAAGATTTATTTTATGTTGCAAATGANAGCTTATCGCTAAGTCCTGACCAGCTTTATATCCATAAAAGCCAAATAAAGAATCTTTCATTTCTTAATGACAATGAATTGCTTCAGATTTATGCAAATATATGCACTTTACCTAATACAGACTTGTTTTTTAATATTAATGGTCTAAATGAATATAATTATCTAGTTCTACTCTCAATGTCTCCTGATTTATCACTCAATGATATAGAAAAAATAATAATAAATAGGCCTCCAGAAGGATATACAAGCTATCAGAACCTTATTGAATTATCAGGCATTAATGAAGATAGAATTAATAAATCTCTNNTAATATACAANCCNGANTACCTNCAGATNCACTATACTTTTNATTTAGANGGNCAATTTTTTCATTTTTACAGTGTAATAAGTCTAAAAACAAGAAATAATAATATTATTCATCGGAGCACATCGTTATGAAGATATTTATTTTTACTAATACCTCATTAGATTCTGGGCATTTAATTAGTGAAGGNAAAAGTAAAGNAGTTAAACTATCAGCTCTTAGAGAGTGTAATGATGTTCTATTTATTTTGCCAAATGAATTTCTAAATTACATTAAACATACGTCAGAACTTAAAAATAAAAAGAATCTTCATGCCTCAATAATTAATTCTATAAATACTATTGGAATTGAGGATCAATCAGAAGTAGAAGTCCTAGAATGCAATAATTCTGATGAGCATTTTTTTACAATAACTAAAAATAAATTAGAAAAACTTAAAGACGGTTTTAAGCATATTGATTCAAAAATAAAAATTACTTCAGACTTATTATTTTTTAGAGAATTATTTAAAACAAATATAAGTTTTGGTGACTCAATTTTTTATGAAGAAGATGATAGTTTGGTTAAATTAACTAAAAAGGCCTTCGAACTTCTTGATAAAAANAATGAAAAAATTAGTCCTAAAACAATTGATGATCTTAATTTAGAGATTAGAGAAACAGTAACTTTTCATGAATTTGACTCTCTAAATATTCAGAATATATTNAATTTTAATGCCAGTAAGAAATTTATTTATGCAGGCATTTCTTTAATTGTATTACTTAATTTAATTGGTTTATTTAATATTTCTTCTAATTGGAATCAAGTGAAGAAAATGGATCAGACATTATCTGAGCTGTATCTATCAATTTATCCAGATGAAAAAATTAACTTAATTGAAAAACAAATTATTGAAAAAANTGATTTATTGAAAAATCAATCAAATTTAACAACAGCAAAAATTGCAGAACTAATTTTAAATATATCGCAAACTACAAAAATAATTGAAATTACTTATAAGACTGACTCTAAAAATTCTTTAAATATTAAATGCTTATTTAAAAATGAAGCTGAAGAAGAGATATTTATAGCTCAACAACAAAGAAATAATAAGAAGGTGTCAGTAATCAACAGNACANATAGTAAAGATTTTTTACTTACAGAATTTAACTATGAATTATAAATTATCAAAAAGAGAGCAGATCTTATTAAAAGTACTGGGGGCAATTTCTGTTCTTTTCTTAATTTATTTTATAGAAATAAGAATAATTTCTAGTCTTACTGAATCTAGAGAAGCTCTTTCTAACCAAGTTCAGACATTTAATGCATCTAAACAACAATTATCACAACTTAAGGATTATGAAGATAAAATTAAAAATATGTCTTCAGTTCGTGTATTTGCTAATCACTTAGATGAAAAAAATTACATATATAAGAACAAAGAAGGTCTTTTAGAAGTTACAATGCTATCGGAAACTAATTTAATTGAATTATTGAACTTTATTAATAACGAAAGATTAAATATTGCTTCAATAAATATGAAATTAGTGGATGAAAATAACCTTACATTGAGTATAGATTTTGATAATTAGATTTTTAATTGGATTACTTGTTATTGTCCTTCTATTGGGACTTTCTTTGGTTATGATTCCAGTTGATTCTTTACTAAAACGAGTAACTGATTCATCAGGCATCAGTTATTCTCTTGCTGAAGGAAATCTATTTAAAGGAAGAATAAATGATCTTTCATATGTAGATACGGTTCCGATTAATCTTGGTGATTTTAACTATGAGGGGTCTCCAACTATTACAGGCTTAAAAGTGTCCTTTAATACCGATGACAACAGCACTAAAGGAGTTATTAAGAGAAATTTATTTAATGGCGACCTTCATGTTAAGGATTTCATCACTGAAGCACCTTACAAAACCAATGGGTTAGGCATTATTGAAGTACAAATCAATATTGAACAAATGACAATAAAGAATGGAATATGCCATCAAATTGAAGGAAAACTATCATTATCGAATGATTCATATAAAGAAACTGTAAGCGGTAATGTTCGCTGTCTTGAAGGAAATGTATATGAAGTAAAGCTTTTAGATTCAAAAAATAATGATATGGGGCTAATGATTTATAGGCCTGGTTTTATAGATCTAGAAATAGAAACGGCTATTCTTAAATCAGATGTTTCAATCTTCCTAGGTAATAGAATGGGATTTACAATTCCCCTGTAACAACTTTTCTTACTAACCCATCTGAAATGCTTGAAAAACTATTCTCTATTGTTTTTGCGCCAATCTTAGATAAGAAAAATAAATAAATTTCTGCAGCTATAGGAACAATATCGATTCTATCTTTTGGAATATCAAACTCTTGTATAAGAATATCTTCATCTAGACGATTGTAATTATCGATTAAATTAATTAGATCCTCTGTATTTATTACACCTTTATGATCATTTGCCTGCATTATTGCTCTCAAATTACCCCCTAAACCAAATGTTGTAGGTATTGGGCTAAATTCTTGTAGCCAAGCACCAAATTGACTCATTGCTTCATATCTTTCATTCTGATTTAAATTAAGAAGTCTGACTGCGCCAAGTTGAAAAGATTCATAATGCATATTTGATTTACTATTTATGCATACCTCAACACTTCCTCCACCAATATCAATTACTGCTGAATCTTCTATATCCTTGTTAAAATTTACAAGTAATGATGCTTCTTGTTTGCCAGTAAGTATTTTCAAATGAATATTTTTTTCTTCTAATTTGCTAATAAGCATATCTGAATTCTCAGAATCTCTAACAGCCGAAGTTGCTATAAAATACGTTTGTTCAATATTTCTTTCTTTAAAAATCTCTGAATATCTAACCAATAAATCTATTAGTTTACTAATGGTTGATTCTGATAATTTATTTTCACTAAAAACATCACGCCCAAGTCTTAATGGTTCTCTGTAATATTCATCAAGTTCAAAATTTTCTGAATTAAAAATCTTGTACTTAACAGCATTAGATCCAATATCAACGATAGAAATTTTCATTTAATTAGTCTGAAAAAGGAGCCAGAATCTTATATTGTTCATAAGTTAAATTATCAAACAATACTCCTTCTATATAACAAGAATATTGGCCCAAATCTTCTCCCCATTTTGGTGGTTCAAGTATCTTTTTATGTTCGTAATCTATTGTATTTAATATATATCGAAGTGCACTCAATCTTGCAATCATTTTATTGTTTGCATTAATTACAACCCAAGGAGAATTTGATCTAGCTGTTACATCAAACATCTGATTTTTATACAAAGTAAATACATCCCATTTATTTACCATTCGTTTATCTGAATCAGATAATTTCCAATATTTAAGCTTGCTATGCTTTCTTGCTGATAATCTTCTTTTTTGTTGATCTTTGTCGATAGAAAAATAAAATTTAACTACTTCTAAGCCATTTTTTATAAGCCTATCTTCCCATTTATTAACATTATTCATAAAGTCTTCATATTGTGATTTGGTGCAATAGCCTAGAGTAGGTTCTGTTAATGCTCTCGTATACCATGACCTGTCAAATAAGACCAGTTTCCCTTCATCTGGAAGTTCCTTTTCCCAACGATTAAACCATTCTTTTTTTTCTTCAGCAGTAGGTATTCCTAAATGTACATAACGAAAATTTGATGGTCTTAAATGTTCAGAAAAGAAATTAATGGTAGATGATTTACCCGCAGTATCTCTTCCTTCAAAACATAATGCTATTCTTCTTTTATTCTTAATTACATCTTCTTGTAGTTTTAGTAATTCAACTTGAAGATTATATTTTTCTTTTCTATATATGATTGGACCCAATGATTTGTATTGTTCAAATTTATACTCAATAACGCTCATGTAAATTCCTAGAAAAGAGGGTATAGTATAAACAAATATTAGGTCCTATAAATGGGAATAGTTGAATTAACCTTATTCGGAA
>PBXH01000022.1 GCA_002727535.1 Gammaproteobacteria bacterium | reverse complement strand
GTAGGATTCGAACCTACGAATGGCGCCACCAAAAGGCGCTGCCTTACCACTTGGCCACACCCCAATCCGAAACAAAGTCTTAGTATTCTAATCCTTTAGTGAGAAAAATTCTAAAATTCTTATCAATTTTTTCATTAATAATTTCTTTCTCATTTTCTGAAGGATCTTGTAAGAATAATGTTGATCCAGTGCCGCTTAACTTAAGTTTTTCAAAGGTTTTATTTGGCAATNGATTTCTAAGAAGATCATAAAAATCTTTAAATTCTTCATTTTCTTTAAGCAATACAGNCAAGAAGCTATTAATTTTCTTATTTTCGANATTTTCAAATTTAAGATAGGTAGATTTATAAAGATTTTGAGTAGAAACAAATATTTGAGGGCAAATTAGTAAATATTCAGACGAATTAAATAATTTTTTTCCCAATTTGTCTCCAATTCCTGAAGCATAACAACTTTTTTTATGCACAAAGACAGGGACATCTGCCCCTAAAGCTAAAGCTATTTCATTGTTATCAATATTTTTAATTTGGATATTATGAAATTTTGCAAGAAATCGTAGAGCAATTGCTGCATTTGAGCTGCCGCCACCCAATCCTGCTCCTATTGGTATNGATTTCTTAATCTTTATTTCAAATTTTTGATTTACNCCATATTTTTTATTGAACCATTCAATAGTTCTAGTTATGGAATTCTTATCTGNTATTGCCTTCTCATTTGAATCTATTAGAAAATCATCACTTTCTTTGAATGANACTTCATCACATAGATCAATAATCTGAAAATGAGTAAGAATCTCATGATANCCATTATCAAGTTTTGACATTANATTCAAATAACTATTTATTTTTGCGTAAGACTTATATTTATATTCCATTCAGTATCAAATTAATTCTCGAATCATTATTTTCAGTTGTGATNTGGATATTGCAATAAGTATTTGANCCACATTCTTTAACCAATAAAAAGTAAAGCTCTGAAGGAGAAGGAAGTTCTTTTTGAAATTGGATGTATCTATTGTCCANACTTTTCCATGAATTATCTTTACTAAACACTTGATATAAAAGACTGATTCCTAAAGTGTCATATATTTCAATAGAAGATACTTGAACATTTGATGTTATTTTTACCTTAAATATTGAAGATTGTTCTTTGGAAATATAAGATAATTTTCCTTCTAGATTGTAACTTTTATTAGATGTATTTAAACTTGCACAGCTAGTTAATATCAGAATTAGAGCAATTAGCTTTAAATAAGATTTAGAATAATAATTATGGAATTTCATTGCTGGGGCATAAGTCATAAATCTACCTCTTTAGAGGTTAGAGAAAAATTTGCCTTTAATAAAGATAAGATTGATGAAATCTTAATAAAACTTAAAACATTAACAGCTTTTGATAATGGTATTTTCTTGTCAACATGCAATAGAACAGAGTTCTATTCTTTTTGTCCGAGAATAGAAATAAAGAAATTTGATGAACATCTAGAAAATATTCTTGGAAAAGAATTAGAAGTAAGAAAAAATGATCAATATCTTTTTTCAGATAGCGATGCATTTAGTCATTTGCTTCGNGTTATGACAGGTATCGATTCCATGATTGTAGGTGAACCAGATATTTTTGGCCAAGTTAAGAAGGCATATGAAAATTCTCGNACTTTTAGCTATTTGAATGCAGACCTTGATGCAATTTTTGAGAAATCTATAAATATCACTAAGGAAATTCGTTCAACTACGAATTTATCAAAAAACCCAGTCTCAATTGCATCATTAGTGGAGAGCATAATTCTCAAGGAAGGGCATTCACCNGTTCTAATTATTGGNGCTGGTGATGTAGGAAAACCTTTATTAAAGAGACTTATTGCTAGCGANTATGATGTANCCCTTTTTAATCGATCTCAAGTAGAGATTGAAGGAGTAAAAAGCAAATCTCTTGATGAATTGANTGCAAATATTAATGAATTNAAAACTATTGTTGTTGCCGCTCCATCAGAAAAAGAATTTTTTGCAGCNGAAGACTTTAAGGATNCAGCAAAAAGACTAATTTTTGATTTAGCTATTCCAAGAAATTTNGATAGCAAACTTAACGATGTAAACAATTTAAACCTTCTAACGCTNGACCAAATTAGCATGATGGTGCAAGAAAATATAAAAGGTAGAGAAGATTCTGTAGCACAAGCAGAAGGAATAATTGAAAAAAACTCTGATTTCGAATTTAGAAGAATTAAAAACAAAAAAAATATGAATATTAAACAAAAAGAGTTCAGAGAAAGCTTATCTGTAACTAAAGATGAAGCTGTGAATAAGGCAAAAAATAGAATATTAAAGGGTGATGATATAGAAAATATAATTGATGATCTTGCAAACGAAATTGCATCTAAAAATGCTTTCCAATTGTCAAAGATGATAGATGGCTCAACAGATGATAATAAAAATAGACAGTCATGAAACAAGCAATAAAAGACTCTTTAGATAGTATTCAAAAAAAAGCTGATGATTTGAGCACAAAATTATCGGACCCCAATATTACTTCTGATATCGATCAGCTAACTAAACTCAACAAAGAATATTCTGAAATAAAAGATGTTGTTGAGAATTGGAATAGGTATCAAGAACTTGAAGCGACAATTGAAGACTTAGAATCTCTTTCAAAAGATGAAGAGATGAAAAGCCTTGCTTTAGAAGAAAAAGAACAAAACGAGAAAGAACTTCAAAAAATTGAAGCAGAAATAATGGTCCAATTATTGCCAAAAGACAAAGATGATAAAAGAAACTCTTTTGTTGAACTTCGTGCAGGTGCAGGAGGCGATGAAGCAGCTATTTTCGTCGGAGATCTATACAGAATGTACAGCAGATTTGCAGAAAGAAATAATTGGAAGATGGAAAAAATAAAAGAAATTCCATTAGGAACAGGCGGATTTAAAGAAATAGTAATAAAAGTAGTTGGTGCAGACACATACGGAAATTTAAAATTTGAATCGGGCGTTCATAGAGTTCAGAGAGTTCCTTTGACAGAATCTCAAGGAAGAATACACACCTCAACTGCTACTGTGGCAGTATTGCCTGAAATGGATGATATTGAAGAAAAGGATTTAGATATGTCAGAAATAAGAGTTGATACATTTAGGGCATCTGGTGCAGGTGGACAGCATGTAAATAAGACTGATTCTGCAGTGAGATTAACTCATTTGCCTTCAGGAATAGTAGTGGAATGCCAAGATGATAGAAGCCAACATAAAAATAAGGCAAAAGCTTTAGGATTGCTATCTTCAAAGATTTATGACATCGAAAAACAGCAAATGGAACAAGAGAAAGCAAGTGAAAGAAAATCTTTAGTTGGAACTGGCGATAGAAGTGAAAAAATTAGAACATATAATTTTCCTCAAGGAAGAATTACAGATCATAGATTAAAGTTAACTCTTTATAACATAGACAGTTTTATTGATGGTGACATCGATGAAATGTTAAGTTCACTAAAAGCACAAAGTAATGCAGAAAAACTTCTAGAAATTGAAAATAAATAAATCTTCAACTAAAAAAATACAACTAGCCTGGAATTCAGTGTATAAGAATGAATACGACGAAGGCTTAAGGTTTCTTATTTTAGGATTACTGGATAAAGATTTTAGTTTAGATGGAGTTATCCAAGAAATTAAAAATAAAAGACCAATTCAATACATTATTGGTGAATGGAATTTTTATGAAGGAACTTATTTTGTAAATCAGGATGTTTTGATTCCAAGACCAGAAACTGAAATATTGGTTGATCATATTAAAAATAATTTTTTAAATTTAGAAAATGTACTTGATCTTGGTACAGGTTCCGGTTGCATAGCAATTGAAATATCAAAAATATTTAAGAGTGCAACTATTTTCGGCTCTGATATATGTGAAAAAGCACTTAAAGTTGCAAAAAAAAATAATAATCAATCAAACAATAGAGTTAATTTTATTAAATCTAATTGGTTTTCAGATATTGAAGGACAGTTTGATCTTATTGTTTCAAATCCACCCTACATTCCTGAGGGCACAAAGCTAGAAGCTGGCACTCTTTTTGAGCCAAAAGTAGCTTTATTTTCTAAAGAAACTGGGTTGAAAGATCTTAAAAAAATTATTTCTGAAGCGATCAACTATCTTAAAGTTGATGGCACGCTAATTTTAGAACATGGAATAGGACAATCATCTGAATTAAGTTCACATATGAAAAAAATAGGCTATAAGAATATAGGCACTTTAAATGATCTAAAGGATATTAATAGGTTTGTGTATGGATATAAATAATTCACTAGTTTCTAGATTTTATTCGCAGATTATTCTTGAAGACTTCTCACTCCAAGACCAAGAAGAGCTTTTAAAAAAAGAAATTACAATAATTGGTTGTGGAGGTCTTGGCTCTCCTGTAAGTGTTTATCTGGCAGCATCCGGAATTGGCAAGATTAATTTAGTTGATCCAGATAAAGTGGAAATTAGAAATTTACATAGACAAGTTTTCTTTCAAGAAAAAGACGTAGGCAGGCATAAAGTAGATGTACTTCAAGATCATATTGAAAAGTTAAATTCTCATTGCAAGATTACTGTTTTCAAACAAAAATCTTGGGAGATTAATTTTGATAAATATAAATCAGAGATGATGCTTGATTGCTCAGATAATTTCCGCACTAAGTACTCCCTTAATGAAGCATGTACAAACAATAATATTTCATTTTGTAGTGCTTCCGTTTCTGGTTCAGATGGCCAGATAGCACTTTTTACAAATAAATCAGATTATCATTCTTGTTATAACTGTTTTTTTCCAGAAGATGGTGATATTGATGCTAATGATTGTGCAGAATCTGGAGTTCTAGGACCTACTGTATCATTGGTAGCATCAATACAATCTTTAATCACTTTAAAATATCTTCTCAATAAATTTAATGATACTGAGTCTATCTTCAGAGTCTCTTCTAAGGACCTAACTATTAAAAAAAATAAAATTTTACCCAATACTTCTTGTAGACTAAATAAGCTATGAAAAATTTAGGTATTGTTGAAGGTTTTTATGGAGAAAGCTT
>PBXH01000021.1 GCA_002727535.1 Gammaproteobacteria bacterium | reverse complement strand
CCATTTTCTACTTGTGTAGAAATAAGTGATTTTTCTGATGTGGCAACAGCATCAGAAATCTCTAAATCAATATTAATTGGTCCAGGATGCATAACTGAACCAGCAAATTTAATTTTTTCAATAAAAGATTCGTTAATTTGATATGTCGACTTAAAAGCTTCCATATCTATATTCTCATTATCTTTTAATCTCTCATGTTTAACTCTGATTACATAGAGGATGTCTCTATCTTCCATGCATCCGTCTGTGATCTCACTAAATGATGGAGATAAATTATCATCCAGTAACTCTTTTGGCCCATAAAATTGAATATCAGTACATCCAAGTCTATTTAAGAGAGTCATTTGTGATCCAATAATACGACAATGTTTAATATCGCCAATAGCTGCAACTTTTAATTTACTGAAATCTTCACATTTTTCCTTCATGGTATAGACATCGAGTAAAGCTTGAGAAGGATGAGCATAACTGCCATCACCTGCATTAATAAAAAAAATGTCATCAGGTAATAATTTTTCAATTTTTAATGAGATCTTATCTTCAGGATGTCTAATGATAAAACCATCAACCTTTAAAGCTAATAATGTTTTAATAGTATCTTCTAAGGTTTCTCCTTTTGCTATGGAAGAGCTAGCAGGAGAAAAATCAAGCACCTTAAAGCCCAAGGATTTAGCGGCATGCTCGAATGATAGCTTAGTTCTTGTACTTGGCTCCCAAAATAATAGACAGACTGTTTTGCCCTGACCAATTTGTTCAAGATTTGGCCAAGAATCTTTAATATTTTGAGTAGAATCAAATAAAGAAATCAATAAATCTTTATTTAAATTATCAACTGTAGAAATTTTATTCATGTAGATTGTCTCTCAATACTAGTTACTGTCTTATTATTCTTTAATTGCGATTTAATTATCTCTAAATGATCAGTATCTTTAACCACTAGTTTAGCGGTTAATTCAGTAAAGTTCTCATCTAAAGTTTTTGTCGCCACTGACTGAATATTAGAATCATTCTTTGAAATAATTTTAGATATATCTGCTAAAGCTCCAGGCTCATTCTTGAGTGTTAAGATCAAAGAGGTTGTAAATTCAGAATCATCAGCTTTTTCCCATAAAACATCTGAACATTTACCTGGCTTATTAAGAAAATTTTTTAAATTTTGGCATTCATTTCTATGTATTGTGATGCCTGCTTCATTATGTACTGCTAAGCAAGGGTCTCCTGATATTGGATAACAACATTCTGGAAATTTTATTGCCCCATATTTTTTTGATGAACCAATTTTTAATTGTGATACAGATTCACTTTTTCGCTTTGATTTTTTTAAGCTTTCAGTGAAGCTTTGAGAGACAATGTTGCTTGTCATTCTACCTGAACCGATATCTACAAGAAGTTGATTTAATGATCTTACCCCAAGCACATCAAAAACACTTCTAAGCTTCTCTGCTGGATACTCTCTTAATTCAATACCAGATTCTTGGAGTGAATCTTCAAGTAAATCTTTTCCAAGTACTCTTGCATCACTGATTTTTATTTTTTTTAGTTCTTTTTTTATTTCAGTTATTGCCTTTGATGAGGCAACAAAATTTAACCAAGCAGGATTTACGGTTTTATTTTTACTTTTTATTATCTCGACTGTTTGTCCACTTTCTAGACTGGTTGATAAAGGCACCAATTTTTTATCTACTTCGCACGATAGACAATAATTTCCTAAAGACGTATGAACAGCATATGCATAATCAATAGGGGTAGAGCCTCTCATAAGAGAAAAAATTCTTCCATTAGGTGAAAAAACATAAACTTCTTTGCCCTTTAAATCAGTTTTAAGACTTTCCATAAATTCAACGGAGGATGAAGATCTAGCATTTGTATCAATAAGTCTTTGAACCAATTGTCTAGATTTTGCTTGAATAAGATCATCACTTACTTTTGTCTTATAAAGACCGTGTGAAGCTATTCCGTAGTTTGCAAATGTTTCCATCGCTGATGTTTGTATTTGTACCTCCATTGGAACTCCATCAAAAGTCATTACTACCGTATGAAGTGCTTGATAGCCATTCATCTTGGGAACAGCTATATAGTCTTTAAATCTACCAGTTATTGGAGTAAAGATATTATGTATAAATCCTAAGGCCTTATAACAATCTTCTGCATTATTCACTAAAACTCTGAATGCAAAAACATCATATATATCAGCAAATGAAAATTTCTTCTTTTTAATTTTTTGATAAATACTAAATACTCTTTTTTCTCTACCAGTGATCTTTGCTTCTATATCATTTTTCTTAAATCTTGCATTTAAAGATTTTTTTACCCTAGAGATTAATGTTTTTTTATTTAGGTTATTCTCTTCTAATGCATCTTGTATAAATTTATATCTAGCAGGATGTAAAGTTTTAAATGAGCAGTCCTCTAATTCAGTAGCCATCTTATGCATGCCAATCTGATGTGCTAATGGAGCATATAGATCCAAGGTTTCTCTACATTTTTTAACTTGTTTATCCCGAGGAAGATGCTCTATTGTTTTTAAATTATGTAGTCTATCGGCTAGCTTTATAATTACTACTCTTACATCTTCTGCAGTAGCCAGAGCCATTTTCTGAAAATGTTCAGCCTGACTTTGATCTTTCATTTTTTCATCTAGTTGAAGTAATTTAGTGACTCCATCCACTAGTCGACTGACATTATTACCAAATTTATTTTTGACATCTGATAAAGGAATTTCACAATCTTCTACTACGTCATGCAATAAACCTGCAATTACAGTATCTTCATCCATTTTCAACGAAACTAGAATTAAGCCAACGTTTATTGGGTGTGTTATGAAAGGTTCTCCACTCTTGCGAAATTGGCCTTCATGAGCTTTATCTGCAAAATCAATAGCTTCTCTAATCTTTTTTATAGCAGATGAACTTAAATAATCTTTAGATAATTTATCTAGGCTTTCGCTAAGTTGCGAATTTTTTTGTTTTTTGAAAATATTTAAAGAATCAAACAAAAAATAACCTACCCTACATCTTCATTATCAAGAAAAACTTCTTCAGTGTCATCTTCGTCATCACTTGGAGGCACATAGTCCTCATCAAGAACACCGTCAGCTATTTCTCGCAATGCGATTATAGTAGGTTTATCATTTTCAGGATCAACCAAAGGCTCAGCACTAGTTGATATTAAATCACGTGCTCTATCTGCTGCTTTAAGAACAAGGTCGAATCTACTTTCGACCTTCTCAAGACAATCTTCTACCGTTATTCTAGCCATGCTTTTCTCTGAAGATGATATTTAAAAGGTTTTTGAGCGCTGTTTCAAGTGAATTATTAATAATTTGATGTTTAAATTCAGATGATTTTTCCATTTCAAGTTTTGCTCCTTCAACTCTTTTAGCTATAACTTCCTCTGAATCAAGTCCACGATCACGAAGTCTTTTGTCTAATTCCTCTATTGAAGGTGGAGAAATGAAAATACTTTGAGCTTCTGGATAAGCTTTCAAAATTTCCATTGCGCCTTGCCAATCAATCTCGAGCAAAACTTTATATTCATCATGCAAATGATCATCAATTGCTTTTTTTGGAGTTCCATATAAATTTCCATGCACCAATGCATGCTCTAAATAAACTCCTGCATCAATATTTGATTTAAATTCTTCTTCGCTTATAAAAAAATAATCGGAAGCATGTAATTCATTTGCTCTTGGTGTCCTAGTAGTATGAGATATAGACATAAAAACTTTCTCATCATTAACTTCAGAGAATTTAATGATATTTTTAATCAAAGTAGTTTTTCCTGCGCCTGAAGGAGCTGTAATGATAAAAAGATTTTCTGCTAAATTATTCGACATTCTGAGCATGCTCCTTAACCATTTCAATATAGCTTTTTAATTCAACTGATTCATTTTTAATCTCAGCAATTAATGCTTTTGAGCTGATAGTATTTGTTTCTCTTTGCATTTCTTGAGTATAAAAATCTAATTTTTTACCAATTGCTTTTTTAGATCTAATTAATTTTTCAACCAAATCTAAATGAGAATTGAATCTAACTATTTCTTCATTTATATCAGTCTTATTTAGAGCTGCAAACGCTTCAGAAACATTCACTTCCTTTTGGTCTAGCTTAAGTGCATCCTTGAATCTATTTAGTTTTTTATGAACTTGCTTCGAATTAATCTTTTCCATTCCTTTGATTGATTTAATTGATTTTCGCATAGCAATGATTAATCTTTCTAAATCAGCTTTAGTTGACTTTCCTTCTGTTTCTCTTGTTCTCCTAAGCCTAACAAGTGATCTTTTTATTAAGTCTCTTAAAGATGAATCTTTTAGTACATAGTCTTTTTGCATTGAATCTCTAATCTTAAGTAACTCAGCGTAACTAGTGGGAGCAACATCGAATCCATGTTTTTTTATTCTCGCTTCATTTTCTTTAACAAGCTCAAGAAAATTATCTGAAATTCTCAACTGCTCTTTGGGTGGGGCTGTAAAAAAGACATCAACATCAATTTTACCTCTTGCAAAATTTTTGTTGATATAGTCTCTAACCCAGCCTTCATGACCTTTTAAATTCATTGGAAGTTTTACATTAATTTCTAAGAATCTGCTGTTTAAAGATTTAGAAATGCATTTAAATTCAATATCATCCTTTAATAAGGTAGATTCACTAAAACCTGTCATACTGCGCATAAAAAACTCTTAACTCCTCCAAAATTAAAATCAGACATATATATAATAAATACATATGTCTTCAGATCAAAAGATTGATGCCTCATCTCTATTGGTAACATCAATAAAGGGCGTAGGAGAAAAATTGTCTCAGTCTCTGCTAAAGCTGGGTATTAAAACTATTGAAGATCTATTCTTCCATTTTCCAGTTGGTTATCAAGATAGAACAAAATTAAAAAATATAGCGGAGCTACTTCCTGAAGAGGATTTTGTGATTAGGGGAGTTGTAGAAAAAGTCTCACAGACTTTTGTGCCAAGGAAAATGCTATTAATTAGATTGAAGGATAATACAGGGCACATTTACATCAGGTTTTTTTACTATTTCCCAGGCTTAAGGAATATTTTTAAAGAAGGGGCTGAATTACAAATTTCTGGAGTAAGTAGATTGGGTAGATATGGTTTAGAAACCATACATCCAGAATATGAGATAACGACTGATGATTTTAAGCCAAAAATATTGCCTAAATATCGACTTACAAAAGGAATAACACATCAAAAGCTTAGAAAGCTAATATCAGAAGCAATCACTTTAGTTAAAAAAAATAAAATTGAGATTTCTGATCATCTGCCTAAAAATGAATTTAATACACTTAATCAATCAATTATCGATATTCATAACCCTGATCCTGAAAGTAATATCGAAGATTATTTAATTGGTGGAGAATCTGCTGCTAGAAAAAGAATAGGATTAGAAGAAATTGTAGCTAATAAAATTAGCTACCTTTCAATCAAAGAACANAATAAAAATAGAAATGCTATTAAATTTGAAAATAATTCATTAGCAAAAAGAATAATTAATAATCTGCCTTTTGAATTAACTAATGATCAANAGAGTGCCTANACTGAAATTTGTAAAAGTATTGCGCTAGGTTCGCCAATGCTTAGGCTTTTGCAAGGNGATGTGGGTTCAGGAAAAACTATTGTTGCAGCACTTATTGCTGCTCATATAGTTGCAGACAAAAAACAAGTAGCTATCTTAGCTCCTACCACCATATTAGCGAATCAACATTTTCAAAATTTTGTTGATTGGTTTGAAGGNGATGAGCAAATTGAAATACTTACATCAAAAATATCAGCAAAAGAAAAAAAAGCTAGNTATGAAAGAATAAAAAGTGGGGAAGCGAAAATAATTATAGGAACTCATGCAGTTTTTCAAGAAGATGTGTCTTATAAAAATTTATCTTTGGTCATTTATGATGAACAACATAGGTTTGGAGTCAGCCAGAGATTAAAACTNAAAGAAAANGCTGAAGACTATCCACACCAATTATTATTATCAGCTACCCCAATACCTAGAACAATGGCTATGGGAGTATTGTCAGGCTTAGACATATCAACGATCAAATCATTGCCGCCTAACAGAATACCAATAGTTACTACCGCAATACCAAACAATAGAAGAGATGCTCTAATTAATCGAATAAAAAGTGTAATAAATAATGACTCACAAGTTTATTGGGTCTGCCCTCTGATTGATGAAACNGAAAGTGAACTCATAGGNATAGAAGATCTTGAAAAGATACTCAGNAAAGAATTTGCCAAAGAGGAATATCANATTATTCATGGAAAAATGAAAGATNATGANAAACAAAAAATTCTTGAAGATTTTAAAAATAAAAAAACAAAAATNTTGTTGGCCACAACTGTAATTGAAGTTGGCATAGACGTTCCAGATGCAAATATCATGATAATTGAAAATGCTGAAAGATTTGGTTTAGCTCAGTTACATCAATTAAGAGGACGAGTTGGTCGTGGAACAAAAGATAGTTTTTGTNTATTAATGCACAATGATAATTTAACTAAATTAGCAGAAGAGAGATTAAAGATCATTACAACCATATCTGACGGCTTTATCATTGCTGAAGAAGACCTTAAGCTTAGAGGNCCTGGGGATATATTAGGCTTATCTCAAACTGGCTTACCAAGTTTTACCTTTTTTGATCTTCTTGCAAATCAAGAATTACAGGCAGAAGCTGATAGATTGGCTAATAATGTAATTAANATGCCAGCTGAACAACAGAGAAAGATAGTAGAAAGATGGTTTCCTGCTCATCTTGAACTATCAGATGTCTAAATATTATTAAAGAATAAGTATTAAGATAATTAAGGCCCAAAATAATAAAAACCCAATAGCTAGCCATTTAATTATCCAACAAAGAGTTTTCATCCGATAAGATCTATTATGCCTCCATTCGCATACCTTGCTCTTACGCGAGTATTATATTGTTTATGAAGTTGATTTAGCCTCATAGAGACATAGTTTGGATTTCCATCTGATGTAGAACCACATTGAGTCCAAACTCCTCCAGATGATAAAAACTCAAATATAATCAGTNNCATATCAATAAAANTTTCTNCCTGTTGGGCTATACAGTACACAAGAGAGCGTAGATTTAGACGTTAGAATTTCTCTATCAAATCTACAAAATTGTCCTGCAAAGAGATCTATTTTATCCGATGACATGCTAACTGCTAAATCAAGACGGATGCTTAAAATATTATTTCTTTTGCAATCAAGGCCTTTGATCTGTTTCAGAACNTGTTCGGAGCTATCATCTCTGCCAANTAAGGTAACATCACAAATATAGTCCATATCTGCNTGTGCAAAAAAACTGAAAAAAAACAACAAAAATAATCTCATCTTTTTAACTATATAAAAAAAAGGGCTACCATCTCAAGTAGCCCTAATCAATTCTATTAAAGATTTATAAAAGTGGTGCGATAACAAGACTTACGATAGCCATCACATTAATAAGAATATTCATTGANGGTCCTGAAGTATCTTTAAATGGATCTCCAACTGTATCNCCGACTACTGTAGCTGCGTGTGTATCCGTTCCTTTGCCACCAAAGTTACCTTTTTCAACAAACTTTTTAGCATTGTCCCAAGCGCCGCCTGCATTAGCCATCATTAACGCCATTAAAACACAACCTAACAAGGCTCCTGCTAGCATGCCACCTAAAACAACTGGACCTAAAATAAAACCAACAGCGACTGGTGAGCCAATTGCAATTGCTCCTGGTAATAACATTTTATTTAAAGCTGCTTTTGTAGCTATATCTACGCATTTTGCAGTATTTGGTTCAGCTTTTCCTTCAAGTAATCCATCAATTTCTCTGAATTGTCTTCTTATTTCTTCAATCATTTCAAAAGCAGCATCACCAACTGCAGTCATGGTTATTGAAGAAACTAAAAATGGAATTGAGCCGCCAATAAACATCCCCATTAAGACTTTAGGATCATCTAATGAAAGTGATTCTACGCCAGTTGCTAACATGTATGCAGCAATAATTGCTAGTGCTGCAAGAGCAGCTGCTCCAATAGCAAAACCTTTTCCTATAGCTGCTGTTGTGTTTCCTAATTCATCAAGTGAATCCGTAATTTCTCTAACTTCGCTTTTCATGCCGCTCATTTCAGCAATTCCACCAGCGTTATCTGCTACTGGGCCATAAGCATCAATTGCCATAGTAATACCGACAGTTGATANCATGCCAACTGCTGCAATGCCGACTCCATAAAGACCTGAAAAATATGTTGATAGCCCAACAATTCCTGCAATAACAAATAAAGGTAATACAACTGACTGCATGCCTACACTCAAACCAGAAATCATGACTGTCGCAGGTCCTGTTTCACCGGATTTAGCAATTTTTCCTACTGGTGAATTCTCTGTATCTCCACCTGTATAGTACTCAGTTATTAGACCAATTAGGATTCCGCCAACTGCTCCTGTAAGTACAGAATAAAAATAATTCATCTCTATAGCAGGTGAATAATAAATACTTGTGCCAGCAAACAATAAGAATAAAACAGGAGATAAGAATGTCCCCCATCTTAGTGCAACCGCTGGCGATCTAGAAACTTGTGTTCTAACGATTCCTATGCCTAGTAAAGAACAAAATAATCCTGAAGCAGCAAGCCACAGAGGTAAAAACATTAAATCGCTATTGCCCATAGTTGCAGCAATAGCAATGGATGCGATCATAGCTCCACAATACGACTCAAAAATATCTGAACCCATNCCAGCTATATCTCCAACATTGTCTCCAACATTATCAGCAATCACGCCTGGATTTCTTGGATCATCTTCAGGTATTCCGGCTTCAATTTTTCCCACCAAATCAGCNCCTACATCAGCACTTTTCGTATAAATNCCGCCACCAACTCTTGAGAATAATGCTACTGCAGAAGCTCCTACTCCAAAACCTTCTAGTGCTTTGGCAAGCTCATTAGGATCTTCTATAACTCCNCTAAAATAAAAATAAAGGCCGCCTAAACCAACTAAACCCATAGAAGCAACACATAGACCCATTATTGAACCACCGAAGAATGAAATTGATAGGGCTCGCTCCTGTCCTGATTCTTCTGCTGCTGTAGCTGTTCTAACATTGGCTTGTGTGGCTGAATACATACCTATAAATCCAGCAATTGCTGATGATAAAGCTCCAACAGCTATTGCTATTGCTGTATCCCAACCAAGTGGAGAAAATCCACAAGCTATAACTAATGCAATAACTACAGGTGTCAGAATTTTATATTCGGTAAACATGAAAACCTTAGCTCCNAGGTGAATTTGATCTCCAATCTTAACTACAGAATCTTTGCCTGCAGGATATTTCATTATTAATCCATACAAAACAAAAGCAAAAACTAGGCCTATTAAGCCAGTNACAACAGGACCCCANGGAGTCATTGGGCCAATAATAAAACTTTCCATATNATTCCTANTTATTAAAAANTTGTTCGTCTAATTCNTTTTCAGATTTAGCTACTATACATGAGACAGCTGCATCACCGCAAACATTAACTGCTGTTCTCATCATGTCTAAAATTCTATCTACAGCAAGTATCAAACCAATTGCATCTAAAGGCAAACCAAGAGATCCAAGGATTAAAGCTAATGTAACTGTCCCTGCAGAAGGTACTGCTGCAGTTCCTATTGAAGTAACTATGGCTAATAGAACAATTTGTACATACTGAATTAACGTCAAATCGACGCCTACAGTGCTAGCTATAAACATAGTAGCTAGACCTTGCATAATAGCTGTGCCATCCATGTTTATAGTTGCGCCAACTGGCACAACAAAAGAAGACACATCTTTCTTTACGCCTAGATCATCAGTCACTGTTTTTAAAGTAACTGGTATAGTCGCAGCACTTGATGAAGTTGAAAAAGCAAATAGAGCGACATTTCTCATTTTTCTAAAGAAAATCAATGGATTTAAATTTGCAAAAATTTTCAGTATTAAAGAATAGGTAAAAGTTAGATGAAACGCTAAAACAAATATTAGCAGCACAACATACTGAGCTAAATCGCCAAAAATATTTAGGCCCTTTGCCATGACATAGCTTCCCATTAAACAAAAAACGCCAACAGGAGCAAAGCTCATAATTAACAAGACTATTTTAAGAAAAACTGTATTAAATCTTTCAAAAGTCTTTGATAGTCCATTAGTTAAATCATCTGTAAGATTTAATGCAATTCCAAATAATATGCTAATAAAAACAATTCCGAGCATGTTGTTTTCAACAAATGCTCCAAAAATATTATTTGGAAAAATTCTAAGGACTGTTCCATAGAGACTTGAGTCACCAGTTGCTGGATTGAATGAATCAACTTCTCCCTCATAACCTGAAAGGTTAAATATCCAACCAAAAAATAAAGCTAAACTAACAGCTATTCCTGTGGTGAAAAGATATAACCCTATTGTTTTTGTTGCGATAGAACCAAGCTTCACCATATTTGATAAAGAAGATATGCCTGAAACTAAGGAAAAGAAGACTAAAGGCACTACTACTAGCATTAAAAGGTTTTTGAAAACTTGGCCACCCAAATTAAAAATATATTTTTCTACACCTGTAAAAATTGAAGCAGGAATTATATTTTGAGCATAATAGAATGCGGATGCGACTATTACGCCGGCAGCCATGCCAATTAAAACATTTCTTGTAAGATTTTTAGGGGCAGAAAGTGTACTCATATTTCAATCATATCAAAATCTTCTTTACCAACACCACATTCTGGACAAACCCAGTCATCTGGAATATCTTCCCATCTAGTGCCTGGCTCGATACCATCGTCCGGATGACCTTTCTCTTCATCATAGATCCATCCACAAACAACACATTCCCACTTTTTATATTTCATTTTTTATGTCTTTCTTAAGGGAAGTATTATAATCAATTCCTCATTAATTTATGACACCAGAAATAAAAACAAATTGGCAACTTTATAGTCCTGATTCAAACATAGAATTTCCCAAAATGAAAAGTTGGATCGAAGAAAATGAATCACTAATGCGCAGACTGAGAAAAAGAGAAACAGAAATCTCTTTAGAAGTCGTAGAAGAAGGGATTTGCGCTCATACAGATAAAGAGCTAAATCTTAATACTGCAGAGGGAAATTTAAGAAAAATCTATCTTAAATCTCATAAAAATATTGTTTTTGCAGAGTCTTTTTTTAGCAACGAAGTAATTAAAAAAATTCCTAAATTTGGTCAACTTGACCAAGAACCATTGGGTAAGTTTCTATTCAATGATTCTAATATTGAAAAAAGAGATACCTATGTAGCAATATACAAGCAGGGAGATAAAGATTTTATAGGCAGAAAATGTATCTATGCTTACCAAGAAGAATTATTCTCCGTTATAGAAGTATTTTTATTTCATGAGTAAATCAATCGCTTACTTAAATTTAATTAGATTTTTTAATCCTATTGGTTTCTGGCTTTTATTATGGCCAGGTTTATGGGGTCTATTTTTATCTGAAAATATGGATATCAGCTATTTTACAATAGTTGTTCTTGGCTCTTTCTTAACAAGATCAGTTGGTTGTGCAATAAATGACATGATTGATATTCAATATGATAAAAAAGTAGATAGAACCAAGGATAGACCATTAGCCAATGGTGATCTAACTTTTAAAGAAGCGCTAATATTCACTATAATTCTAGCTGCTGCGTGCTTGTATCTTCTTTCATTAACCAACATGCAGACAATCTGTTTGGTTCTATTTGTTGCTGTACCAATGATTGTGATCTATCCATTAATGAAAAGATTTATTGCCGTTCCGCAATTATTTTTGGGAGCAACTTTTGGCCTTTCTTTGCCAATTTCGTATTCAATGGCTGAAGGATATGTCAGTTTAGAAATAATTTTTCTGTACTTGGGTTGTATTTTTTGGATCTTAGCTTACGACAGCTACTATGCTTTATGTGATATTGAAGATGATAAGAAAATTAATATAAATTCATCTCCAATATTCTTTGGTGCTGATACACAAAAAGCTATTATGCTTTTTTATGGCCTGTTTGTTTTGATTGTTATGTTAATTGCCATTCAAAATGATTTTAAATTAATGTTTATTGGGGTTTTATTTTTACTGTACCAAGGCTATTTTCAGAATCAGCTTTCTCAAGAAGGAAAAAACTTAGAAGCTTTCAAATCTAATAGTCATGTTGGGTTAGTAATTGCTATTATTTTATTCATGGAGAATCAAAGTGGACTCTATAGCTAAAAAAGATTTAATAATTTATATACATGGTTGGAATTCTTCTGGAAATGCTAGAAAAGCAGAACTATTAAAGAAGGAGCTAGCCAATAATACCGAATATGAAGTTGCTTCCTATACTTTAAAATCTCACCCCCGAGAAGCCATCAAACAGTTGGCTGAGATTATTGAATCAGAGAAAGAATCCAGAAAAGTACATCTGATAGGAAGTTCATTGGGTGGCTATTACGCTGTATATCTAGCGGAATCATTAAATTTAAAAGCAGCTATGGTTAATCCAGCTGTATGGGCTTATAAAATTTTTGAGAATGATAGAGGGGAAAACTTAAACCCCAATACTAATGAAAAATATATCATTGATCAGGAATGGGTTGATAGTCTTGAAGAAATATTTATTGAAACTCCAGATACAAAAAGATATTTAGTCTTGTTACAGACTGCTGACGAAACATTAGATTACAGATACGCTGAAAAATATTTTTCTGGAGCAAAAACTATAATTGATCAAGGCGGCTCACATAGTTTTGAAGATTTAGAATCTAAAATACCTGAAATGTTGGCACATTTTTGCTAAAAATTAATATTTTCAATTGCCAAATCAATTTAAAAAGTCTAAATTTAAATTGCATTAGATTTTGCACCATATTTTATGGGTAAAAGTTAAAATCGTTCATCTTTATGAGAGTAAAGACGGAAGTAGACGAAAGTTGAAGGAACGCGCCGTTAGTCGGATAACGTAAATCGTTCATCTTCGAAAGAAGACGGAAGTAGGTGAAA
>PBXH01000001.1 GCA_002727535.1 Gammaproteobacteria bacterium | reverse complement strand
CTTTTTTCTTCAGCTGGAGCTATTCGATCATAGAGGGAAGAATTTTCACTATCTCTTAGATTAAATATTATCCCATTGCAGAGATTAGATTTAGAAGGCGTTTCGGAAGCATATTCAATCTCCATTATTAGATCTGATTTAACTTTTTGACTCTTATCATTTACTTCAAGAAATATCTCAGCTTCTTCTTCAACCTCTAGTTCATCAAAGGCAGTAACTATCAATCTATGTTTATCTCTCAGCCCACCTTTTTTTGCATCAACAGCCATATATCCAAATAGTCTATGCTGCCCATCAATAACATGAAAAGTTCCTGGACATCCGTCGAAAACCAATTTTCCTGGTCTTCTGCCTGTATTTGTTGTCTCATCCTCAGGATCAGGTTCAAAAATTAACTTTTTGCCTCTGTGACTTACAAGTATATTATTGGGAAACGGAGTTTCATTGTTAGTGAGATGAGTTCCTATCTCATTTAATCTTTTACCTATTAAAAGTCTTTGATAATACTTATTGCTTGAACGTCCAAATTCAAAAATATTTTTGGCTTTTTGATGAGAGACTGTAGAAATTTTGAGCATATCTCTCGGCTCAATAGAAAACGTATAAACATTTTGTTTTCTACCTTTTCCTGATTTAGAACGAAATGAGGCTATTTTAAATTTCTTTTTTTGGTATTTCCCTGTCTTCTCATTTAAAACCCATTTGTTGAAATCATCTTTTCCATTTCTAAAAAAACCTAAAAATTGATTTAATGCAAATTCTTCACTTTCACTACTATTTAAAACTATATCTATGTATTCTCTCTCTTTTTCTGTTAGAACTATTATTGAACCTTCTGGATTGGATAATTCTTCAGATTTTTGTTCTTCTGTAATTTTAAAACCTTTTAAGGCAACAATATGAACTGGTATTGCCCTTTTTCCGAAAAGTGTTTCCACTCGCCTATTTTTATGTTTCATGAGCGATCGTAAAAGTTGCATTTCTTCCTTTAGAGTTGAAAAGTTTGCTGCTTTGACAGTAGCTTTGCATTCCACAATGAAAACATGATCATTGAAAGTTGCAAAAACATCTGTTTGTTTTGTTTCTTGATAGGGTTTTAAAATCTCAGGATCAATTTTGTAGTCACTAAGATCCAAGTTAAGATCATAACCTGGATGATTTACAATCTGCGCTTTTAGCTTGAGCAGCCATTTCCACATTTCTTTTTCAAATTTATAACCCTCATACTGACCTAAAGTTATTGACCCTTTATTTTTAGCTAGTCTTTTTTTGTAAAGTCTGTCTGATGCTGCATTTAGAAGTTCCTGTTGTCGAATTTTGCCTCGTGGATGAAGAATAAGCTTCTCTTTTTCAAGGAATTCGTTATTTTCTTTAAATGAATAATCTACGAAATGGTTGTAAGTATAATTTTGCATAATAATATGTACTTTTATGATACTAAAATGGCCAGGAGGAAAAAAGTGGCCACTTAAAGAATTTAGCCATCTTATTCCTATCAAAATTAAGGAAGCCGTAATTTACAACCTTTAATTATTATTTAAAACAATTAATTAATATAGTTGTGTCTTTTGCTAGCTGAGCGACATCTTCTTGAGAAGGTTTGAACCAGTATGGACGACCTTCATTATAATCAATATCATACTCAGTCAATATGTCTCGAATTACATCTAGCTTGATGCCATAGTTAATATTTTGTGGTATTACGCCACGAGATTCTAAGATTCCTACTGCATTTATACTGGCAAAGGCCACTCCAATAAGACTGCCCCAAGCGTTAAGTACAGGACCACCACTATTGCCTGGTTGAATTGGTGCCGTAAATTGAAATTGGGTGATATTTTTTTCATTACCAACTAGTGCACTTACAGCTCCACTGGTGAAATTTAAAGTTTCAAAACTTAAGGGAAATCCAGCCACATAAACTAATTCACCTAATTCTGGATCATCATCAAGATAAATATAATCTTCTGATTTAATAGGAGATCTCAATACGGCCAGATCATTCAGTCTGTCTACTGTAACTATTTCTAGAATATTGTTTTGCGAGTCAGCAAGGTACGCGCAATTATTTATCACATGTTGATTTGTAACGACAATATCATCGCTNACAAAAAAACCTGTCCCATTACTAGCATAAGTCGGCTCTTTGGAAGCCAGGCTATCAGTTTCTGCATTCGACTCTTTCCTTACTTGTTTTTGCAGCTCAACTAAGAGATTTTCATCTGATAGATTCTCAGCTAAGCCTTGATCTTGCTTAAACGCTTTTATNGCTGCAGCAGTTAGCGGCCCACTTATACCATCAGCTTTACCAAGTTTATAACCTAAAATAGCTAATAGTTCTTGAGTTGATTTAATAAATAGTGAGCGCTTAGAGGCAAATTTACTTCTTTTTGTGGTCGCTTCTATTTGAGCATCAGTTTCGTTAACANGTTTANTAAAATCATCCATTGNTTTATCAATACTGGAGATCTTTTCNCTTAATTCTGCGTAATTTAGATTTAGNAACTTTTTTATCTGNTCTAATTGATNNNTNGCAGCCCCTTGAATAGANCTAGGNCCTTCACTTACAGNCTTNTCATTTATAAATTGANTCTGAAAGNTTNNNCCATCATCGTATTCAANAAAAACAATACCATTAGCTTTGNCATTTANCCATGTACTGTAAANACTAGAGCCATATTNATCATNTCGTTTAACTCCAANACCATTCAATAAGGAACCATTTGAAAACATGCCCTGNTGGTAGCCGTTATTGTAAGTAATAATTCCAAAACCAACTGCTTGAAAATTNTCATCAAAATATGCTTCGGTATAACTACCATCTGANAAAACCAAGCGNCCAACACGTGAATACTGTGNACCAAGAATTTCTCCAGGAGTGTTAAATTCTCCATAAAAATACTCACCACTCTCGAACGTATAGATGCCTTTACTTATTAATCCATCAGAATTAAAAAACCCTTGGAAAGATGTGCCATTATCATAATTAGCTGTACCCCAAACTCGAAGATTTCCTTCGGCGCATTCACCCGTAAACTTCTGTCTTTCTAATTGTTTATCAAAAACATATCCTGGACATTCTGTATCTTGAGAAAATAAATTGAATGATATTAAAAAAAGTAAGATTCTCATCTTTTTAAGCAATTATTTCCATTTTATATTACAACCCATTGATGGTAATTGTTCTTGAGCAATTTCATGTCCGGATAATAGGGCATCTATAGCACCTCTTAAATCTTTTCCATTTGGCTCTTTTCCAGAACCTGGTGAGGTATCATCACATCTACCTCGGTAGGCTAGATTTTGATCTGCAGCAAAAAGGTAAAACTCTGGCGTGCATTCTGCTTGGTAAGCTCTAGCAATCTCTTGTGTTTCATCATGCAAGTATGGAAATGTAAAATTTAATTTTGCCCATAACTCTTTCATTTTTTCTGGGCTATCTTCTGGGTAGTTAATGACATCATTAGAACTTATGGCAATAAAGTTTAAGCTTTTAGAATAATCTTTATGCAATCTTTGTAGCTCATCATGGTAATGAATTACATAAGGGCAATGGTTGCAGATAATCATTATTAAAGTTGGCTGCTCTATTTCTATATCTGTGNAAGAAAATGTTTGACCAGTTATAGTGTTAGGGAGATTNAAAGGAATTAGTTTAGTGCCCAGAGGCAACATGCTTGAGTATGTTAAAGCCATAACCTCATTATAGCTAAGAATTTACTTTAGGTTATTCATGCCGCCATCAACATGCACGATCTGACCAGTCATCCAGTTATTATGCGCATCCAATAAAAAGTCTATCGTTTTTGCAACTTTACTAGGATCACCAATTTCTTTCATTGGATTTCGCTCTTTACTTGCTTCAACTAGNCTCTCAGTTTTTAACAGATTGGTAGAAAGNTTAGTTTCNGTTAAAGATGGAGCAACTACGTTAAAACATACTTTAGAATTTGTATATTCAGAAGCTAAAGAACGTGCCATTCCTTCTAAAGCAGATTTTGCAGCTCCAATACTTGCATGGAAGGGCAGACCTACATTTGCAGCTACACTTGAAATGAAAACTACGCTTGCACCTTCTGCTTCTTTTAATCTATTAATTACTTTTTTAACTACTTTGGCAGCTCCCAAGACATTGACTTGGAAATCATTCATAAAGTCATCTTCTTTAAGCATGCTAAATGGTTTTAAATTTATAGTGCCAGGAAAATAAACAAGTCCATTTATATCAGCGACGTCATCTAGTTCTGATAAATCNCCTTCTAAGTCGAGGTTTCCTTCTGCCCGAGAAAAAGTTAAAAATTCTTTATTTGAAATTTCTTGTAAAGATTTAGCTATTGTTGAATTAGCTCCGATAAGTAATGTTTTAGCCATTTAATATTTGTAGGGACACTTAGACTTTTTTAAAGTTTTTACTTGCCATTCATTAATGAACCATCTTTAAAAACAAGTTCATTCACTTCTTCAGTAATAAAAGGTGCAAAAGGGTGCATCAACAGCAAAATCTTTTTCAGCATTGGATGTAGATTTGAGGTTTCTCCAGATTTCTTGCAATCTTCTATGTATTTATCACAGAATTTACCCCAAAAGAATTCATAGACTTCATTTACTGCAAAGTCTAAACGATATTCTTCAATATTTTTTTTGATTTGTTCGGAGACTGTATTAAATTCTTCTTCAATCCATTTATCATCTTCATTTTTAGCNACAAACTCTTTTGCTTCATGCGGATAGTTGTTAATAAATCGTGCTGCATTCCAGATTTTATTACAGAAGTTTCTATAACCTTTCAAACGCCCAAGTTCAAAACTTATATCTCTTGTATGTGTAGCTAGAGAGAAGAATGTCATGCGCAATGCATCAGTTCCATACGATTCAATACCATCAGGAAACTGTTTTCGAGTTTTACGTTCTATTTTTTCTGCTAAACCTTCTTGCATAAGATTGGCTGTCCTTTTAGTTACTAGATCTTCGATATCAATGCCATAGATTAGATCAATTGGATCAATAACATTACCTTTAGACTTTGACATTTTTTGACCATTCTCATCTCTAATCAATCCAGTTACATAAACATCCTTAAAAGGTACTTTGCCAGTAAACTCTAAGCTCATCATCATCATGCGAGCGACCCAAAAGAAAATAATATCGAAACCTGTTACCAGTAAGCTTGTAGGAAAGTATTTATTTANTTCGGTTTCTTTTGGCCAGCCTAAAGATCCAAAAGGCCATAGAGANGATGANAACCAAGTATCGAGAACATCNTNTTCTTGAGTNAGTTTTCTATCATCAAGTTTGTAATGTTTTCTTAGTTCATCTTCATCGTAACCAACATATATATTCCCNTCTTCGTCATACCAAGCAGGAATTCTGTGCCCCCACCAAATTTGTCTACTGATACACCAATCTTCAATATTATCCATCCAGTTAAAGTAAGTTTTGATCCAATTTCCAGGATGAAAAACTACCTCACCTTTATTAACGGCTTCATTTGCTCTTTTGGCCATCTCTTGAGTTTTTACATACCACTGATGACTAAGCTTAGGTTCAATAACAATATTAGAACGCTCTCCTCTCGGAACACTTATTTGATGCTTCTCTTCTTTTAAGAGCAAATTCTTATTTTTAAGTTCTTCTAGAACGACCTTCCTTACTTTAAATCTATCAAGGCTAGCAAAGGGTTCTGGAACGCTATCATTGGTGTGCGCTTCATCAGTAAAAATATTGATAGGCATAAAATCATTTAGTTCATCTGAAGTATGAACTACGCCATCTTTCTCATGTAAGGCATATTTTTTGCCAATCTCATAGTCATTAAAGTCATGGCCAGGTGTAATTTTTAAACAACCTGTACCAAACTCCATATCTACGTATTCATCACCTATAACTGGTATTTTTCGCCCTACAAAAGGCAACTCAACGTATTGACCTATGAATTTTTTGAAACGCTCATCTTTTGGGTTAACTGCAACAGCCATATCACCAAACATTGTCTCTGGCCTAGTTGTCGCTACAGTTAACACTTCATCTGAATCAGAAATAGGGTAGGCAATATGCCAAAGTATTCCTTCTTTTTCTTGCCTTACCACCTCTAGATCAGAAACAGCTGTTTTAAGTGATGGATCCCAGTTAACCAAACGATAACCACGATAGATTTTATTGTTTCTATAAAGTTCAACAAAAGCTTTATTTACTGCTTCACAAAAATCATCGTCAAAAGTAAAACGATACTTATCCCATTCAACTGTGCACCCCAGACGTTTTATTTGAGATGTGATCTTTTCTTCAGAGTAATCTTTCCATTTCCAGACTTCTTCCAGAAATTTTTCTCTGCCGAGATCATTTTTATTTTTACCTTCGTTAATAAGGTTGTTCTCTACAACCATTTGTGTGGCAATACCAGCGTGATCAGTTCCTACTTGCCAGTATGAATTTTTGCCATTCATATGATGATATCTAGTGTAAAAATCCATGATGGCATACTGAAAACTATGCCCCATATGCAAAGTTCCAGTGACATTTGGTGGTGGAATAATTTGAGAAAAATTTTGCTCTGATTCTGGCTTATTTAGTTCACGTTCAGCCCAAATCTTTGACCACTTCTCTTCTATTTCTATTGGAAAATACTTGGCATCCATTTAAATACGTTCGTGATTTAATTCAAAGTTATTAGTCTTCAGGTTAGCATAAAGCTTTCTAGATGCATCATTGATTTCAATGTCAACTTCTGTGGTGTAAACATAGACTTCAGCTTTCTGGCATGAGTCAAGATTGCTTACCTTATCACTAAATATATGAATTTCATCGAAATTATCTTTTGGTTGCTCTTCTAATATGCTTATATTGCGATCATAAAGATATTCAATCTTGCTGTTCTCAAAATATTTATTTCTTTGTGCTTCTTTCAAGCTTTCGCTGTGCGCTTTATCTTTTAAGACAACACAGATATTTTTTTTCATCTGAAAACCAGAATATAAATTATCCAATAAGAAATTTAATGCAGATCTTTTGCTCTTAAAACCTGAATAGAATGTAGCCGCCATTAACGATTACTATTTACGTACTCAAATAAAAGTCCAACAGGCTTTCCTGTAGAGCCTTTATTTTTTCCTTCGCCAATATCAGCAACTCCAGCAATGTCTATATGAGCCCACTTATAATCCTCAGCAAAACGAGACAGAAAGCATCCACCTTCAATAGTTCCAGCTGCTCTGCCCGGAGCTATATTAGCTATATCGGCAAAATTTGAATCTAAATAACTTTGATATTCATCCCAAAGTGGTAACTGCCATGCTTTTTCACCAGAATTTTGTCCTGCCTCAAGTATTCTATCTACCAATTTTTGATCATTACCCATTACTCCAGCAGCTACATCACCTAAAGCTATTATGACTGCTCCAGTTAATGTTGCTGTATCTATAACTACCTTTGGATTAAATTTCTTCACATAAGTTAAAGCATCACAAAGAACCAATCGCCCCTCAGCATCAGTATTTAATATTTCAACAGTTTGTCCTGACATTGTAGTCACAACATCTCCAGGTTTTGTAGCGTTACCTGCAGGCATATTTTCTGACAAGGCAACAGTACAAACCAAATTAACTGGCAGTTTTGATGCTGCTACTGCGCACATGGTTCCAATTACAGAACCAGCACCTGACATATCCCATTTCATTAAATCCATTTTTGCGCCTGGTTTGAGACTAATTCCACCAGTATCAAAAGTAATACCTTTACCTACTAGAACTATTGGCTTGGCATCTTTTTTTCCACCTTTGTACTGCATGGTAACTAATTTAGCAGGTTCAACGCTTCCTTCTGAAACTGATAATAAGGAACCCATGCCTAGCTTTTTCATATCCTTCTCTTCTAAAACTTCTACAGTGAATCCACCAACTTCTTTGGCTAGTTCATTTATATGATTGGCAATGTAAGTTGGAGTAGCATGATTAGCTGGCCTGTTACCTAAATTTCTTGCAGTATTTGCACCACGACCAACATTAAAACCATGTTCGACTGATTTTTTAAGTGAAGCATTTAACTTCTCAACACAAACATCTATAGTTTTGAGAATAGCTTCAGATTTAGTATTAGGATTGGTATCTGTATATCTGTATGTTGTTTTTTCCGCTATTTTAGCTAAATCAAAGACGAAATTTTTATCTTTGATAAGACTACTTGTATCTGCATATATTGCAGCATTTTCAACACCGTATTTATCCAATCCTACAAATACATTGCTTAACCATTGATATTTCTTATGATCAGCTTTTTTTGTGTCAAAATCTTTAACAACTAAAACATCTCTTTTGTCGCCAGTAAGTTCTTTTGATAAGAGCATCGAAGATCTTTTTTCATGCTCAAAATATGTTGAAACTTTTTGCTTCATTTCTTTGTCAAATAAATTACTATTTTTAAAAGATGTCTTCGAATAAAAGACCACAGCAAATGTTTCAGGGTTTACTTCTGAATATTTTTTTAACTCAATATTTTCTAGTGCTTTATAAAATGCCATTTTTACTCCTTTTTGATATTCTTAAGAAGTGATTATTTC
>PBXH01000020.1 GCA_002727535.1 Gammaproteobacteria bacterium | reverse complement strand
GGAGCAACACCAAAACATTTGATCTATTTAAACGGAAAACCAGCTTATAAAGTTGAAACTAAAGATCTTGAAAAAGCTCTAATAAAAGAGGTAGTAGAAATAGCAGAGAAAAAACGTAATACAATAGTGAAACAATGAGTGATTTAAAGACTATAAGAGGAATGCCAGATCTATATGGAGAAAATATAGAGGCTATTTCTATGGTCGAAGAAATATGTTTAAAAACGTTTAAAAATTTCAATTACAAAGAGTTTAGAACCCCAGTTTTGGAAAATAAGTCCCTCTTTGAAAGGTCTGTAGGAGAATCTTCAGATATCATGCAAAAAGAAGTATACGAATTTAAAGATAGAAAAGATGAATTGTTATGCTTGAGACCTGAAGGAACAGCAGGGTTAGTAAGAGCTTTATTAACGAATGGTTTAGATGATGATGAAATTAAAAAATTCTTTTATTTGGGTCCAATGTTTAGATATGAGAGACCACAAAAAGGTAGAAAAAGACAATTTTTTCAAGCTGGTGTCGAATTGATAGGAGACCAATCATCTGATGCAGATATAGAAATTATTTTAATTGCAAATACAATTCTTGAACAATTAAGCATCAAATCAAAACTTCAATTAAATTATCTTGGAGATCAGAAGAGCCTACAAAAATACAATGAATATCTAAAAGAGTATTTATCAGAAACTTCAGATTTACCAGAATATGTAATGAAGAACCCAATTAGAGCGCTAGATTCAAAAGATAAAGTCATCAAACAGAAAATGTCACAAGCAAAAAGTATTATAAATTTTCTGGGAAGTGACCAAACTGAAGAATTCAATAAAATAAAATCAAAATTAAATAAATTAGGAATTGAATTTGAAGAGAACCCTAATCTTGTTAGAGGTTTAGATTATTACAATGGTTTAGTTTTTGAATTTTTGTCTGATGATCTTGGTGCTCAAAATGCTATTTTAGGTGGAGGCAGATATAATGGCCTCATTAAAAATTTGGGTGGCAGAGATCTTCCAGCTACAGGCTTTGCTCTTGGCATAGATAGGCTTGCTGATATCATTGAACTTCCATCTATTGAAAAGGATTTATTCATTGGTTGTCTTGACAAAGAATCACGAACATATGCCCAAGAATTGGGCTATAAAATTAGAAAAAATAATAACTCTCTTATAGTTGAGAATTATCTTGGTAATGCAAATCCTGGAAAACAATTGAAAAAAGCTGATTCTCAAGGCTTTAAATTTGCTATCATAGTCGGCCAAGACGAGCTTAAAAGTAAAATACTTAAATTAAAGAATTTAAGAGAAGATAAGCCTGATCTTGAATTAAAAGAAAAAGATTTATTGGAGCATTTTGAATGTTAGANAGAATANTAGATTTTCTCAAAAATAAATATTTTATTGGCGGANNTGCTTTAGTCGCATTGATTNTAGTTGGAAGTTCAGTAATGAATTATTACAAAGAAAAAGCTAATGAAGTTGAATTTAAAAAATTTGTCAAAATAAATGAAGAATTTGCAATAGAAGAATCAGATTCTAATGAACTTTTCAATAAACTTGATCTTGATTTTGACTCCTTTGGTTATGAATTAATTACCAAGACTGTCCTAGCAAAAAAAGCAGTAGATGANGAAAATTTTGATTTAGCTTTGAGTCTTTTTCTNGAAATGCATCAGCTTGTCAAAAGCGAAAGAATGAGCACCACCACAAAAAACATTTTAGAAGAACAGTATGTTGAAAATGTAATNAGGCTCTATATGGAAAAGAATGATTTTAATAATGGATCAGCTTTTATCAAAGAAAACACNATGAATTCTTTACGCTTTCATGAATTAGCAGGAGATTTTTATAAATTTTTTGAAGAAAGTGAAGATTCTATTTTTCATTATGANAAAGCTTTNACTTTTGATCTNGATCAAGCTCAAAAGAATATAATTAATCTTAAGAAACCTAAGGAAGAATGAAAAAGATAATTNTATTAACATCATTAATTTTTTTAGCTAGTTGTCAAACTCTCAGCAGCTTAGGAGAAACATTTCAGCTAATAGAAGAAGATCCAAGAGCTCCTACAGAGCTTGATACAAATTANGATAACTTTTTAGATCAAAAATGGTCTAAAGACATTGTTACGCCAATTATTNATCTCGGATTGTTTGAGGAAAAAATGAGCCCAAATAAGTTTTTTGATATTAGTGGTGGGAAAGTATATGTAATAGATGAAAACAATCTAAGAATATTTGATGCAACTTCAGGAGGTCTTAGAGATGTCTTGCCTTTAGAGAATGACAAAATAATGTCAGGAATAACCGTTGGCTATAATTCTTACGTTTATTCAGATAATGAAGGTACTTTATTTGTCCATAATTTAAGTTCAGGAGAGCTTAAGTGGAAAAAAGAACTAAGAGACATCGTTATATCTAAAGCACTTATAACTCCTAAAAATTTATTTGTTCAGACATCATCAGATGTTTTGTATGCTTTTGATCTTCAAGCTGGTGAACAAGTTTGGTCTAAGAAAGCTCAAGCACCTCTTTTATCAATAAGAGGGACATCTTCACCTGTTTTTTTTGAGGGGCTAATATTTGCAAATTTTTCTAATGGAAGACTTGCAGCAATAAGAGCTACCGATGGAATACAGTTATGGGAAAAACCAATCTCAGTTATAAAAGGATCAACTGAACTAGAAAAACTTATGGACTCAGATAGTCCAGCTGTAGCTTTTAGTGATATTGTTTTTGCTGCTAATTACAATGGCTCATTAACAAGATTCAATATTAGAGGTGGAGAAAAGGTTTTTTCAGTTGATTTATCTACCTCAAAACCATTCATTCTTTATAAAGATACAATTATCGCAGTAAACAGTGATGATGAGATCGTGGCCTTCGATGCTATAAATGGTTCAGAAGTTTGGAAAAATTCAAAATATAAATTTAGACGAATCACAGCTCCTGCTTTGTATGATGATTATATTTATTTTGGAGATGTAGAAGGTTACTTGCATAAAGTAGACCCTACAACAGGTGAAATTGTTGGTCTTCAAGCAACAACGCTAAAGGCAGTTTCTCAAATTGAAGCGTTTGCTAACAAATTAATAGTTCAAGATAGCGCAGGTTCAGTCTCAGCTTTCCAACTAAAATAATGAACAAAACAATTGCTTTGGTCGGTAGAACTAATGTCGGCAAATCATCTATTTTTAATAAGCTTGTTAAAGCAAAATCTTCTATTGTCTCTAGCCAAGAAGGCTTAACCAGAGATATGAAAACAGCCGAAGTGAAATTCGATAAAAAAACGATTCAGTTAGTGGATACAGGTGGTTTTTATACATCTAAAGATGATGATCTTGAAGATTTGATTCTTATTAAAGCTCATGAGGCAATTGGCACAGCAGATTTAATCTTATTTATAGTAGATAAAAAATTTGGTCTTTCACCTTTTGATAAGGAGTTAGGGAATATTTTAAGAAAAAGTGGCAAAGAAGTAGTTCTGGTTGTAAATAAGATTGATGTTAAAACCGACGAGGGAACTGAAATTTTTCATGAGCTAGGTTTTGCAAAAAAAATAGAAATAAGTGCTGAGCATAATTTAAATATAGATGATTTAAAGGAGCTTATCTTCAAAGATGTTCCAGAAGATGAAGAGCTTTCTAACAATCAGATCCCAAAGATTAGTGTAATTGGAAAACCAAATGTCGGTAAATCTTCAACGGTAAATGCTCTTTTAGATCAAGATAAAATGATTGTTTCAGATATTGCCGGAACAACAATAGATTCTGTAGATGTAAAAATAAATTATAGATCTAAGGATTATCTTCTTGTAGACACAGCTGGAATAAGAAGAAAAAATAAAACCACAGAAAAAGAAGAAAAATTCTCAGTTATAAAAGCTTTGGATTCCATCGAAAAGTCTGATCTTACGTTGCTGATGCTAGACGCAACTAATTTTCTTGTTGAACAAGACATGAAGTTAATTGAAAAAGCAAAAGAGATTGGCAGGTCTATGGTGATTGTAGTTAACAAAATAGATTTAATGACAAAAGAAGAAATAAAAAAAATAGAAGACAGAATAAACGAAGAGAGTTCATTAGTTGGTTTTCCATCTGCAATGATTTCGGCTCTTGAAAAAAAAGGATTTAGAACTCTATTCGATTATGTATATCGTGTTTTGGAGAATTCAAATATGAAAATATCCACTAATAAGTTAAATAAAATATTAGTAGATGCTAAAGAATCAAAATCAATTCCATACAAAGGAAAATTTAGACCAAAAATTAGATACGTTCACCAGGGAGGAAGAAATCCTCATGTATTAACTTTTCATGGCAATTCATTAGATAAGCTTGAAGGGAGTTACGTTAGATTTTTAGGGAATTATTTTCACAAAAAACTTAACCTAATGGGGACAAATATAAAACTTAAGTTTATTAACTCTAAAAACCCCTATAAATAGTAAATTTTCAGTCTTAATTGTTCTATAATACAGTTGGAAAATACAGGTGGAAAATGACTAGGCCCTACAACACAGGTGGAAAATGACTAGGCGCCCCACATTTATAAATCTTTTTTTAATAAAGCTCCCGATATCAGCAATTTCTTCAATAAGTCATAGGCTTTCAGGCATCGCAATTTTTTTTATTGCTTTACCAACATTTGTTTTATTATTTTTGACAGATTACTTAGTTACTAATCAGAATGAATGGGATTTAGAAAAATATAATTTTGAAATCAAACTGCTGCTCTCAGTTTCTCTTATTGCCCTTACATACCACACATTAGCTGGACTAAGACATATGCTGATTGATTTCTCAAATTACGGACATGAATTACATCAAGCTAAATTTTCAGCAATAATCACTTTCGCGCTTACCTTCGTTATATCAATATTTTTATTAATGGAGGTCTGGTAAATGGGTACCTTGCTTTGGTATTTTCAAAGATTAACTGCAGTAATTATTCTAGCTTATGTTTTATTTATTTTATTTAGCTACATGGTTAAACCTTGGGGAAGTGATTACAGCATTTGGTATACAGATATTACTAGCTTACCAATGAAAATTTTTACGACTATATTTTTTATTTCTAGCGTAGTTCATGGCATCCAAGGCTTAAGAGATGTTGAGGGTGATTATTTCACAGAAAGAACTTTAGGCTTTATGTCTGAGACATTAGGATCGTACGCATTATTGTTTAGAATTATTTTTAGATTTTTTATTGCATTAGTTGTTCTCGTTCTTACTTATATATTAGTGTTCGAATACTTATTAGGCGGATAAATGA
>PBXH01000019.1 GCA_002727535.1 Gammaproteobacteria bacterium | reverse complement strand
TAATCATTAAACCAGAAACTTGTTATTAGATATATAGCTAGTGAAAAAACAATGCAGTTTGCTAAGGCTACTATGAATTCCCTTTTGAATAGATATCTTAGATTTTTTCTATTTAGTTGACGCATAGCCTCAGCACGGATGTATATTCCAAGAGTCTGAGTTGCTGCTATCCCTCCCATACTAGCAACTATAGGCATTAATACTGCTGCATAAACGACTTTTTCAAATACATCTGCAAATAAACTTATTGATGCTGACGCAATAATTGCAGTTAGCAAATTTATTGATAGCCAAACAAGTCTATTTTGGATAGATTTTTTTGGTGAGGCAAAAACATCCTCTTCAATTTGTGCAAAACCTATAAAATCTTGCTCTACTTCATCTGCTGCAATCTCAATAATATCGTCTACAGTAATCCTTCCAACTAAAAGATTGTCTTCATCTACTACTGGAGCAGAAAAAAGATCCCTAGTCTTAAATTCGTTATAGACATCTATTTGGTTGGTATCTGATTTTATAGGTTGAAATTCTGTATCCATGACTTCTCTAACAGTTANNCTTGGATCAGANGTGATAATTTTTGTTATAGGNAGTATTCCAAGATATTCATCTTTTCTGCTTANAACATANATATCGTCAGTATTTTGAGGGAGNTTTCTTAAAAATCTTAAATATCTCATTACAAGTTCTATNGAATTCTCAGGNCTNANTGTTATGACNTCTGTATTCATAAGTCCGCCTGCTGANTCTTCAGGGAAATCTAAAACATTTTCTNCNCTACCTCTATCTCTTGAGTTCATAAGNCNTAACACTTCATTNGTTATCTTTTCTGGNAAACTCTGGAGAATATCTGCAAGATCATCAACTTCTAAATCACTAATTGCTTTAGATATTTCNTCAGGATCCATGCCCTCAAGCAAATCATCACGTAAATTTTCATCTAATTCACCTAANACTTCTCCTTCTGTATCAAGCTGTATCAGATCCCAAATTATTTTTCTCTCTTGCGGAGGNGAGGATTCAATAACATAAGCTAGTTCACTAGGCGTCATTTCATTCAATATGCGCCCAAGTTTAGATTTAAATTCTGGATTAGNNAGAGTATCTTGTATGATCTCAAACNTTGCATCTAAGTTTTTTCTAGCCATTTGGCTATTTTACAGGATTATTGTTTTAATTCAGCTCGCCAAAATAGAATTTTTTAGCAATAGGATCATTCTTTACTTCATTTGGGGTTCCTTGCATAAGAACTTCACCTTGATTTAACAGAATAACTAGATCACATACATTTATTACATCTCTAAAATTGTGATCGCTAATAAATATACCTACATCCTTTTTTAAATCTTTAAGAATTTTATTTATTTCTTCAACTGATATAGGGTCAACGCCAGCAAAAGGCTCATCTAAGAGTATAAATTTAGATTCAAGTAATATAGCTCTCAATATTTCTGTTTTTCTCTTCTCTCCTCCAGAAAGATTTCTGGCTTTGATATCTTTTTTCTCAAACAAATTCATTTTTTTTAGAAGAGATTCAGATTCTTTAATTTTATTGTCTGTTGTGCGACCAAATTTTAATTCAACTACAGCCATTAAATTGTCTATTAATGTTAAATCTTCAAAAAGTGAATTTTCTTGTGGCACATAATTTAGTCCAGCGGCTGCTCTTTCTTCTAAACTCATATTTATAAGATTTTTTTCAAAAAAAGTTAGCTGGCCTGAATCTACATTAGAAAGTCCTGCTATTGCCCTAAAAAGACTTGTTTTACCAGCACCATTGGCTCCCAATAATCCAGTTATCTGATTGTTTGGTAATTCAAGATCAATATTGTTAAATAAAACTTTAGAATCTACTGAACGTTTAAGTGATTTAGTTTTGATCATTGTTGCCAAGCTTTATGATTATTTTATCTGATTTAATCTTATTACCAGATTTAATAATACTAACCTCGTCTTTCAATATTAAACTATTAGAAACGATCTCAATTAAATTGGCTTCACCTTCTATAAACTCAATGCCATCAAAGAATTTTATTTTTATCGGATCTCCTAAAGCTTTAAACGCTTCATTAGCTTGATCAATATTTAGAGTATCAGCTCTAAAACTTATATTATTCGAATTAAATGTAACATTATCACTGTAAGTGATCGTATTTAATTCTGTATTGATTTCAACTTTATCAGAATTAATCTCATATTCTTGAGCACAGAGATTAATCGATATAAAAAGTATTATTGCTCTATAAAACATCTGCTTCTAAAATATCATGCATTGTCAGTATTCCAACAATATTATCCCCATCTTCAACAACTAGATTGTAAACTTTATATCTTTTCATTCTCTTAGCTGCTTCAGATATAAGTTCTTCATTGCTTATGGTTTTAAATTTTTTCTTCATTACTGATTTAACTACAGTTGTATGAATATCTGCATTTTTTTGTAACTGTCTTCGAAGATCACCATCTGAAAAGACCCCTATAATTTTCTTTGATTTTTTTATTAGAGCTATCCCTTGTTGCTTTGATGAAACTTCATAAATCAAATCTTTCAGTGTGTCGGTTTCTGTTACTATTGCTGCTTTGGAAATAGGTATCATTATGTCCTTAACTTTAAGTGTTAATTTTTTACCTAATTTGCCTCCAGGATGNGATTTAGCAAAATCTTCTGAAGTAAAGCCTTTTGCTTTTAGTAAAGAAATTGCTATTGCGTCGCCTAAAGCTAATGTTACTGTTGTGCTTGAAGTNGGAGCAAGATCATTTGGACAAGCCTCTCTAGCAACTTTAACTAAGATATGGGTCTCTGATGAAGATGCAATAGTAGATTCTTCATTTTCTGTAATTGAATACAATGGAATTTTTCTTAATTTAATCGCAGGAATAAGATCACAGATTTCCTTACTCTCTCCTGATTTAGATATCGCTAAGATTGCATCACTTTTTTCTACCATACCCAAATCTCCATGTAATGCTTCTGCTGGATGTATGAAAAATGATGGCGTTCCTGTACTTGATAGAGTAGCGGATATCTTATTTGCTATATGCCCAGACTTACCTACTCCAGTTAAGAAAATTTTACCTTTACAGTCATAAATTTTTTTACATAGCTCTTCTACGTCAAAGTGTTTTGACTTTACAAAGGCCTCCATTTCCTTTAATTCGATCAAAAAAGCCTTTTTTGCTTCTTTTTGGAAAATATTTTTCTTCATTTCAAACTATAATCTAAACATGATACGATTTTTTTTGAAGGGTTTTTTATTTCTTTTNCTTTTCCCATCATTTCTTTCAGCGGAAAAAATTCCAGAAATTCATCAATTCATCGATAAAAATGCTCAATATTTTTTGACGCTAATTAAAGAAGAAGGTTCAAATTATGAAAATCANCCCGAAGAATTTAAAACAAAACTTAAAAATATTTGGGAACCGATGGTTGATGTTCCAACTGTATCCAGGCTTATTCTTTCTGGTGCNTATAAGAGTGCAAATGAAGCACAAATTAAATTATTTGAAGAAAGAACCAAAAAATTGCTTCTNGATACATATGTAACGACACTTCTTGANTTTGAGGATTATGAAATAGAAACAAATGAAGAGATAAAAGTTAACAGAGGNAGATTCGAAGTAGAAATTCANTTTATTTCTGATACTAGTTCTTGGAGCGGAAAGACCAGATTCACTGTCTATAGAAAAAAATCAGGCGAGCTTAAAATTGTTAATATAATTATCGATGGTATAAACTTGGGCCTTACTTTTCGTAATCAGTTTAAAGATCTTTTAGAAGAAAATGATTTTGATCTTGATAANGCAATTAGTGAATGGAAACCACTTAATATAACANAGCAATAAATGGAAAGACTTATNATTAAAGGCGGTAATCANCTGCATGGAGAAGTAAATTGTTCTGGAGCTAAAAATTCAGGATTGCCGATATTGGCATCTACAATTCTTTTAGANNCATCAGCAAAAATAGGTAATTTGCCTCATTTACAGGATATAACAACTATGCTTGAACTTCTTAATTCTATGGGAGCATCTATTAATTTTGATGAAGATGGCTACATTGAAATTGATTCATCTAATATTTCAGTACCTGAAGCAAGATATGAATTAGTTAAAACAATGAGAGCATCTATATTGGTAATGGGTCCTTTGGTTGCCAAATATGGAAAAGCAAAAATTTCACAACCAGGCGGCTGTAATATAGGAACTAGACCAATTGACTTCCATTTAGATGGATTAGAAAAAATGGGAGCAACAATTAAATCAGACTCAAAATATATTTATCTTGAAGCAAATAAATTGAAACCAATAGATTTTAGTTTTCCAAAAATATCAGTTACTGGCACAGAAAATTTAATGATGGCAGCCGCCATTGTTGAGGGTAAAACTGTGTTAAGAAATTGTGCCAAAGAACCTGAAGTTGTTGAATTGGCAAATTTTTTAAATAGTTGTGGAGCAAACATAGTTGGCGCCGGAGAATCTTTAATCGAGATTAATGGAAGAGAGTCTCTAAAATCTGATAAATGGGATGTATTGTTTGATCGAATAGAAGCTGGCACATACATGGTTGCAGGAGCTATAACTAATGGCCATGTCAAAATTAATAAGATTAAACCTGAAACTATAAAAATAATTAGTTCTAAACTCGTTGAAATGGGAGCAATAATAAATTCTGGCAATGACTGGGTTGAGGTTGATGCAACAAAAACTGAACTTATTTCAAAAGATATATCAACTGAACCATTCCCAGGATTTCCTACTGATATGCAAGCCCAATTTATGGCATTAAATTCAATATCTAATGGATCTTCAGTCATTGAAGAAACTGTCTTTGAAAATCGTTTTCAGCATGTAAATGAATTAAAAAAGATGGGAGCAGAAATATCATTAGATAAAAATAAAGCATTAGTTAAAGGAGTCTCAAATCTTGTTGGTGCTATCGTTTCTGCATCTGACTTGAGGGCTTCAGCAAGTTTAGTTCTAGCAGGGCTTGTTGGTAAAAATAGAACTCAGATCGAAGACATATACCATATCGATAGAGGCTATGAATGTATCGAAGAGAAGCTCACTAAATTAGGAGCTGAAATCTTTAGAGAACCTGCGGAATATTAGGCCTTTCTCTAGTTGCTATTTCTAAGCTAATTATTTCTCCAGATCTATCGATGGTAAGTTCTAGCACCTCACCAGGAAGTATACTATTTACCGAAGCTTTTAAAGTATTCCATCTGGCCTCTGTACCCTTAATGTCTATGATTATATCGCCATCTCTTAACCCACCTTTTATATTAGAATTATCAATACCAAAAACATATAAAGCAGGAACTCTTTCATTATTTTTATTGTAATAACCTCTCTTAAATTTAAAGTCGCCAATCCAAGCTCTATTTACTTGGCCATATTTTATTATTTCATTTGCTATAGAAATAACTCTTTCAGCAGGTAGTGCAAAGCCAACACCATCAGAGCCGCCAGAAATTGAAGCAATTGAAGTGCTAAGGCCTATTAATTGGCCATCAGAGTTAATTATTGCTCCGCCAGAACTTCCTTGGTTTATGGCAGCATCAGTCTGAATGATATCTAGATATGGATTTCCAAAATTTCTTCCAGTGCCGCTGAGTATTCCTTTTGAGACTGAGATTCCAAGATTATACGGATTTCCAATAGCAAATACGGTTTGGCCTACTTTAAAATTAAAATTATCTGCAAAATCTATAGGCCTCAGACTTTCTTGATTTATTTTTAAAACAGCTAAATCAGCATATTCATCAAAACCAATTAAATTTGCAATATATGTTTCTTGATCAATTTTTACAGTACTTAAAGTCCCTGACAATATATGAAATGCAGTAACTATATAGCCATCACTTGAAATTATTACACCAGAACCAAATTTTTTCTGGGGCATATTGGGCACTGATTCAATTGATACAATTGATCTAGAAACATCTTCAAAATCTATCTGATTATTTTTATTTAATGAATTTTCGAAGTAGACAATCTGTACCCCAAAAAATAAGCCAAAAAATAAAATTAATAAAAACAGGTTTCTCATGTTTTAAATCCCTTATCAATATATTAATATATAGCGACTCAACTTTGAGGATTAGATGAAAACAACAGCATTAAGAACACAAGATATTGAACAAAAATGGTATCTGATGGATTGCTCAGGAAAAAAATTGGGCAGATTATCTGTGCAAGTAGCAAATATCTTGAGAGGGAAAAATAAGCCAGAATANACACCAAATTCTGATGTAGGTGATTTTGTAGTGCTCGTAAATGCGAAAAACATAGAAGTCACCGGCAATAAAGCTGAANATAAAATCTATTATAGGCATACTGGTTATCCTGGTGGNATAAANGAAATATCATTTAAAGATCAACTTGAAAAAGATCCAGAAAAACTCATTAGGGATGCAATTAAAGGTATGCTGCCAAAAAATAGATTAAATAGAAAAATAATTAAGAAATTGAAAGTTTATAGTGATGACAATCATCCACATGAAGCTCAAAANCCAGAGGTTATTTCATAATGTCTACAGTATCAGGAAGAAGAAAAGAAGCTACNGCGGTTGTTCGTTTAACTGAAGGCGGGGGCAGCCTTACAGTAAACCAAAAAAATATAGATGAATANTTCGGCAGGGATGTTGCTATCATGATNGTGAAGCAACCCNTAGTACTTACTAAATCTGAGAATTTATATGATATAGATATTAAAGTTCAGGGAGGCGGGTCATTCGGTCAAGCAGGAGCAATAAGATTAGCAATTTCAAAAGCTCTTATTGAATTAAATCCAGAGTTAAGGCCTGATTTGAAAAAAGCTGGATACCTTACTAGAGATTCTAGAGTAAAAGAGAGAAAGAAAGTTGGCTTGAAAAAAGCAAGAAAGTCCCCACAATTTTCTAAGAGATAATCTTTTTATCTTGAACACTATCATTTTTTATGTTCAAAAATAATTAGTTTTAAAAAAAATAAAAAAATGATACTTTTTTTAATAAATTCCGTATATAATGCATGAAATGCTAAGNAAAGGTGGGTCAAAAAAGCTTTTTCAATTAAATTTGAACACAGCTTTTAATGTTCAAAATGTCTAAAAAAAGAAAACATATTCATATATTAGATGGTATGTCACTTTATACCAGAGATAGATCTCCATTTTATTGGGGCTATTTAAATATTGAAGGCAAAATTTTCAAGAAAAGCCTAAAAACCGATGATAGAAAAGAGGCAGAAAGACTACTTTTTGCATGGAAGAATGAAATTTTTACTAATTCAATTGATTCTGAAGATAATCATGANCACGCAGAAGAAGATCATCATCATGGCCATCAAATAAATACTAAGGTTGACGAAAAAAGAAGAAAGGCATTACTTATCACTTCTGGAATAATGGGAGCTGTTACAGTTACTGGTTTTGCAGTACCTTTTTTAAGCGCTTGGAAGCCAAGTGAAAAAGCAAAAGCATTGGGCGCTTCAGTTAAATTTGATTTATCNAAACTTCAACCAGGCGCTATGGCCATAGTGGAATGGAGAAGAACACCGATTTTCGTTGTTCATCAGACTCAAGAGGCTATCGATAATCTTCCAAAGTTAAATGATAAAGTTACAGATCAAGCTAATGAATTNCTGCCATCTAGCAATAATAAATTTACTGTATTAAAAGGTGTATGCACTCATTTATCTTGCGCACCAAAATATCATCCAGAGATTGAACCAAAAGCATGGGATCAGGAGTGGCTCGGAGGTTTTTTCTGTCCTTGTCATGGCTCAAAATTTGATTTAGCTGGAAGAGTATATAAGGGAGTTCCTGCACCTATAAATCTAGAAATTCCACCACATAAATTTTCTGGAAATACATTAATAATAGGAGAAGTTGCATAATGACAGATAAAGGTAAATCAAAATCAATGATGTCTTCAATGATGTCTTGGNTNGATAGAAGATTTCCAGTTACTGAAAATTTAGANAGACACTTAACNAAACATCCTGTNCCCAAGAAAGTAAATTTTTACTATCTTTTCGGNGCATTGTTAATGGTTGTATTCATGATTCAAGTNATAACAGGAATTTGGCTAATGATGTTTTACACAAATACAGAAGAAGGTGCATTTGCAAGTATTGAATACATNATGCGAGATGTAGANTATGGTTGGTTGATGAGATATATGCATAGNACAGGAGCTAGNGCATTTTTCTTTTTAATGTATTTCCATATGTTTCGAGGCCTTCTTTATGGNTCTTATCAAAAACCAAAAGAATTAGTATGGCTTTTNGGTTGTTTTCTTCTTTTTCTTCTNATGGCTGAAGGTTTTCTTGGCTANGTTCTNCCATGGGGACAAATGTCTTATTGGGCAGCNAATGTGATTTTGTCATTATTTGGAGCAATTCCATANATAGGACCNGATCTACAAGTCTGGATCCAAGGTGATTATGTTCTCTCTGGAATAACACTTTCANGATTTTTTGCATTACATGTAGTAGTAGTTCCACTTTTGATGATTGCATTAGTTGTTTTCCATATATTTGCTTTACATGAAGTTGGTGCTGGAAATCCAGAAGGTGTAGACATAGAGAAACATAGAGATTCGAAAGGNATGCCTTTAGACGGAGCCCCNTTCCATCCTTACAAAACCTTTAGCGCTTTACCAGCCATCGGTATATTTTTTATTGTTTTCTTTGCAATTGTTTTCTTTGCTCCAACTGGAGGAGGGTATTTAATTGAGAAACCAAATTTTGAAGAAGCAGATTTTTTAAAGACTCCAGAACATATTGCACCTGTTTGGTATTACGCACCATTCTATTCAATTCTAAGAGCTATAACTTTTGGAATACCATTTCTTGGAATTACAAGTAAGTTTTTAGGTTTTATTGTTTTCGCAGCAAGTATTGCAATACTATTTGTTGTTCCATGGTTAGATAGATCGAATGTGCAGAGCATTAGATATAAAGGTATTTACAGTAAGATTGCCATGATTTTATTCGCCTCTTCATTTATCACTCTAGGATATTTAGGAACAAAACCTGTCAATGAGTTAAGGACTTTAATAGCTCAAATATGCACAATTTTTTACTTTGCACCTTTTGTATTGATGCCAATCTATACAAAATATGAGAAAACTTTAGAGGTTCCTGATCGCTTATGAAAAGATTTTTAATATTGCTTTTTTCTTTATGCTTATACATGTTTTCTGCAGGCGAAAATAAATGTGGTTCCCTGGAGAAATGTGATTATTATGCAGCAGATGTTCATAATACTAACTCCCTTCAAAGAGGTTTAGGCATATATATGAATTATTGCTCTACTTGCCACACTCTTGAACTTTTAAGATGGAACAGATTGCAACGTGATTTAGATATACCCGAAACTATTCTTTTGGAAGATTTAATAGCAAATCCTAATGTAAAAACTGCAGACTATATGACTTTTGGATTACCAGAAGTTTCAGCAATTGGTGCTCCAGATCTAACTCTCAGAACAAGAGTTAGAGGAGAAGACTGGATATATACTTATCTAAGAACTTTTTATGAAGATTCTGAACAATTATTAGGAAGCAATAATCTTGTTTACCCAGGAACTTCAATGCCAAATGTATTGATAGGCTTACAAGGCAGCCAGGCACTTGACAAGGATGGTAAAATAAAAGCTAAGTCTGAAGGTTCCCTTTCAAAAGAAGAGTTTGATGATTCAATGAAGGATCTCGTAAATTTCTTAGCCTATGCAAGCGAACCGGCAAGAATTACAAGAGAGAAGAATGGAATTTTTGTAATTTTATTTTTCATTATTTTTACAGCAGTCATGTGGCTGTTGTACAGAGAATATGCAAAGGAGATGAAATGATTTTTTATTCAGAAGAAAAAGGCCACTACAGCCATATGATTAGAATTGTTCTAGCGGAGAAGGATATATCGTGCGAAATAAAAGAGTTCGATCCGGAAGGCAAATTACCGCCAGAATTAGCAACGATTAACCCATACAATAAATTGCCAGTGTTGGTAGATAGAGAAGTAACGATTTATGAGCCTCGTATAATTTCAGAATATCTCGATGAGAGGTTTCCACACCCACCACTTCTTCCAATTTACCCTAATGAAAAAGCTGAATGTAGGCTTTTGATTCATAGAATTGAAAGAGATTGGCTCCCTATAATGGATAAAATGATGAGCCCAAAAATCACACAAAAAGAATTTGATAAGTTAAAGAAAGAGCTCGTTTCTTTAGTAGCAGGCATTGTTCTAGTCTTAAAAGAAAAACCATATTTTATGAGCGATGAATTTACATTGGTCGATTGCTATATGAGCGCAATATTATATAGGTTGCCATACCTTGGAGTTAGCACCCCAAAATCTAAATCTTTTGATAGTTTATATAGTTATCAAGATAAGCTTTTTGCTAGACCAGCTTTTGAATTGTCTCTTACAGATTCAGAAAGAGATCTAAAGTATTCTTTTAATTAATATTGATATAAGAATTAACTTCAACTTCATTAGATCTAATTGTATATATTCCTAGAAGCCCTCTTATTTCACCTCTGATTTGATTGCTGATCGCATACGCTATCAGCATCGAATCATAACCCAAACAAAAACTTCTACTTTTATTTAAATCATAACCAAATCTATTGTCATAGGTATGATCAATTAGAAAAATATTGTGAAGTTTAATTTCATTTGGATCAATTTTTCCTTCTAATTCTGATGTTAAAGAAATAATTTCATAATCAAGACCATAATTAAACCTAATTAATGAAGCTAATTCATATAATCTATTTGCTTCTTCTGGAAAAATGATAATTTGTTTTATATCATCACGGGTTCTGGGAATAAATTTTATTTCGGAGAAACTAGCTTTATCAATTTTTTCATACCTTTCAACACTTTCAGTAACATCTAAAAAATTTTTAATTCTTAANTCTGAACTTGAAGATTGATCNGATTCAATTGTAATGACATCTCTTNCCCCATTAAACCAGTTGCTTTTAAATTTTNCTTCAGAANTTTTATCGCTCGAGCTNNCACTAATAATTCCTACTCTATTTATTTTCTTCGAATCAAGATATTTATTTAATGTATTGATTTGGGAATTGTTATTTAAAGCAACATGNAAATTTATATTTGCTTCATTCAAAAATAGAACTTTATCTTTTTGGAAAGACCCGTCTATTTGNTTAACCAAATCTTTACTAACAGGNCCAATAAGAAAATTTCCATTAATTTTACTAGAACTTATTTCTTCTTGAAGTATAAATTCAATTTCATTTTCTATATTCTGATCTCTTATTGCATGAATCATTCCAATTTGAAAAAAATTATTAAATTCTGAGAATTTTTTGTAATTTGGCAGAGCAACCACAAAAACACCATCATAAATTTTTTGGCTGGAATCTAGCGTTATATCACTTACTTGATCAAACTCAAATANATTATTGCTAGGATTGATTAGAATTTTTTTATCTAGTTGTTTTGGGGCAGATGAACAACCTACGATAATTAAAATATAGAATGTAATTAAGGCAATTCTTATTAACATGAATTTTTATATTATACCTTCTCCTATTGGTAATCTTGATGATATTACATTTAGATCGATTCAAGTNTTAAGAGAATTAGATATTTTAATTGTAGAGAATAAACAAAAATCCAAAATTATTTTGGAAAAATACGATATAAAACCTCAAAATATCCTTACATATAATGATAAATCTACTGAGAAGGACAGAAAGAAAATAATTAATTTACTTAAAAATTCTTCATCAGGAGGATTGATGTCTGAAGCTGGTACGCCATTAATTTCTGATCCAGGATTTAAATTAATAAATGAATTGATTAATTTGAAAGTTAAAATCATTCCACTACCAGGAGCTACCTCTGTAATAAGNTCGCTAGTTGCAAGCGGTTTGCCTACAAATCATTTTCAATTTATAGGCTTTTTTCCAAGAAATAAGAAAGATGCTCAATCTTTGTCTGAAAGTCTTTTGAGTTTTGACGGAACAACCATAATTTTTGANTCTCCAAAAAGAATTATAAATACACTGAATTTTTTAGATCAGATGTTTGGAGACTTGGCAGAAGTTTGTGTAGCAAAAGAAATTACAAAAATTCATGAAGATTTTTTTAGAGGAACAGCTAAAGAAATTGAAGAATTTTTATTAGAAAATCAAGATTTAATAAAGGGTGAATTTGTTATTCTTATAAAAGTAGCCAATNAAGATGAATCATTTATATTGGCTGATAAAATGTATCATCAATTGTCGTCTAAGCTTTCATTAAAAGATNTATCAAAGTTGGCTTCTGAAATTACAGGAATNAGTAAAAATAAAATTTATGAAAGATTTTTATCTTTTTCNCAAAAGTCTTGATATNATATGCAGCTGAGTTGGTCGAGCTATCGCTCTAATGTTTTNCAGCGTGATNTAAAACACTTGGAGAGGAAAGTCCGGACTTCAAAGAGCAAAGTGCCAGTTAACGACTGGGGGGCGTGAGCCTACGGCTAGTGCCACAGAAAATATACCGCCATTTTATGGTAAGGGTGAAAAGGTAAGGTAAGAGCTTACCGCCTGAGTAAAATCAGGGCATGGCAAACCCCACTTGAAGCAATGCCAAATAGAGATCAAATTGCGTTGCTCGCGCATGATCTGGGTAGGCAGCTACGACAATGAATGTTTTGGCAACAAAGCATCTAGATAAATGATAGCTGAAAACAGAATCCGGCTTATAGACCAACTCAAACCTCTCATATAAAATTCTCTTATGACTTGG
>PBXH01000018.1 GCA_002727535.1 Gammaproteobacteria bacterium | reverse complement strand
CTGCATATTTAATGGCTGCAAATATTCTCTCAGAAAAAACGAATCAAGTTGAAAATGTTGGAGTAAATAGAACAAGAGTAGATTTTCTGCAAGTACTTGGCGAAATGGGAGCTATGATTCAGATTAAAAATCATTCGACAGAATCTAATGAGCCAAGAGCTGACCTAGTCGTTTTTTGTAAAGATAAATTAAAGGGCGTAACAATAAATGGAGATAGAATTCCTAATCTAATTGATGAGATACCACTAATCGCTGTTTTAGCTATGTTTGCAGAAGGTAAAACTATAGTTAGAGATGCAAAAGAACTAAGATATAAAGAATCTGATAGGATAAGTTTGCTGTTATCGAATATTAAAAGCTTTAACCCAGATATTGGCATTAAGGAATTCGATGATGGTTTTGAAATAGAACCTGCTGAAGATAAGAATATGGGGATANTAAAAATTAAAACTGGTGGCGATCACAGAATGGCAATGAGTTTTATGGTTGCTTCTTTAAGAAATGGTAAAAAAGTTGAATTTGATGATATGGAATGTGTGGAAACCTCATTTCCTGGGTTTTTTAATTTAATAGAGAAATGGTACCAATAGTAACAATTGATGGTCCTTCTGGATCAGGCAAGGGAACGATATCTAAAGCTTTAGCATTGAAGCTAAATTGGAATTATCTAGATAGTGGATTGTTGTANAGATGTTTTGCATTTCTTCATAATGAAAATATAGAAAATATATCAGAATCATTTCCAAGGATTGAGCATAAATATGATTCGGAGAGTGAAAGCATCTTATTTGATGGAAATGATATTACAAGCGCCATTAGAGGAAAAGAGTTAACGATTTTATCTTCAAAATTATCACAAAAGAGNGAAGTAAGAGAACAATTAGTACAAATACAAAAACAATATAGAAAATTGCCGGGCTTGGTTGCCGAAGGNAGAGATATGTCTTCAAAATTATTTCCAGACTCTAAAGTAAAAATCTTTCTGACAGCAGATTTATCAGAGCGAGTTAATAGAAGAGCAAATCAGTTGAGAAATGATGGACAAAAGGTTAATATCTCTGAACTTAAAAATGAGATAGAGCAGAGAGATGGTAGAGATCTTGATAGAGANCACTCACCTCTAGTTCAAACAGATGACTCGATTCTTATTGATAATACAAGTAAAACTGTCGCTGAAACGATAGAATTTATTGAAAAATTAGTTAATGAAAGATACTGATAACACATTACAAACATTACTCGATAAGAGTTTTGATAATTTTGATCTTACTCAGGGCTCCCTGGTTAAAGCCAATGTNTTAGAAATTGGCAAGAANTGGGTTACTTTGGANATTGGTTTTAAGTCTGATGGTCTAGTTTCTATTGAAGAATTTCAAGATCATAAAAATGAATTGGTCGTAGAGGTCGGAGACGAAGTTGAAGTTGTTTTGGATGCACTTGATGACGGTTTTGGTGAAATAAGACTTTCTAGAGAAAAGGCCCGAAAACAGGAAACATGGGATAGATTACAGAAAGCCCATGAAGAAGGAGTTTATGTTGAAGGGAAAGTGGTTAATAAAGTAAAAGGNGGATTTACAGTATTTATNGACGTTGTTAAAGCATTTTTACCTGGCTCATTAATAGACCCTAAGGGGGGCAAAGACTACCCAGANTTAACAGGCGAAACTCTTGATTTCAANGTAATGAAATTTGATAAAAAGAGATCAAATGTAGTTNTATCAAGAAAAGCAGTGTTGCAAGAACAAAATTCAGAAGAAAGAGATAGATTNCTATCAATTATAAAAGAGGGAGAGAAAATAGAAGGAACTATTAAGAATTTAACTGAATATGGTGCCTTTGTAGATCTTGGAGGTCTTGATGGNCTNCTTCATATAACTGANCTTTCATGGAAAAGAGTAATGCACCCAAAAGAANTATTAAAAGTTGGAGATAAGATGGAGTTTTTNACNCTTTCTTTTGATCCTGAAAAAATGAGAGTTTCCTTAGGNNTAAAGCAGCTAACTGAAGATCCATGGAAAGACATAGAGAGNAAGTATCATGTAGGNCAAATATTAGAAGGTGAAGTAGTTCTTACAACGGATTATGGATGCTTTATTAAGCTTGATGAAGATATTGAGGGTCTTGTCCATATTACAGATCTAGACTGGAAAAATAAGAATGTTGATCCATCAAGCATTCTAAATAAAGGCGATAAGATCGATGTAAAAATTATGGAGATTGATCTAGAAGAAAGAAAAGTTTCATTAAGTAAAAAACATACTACAGAAAATCCTTGGAAAGAATTTGAAGACAAGCACAACACTGGAGATATNCTTGAAGGATTGAAGNTTAAGTCAGTCACAGACTTCGGTGTATTTGTTGAGCTAGATGGCGGCATCGATGGCTTAATTCATCATTCTGAAATTAATGTCGGAGATGGCGCAATTCAAGATTTATACAAAGAAGGAGAAGAGGTTACTGTTTCAATTAGTGGAATGGACTCTGAACGAGAAAGAATTTCTTTATCTCTTGTTTCCTAGCAAAAGATTTTTGTTTTAAATACAATCAAATAATGTCTCAGAAAAAACTAATCATTGCATTGGATTTTGCTGATCTAGAGCAAGTCAAAAAAATAATTGAACACATTAGTCCAGAGCATTCCATGGTAAAAGTTGGACTTCAGTTATATGTAAATGAAGGAAAAAAAATTCTAGATTACTTAACAGAAAGAGGTTTTGAAATATTTTTAGATCTGAAATTGCATGATATTCCTAATACTATCAATAGAACTATTAAAGAAATTTCTAACTTTAATGTTGCAATGACAACAATACATCTTCATGGGGGCAAAGATATGATAGAAGCTGCGTTGGAAAGCTCATCAGAAACAAAAATAATAGGAGTCACTATTTTAACTAGTTTGAATAATAGCGATATTAATCAAATACATGGAACCAATTTTGATGATCAGTTTACAAGAATTATAGAATTAGCAGAGAACACTAAAATTGATGGTATTGTTTGTAGCCCTCAGGAACTTACTCTAGTTAAAGAATTAAATAAAATAAAAGTTGTGCCTGGCATAAGGAATGAATTAGTTAATGATGATCAAAAAAGAACAATGAGCTCAGTGGAGGCCTATAAGAATGGCGCAGATTTTATAGTTGTAGGCAGACCTATTACAGAAGCTAAAAATATTGAAGAGGCTATCTTAAATTACATAGAAGAATGAATTTTTTAGATTTAATAAATAGCATAGATAAAAATAGATTAGTTNCTACATCAAGCCAAAAGATACAAACTTCAAATATTCTAATTGATCAATCAAATCAAAATATATCTCAAGAAAATTTTAAGAAATTTCAAAAATTTACTGATGAAAATAATTTTGTTGATCGTTTTCAAAAAGTTTTAGAAGGCGAGATATGTAATTTAAGTGAGAACAAGCCAGCAACTCACTTTCAATATAGAACAAAAGGAAGCAATCTCTATGAATCAAATCTAAAAAATCTAAAAGAGGTTGCTAATAAACTTAGAGATAAAAAGACTATTATATTTTTTGGTATTGGCGGCTCTTATTTGGCGCCAAATTTACTCAATGAGGTATTTGGTAGCCTAGATAAGGAAATTATTTTTGTCACTGGTAGTGATCCAGATGAATATAAGGACTTAGAAAGCAATACACTAAAAGATGCGGCATTCATTCTGGCATCTAAATCCTTTTCAACTACCGAGACATTAACAAGTTATGAATCTGTTACAAAAAGAGAATTTTTATTAGATACATATGCAATAACTTCAAATATTGATGGAGCAAAAAATTATGGCATTAGTGATGAAAATATTATTCCTATGGATGTCTCTATGGGAGGACGTTTTTCTATTTGGGGTCCAATAAATTTGCTTTTCTATTTGATTCATGGGGAAAGCAAATATAAAGAATTTTTAAAAGGAGCAGAAAAATCAGATAAATTATCTTTAAACAATAATATAAGTGAAAATCCTTCATTAAGTTTATCTATTCAAGATGTGATCATGAATAATGTATTCGAGACAGAATCTACCCTTGTAATCAACTATGACTGGAAGTTAAGAAACTTTTATCAATATGTTCAGCAATTAGAAATGGAATCAACAGGAAAATCTGTTGATCAAAATGGAAAAGAGCTAAATTATCAAACTGGAATGATAGTTTGGGGTGGTTTTGGTCCTAGATCTCAACATTCCTTTTTCCAGCAAGTTTATCAAGGTACCAAGGATTACAATCTATATTTTGTCACTACTAAATCGGTCCAATTAAATTACAAACAATTCTTGGGCCAATCAAAATCACTGAAAGATGGAAATGATAAAGAATCTGATCTAAATAAGAGAGTTTCAAAAAGAAATTTTACAACTATCGAGTTGAACTCCATAACACCTGAAGCTTTAGGCGAGCTCATGGCAATGTGGGAGAATAAGGTTATATTCAATAGCTTCTTTTGGAATATTAATCCATTTGATCAATGGGGTGTTGAATTAGGAAAAACAAATACAAAATCTGAACTTGATAAATAAGCTTAAAAAAATTTCTTCAAGTTTCCCAAATGCTACAGGAATATATAAATTTCTATCTGATTCAGAAGTGCTCTATATTGGCAAAGCAAAAGATCTCAAAAAAAGAATAAATAGTTATTTTTCGGGTAAACAAACCTATAAAACTCAAAAATTAATTTCTCATGCAACAAATTTAGAGTATATAACCACTAATAATGAAGTTGATGCATTATTGTTAGAACAAAATTTAATAAAGTCTGAAAAGCCTAAATTCAATATCATGCTAAGAGATGACAAGAGTTATCCATTTATTCATCTTGACGAAACACATAAGTTTCCTCGAATTTTATCAAAACGGGTTTTGAAGGGGCATGATGGATTATATGGGCCATATACAAGTGCTCATGCAACAAAAATAGCAGTAAGCCAAATTCAAAAAGTTTTTCAGCTAAGAACATGTGCGGACAATTTTTTTGAAAATAGGTCAAGACCCTGTATGGAATATCAGATCGGGAGATGTACAGCACCATGTGTTGGCCTAATTTCTGAATTTGATTATAAAAAAGATGTAGAAAGCGCTAAATCAGTTTTGAAGGGAAACTTTAAAGAACTAGAGAAAAGAATGCANAATGAAATGCTTATTGCCTCAGATAAAGAAGAGTATGAATTAGCAGGAAATATCAGAGACCGGTTAGCACAGCTAGAAAAAATTAATCAGAAACAAATTATTTTCACAAAAGGAAGTAATACTAGAGTGATTTCTATTAAGACTAATGACAACAGTATTTCTGCTGCTGTCATTCAAGTTGAATCAGATAGATTTATAAATATTCAAAAATTTTTATTTAAGAACCATTTACAAAAGGATGATTACGCCGCTTTTTTAGAGTTTATGCCAAGTCTTATACAGAAATACCCATCAGTAACAAAAATAATCACCGAGTTTGAAGTTTCAGAAAATGATACTTTTGGTAATGTCCAATTTACAATGCCTAAAAAAGGAAAAAAATTAGAATGGATAAAATTAGCAGAAAAAAATGCACTTGAAGGATTATTTAAACAAGAACAAAAATATCAAAAATATGCTCAATCTTTAGATTTTCTTGAAAGAAGCCTTGAAATTAAAAAGGATCCCATAATAGTTGGTTTTGATGTAAGCGGAACATCAGGAGATATAAAGACAATCTCATGTGTAAATTTTAATTCTGATGGTCCTGATAAGTCTTTATATAGATTTTTTAGAGTTCCTATGGATATTTCAGAATCAGACTTAGATTCATTAGTTTTTGGAATAAATAAGTACTTAGATTTAGTTAGTCCTATTGATTTGTTGTTAATTGATGGAGGCACAACGCATATGAATTACATTAATGAGCGATTAAATAAAGAAATCGAATGCATTTCTGTCTCAAAGGGAGTGAAAAGAAAATATGGTCTGGAAACCTTACATACAAAAATTGGCTCGTATGATTTTCAAAACTCAGAAGATATTTCAAAACTTTTTCTAGATATTAGGGATGAGGCACATAGATTTGCCTTAAAAAACTATAAAAGCAAAAAAAGAAAAGACATGAAAAAGCATTTCCTCTTAGATATTAAGGGTGTTGGACCTAAGACTATACAGAGAATTTATGAAAAATATACATCGTTAAAATCTCTTCTTAAATTAACAGACTTACAAATATCAGAAACTCTTAGTATTAAATTAGAATTAGCAAAAGAGATTCAAAGTCATATAAAAGAGCTCTATAATTGAACTATGAGTTGTTGTAGATTTCATCTAGCTATAGCCGTAAAGGATATAGAAGAAGCAAANTCATTTTATTGCGATTTTCTAGGTTGCGAAGAAGGAAATTCTGAAAAAGGTTGGGTAGATATAAATTTCTGGGGCAATGAATTGACGCTTCATATCGCCGGAGAAGATGAGTTAAGAACNACGCANAGACATCATGTCGATATGGCTGATGTTTGTGTACCTCATTTTGGAATACATCTTTCAAGGGAAGATTTTGATGAGGTAAAGAAAAGGATTNAATCAAGTGATNANNATGATTTCTTAGATGCACCTTTTTTAAGATTTAAAGATGGNTATAGAGAACAAGAAACCTTCTTTATTAGAGATCCAAGCGGAAATGCTGTAGAAATAAAAACCATGAAAACTCCTGAATCTCTTTGGGANACAACCTCTTGATTAAATNNATAAATCATATATTATTTGCTGTCTATGCTATTNAATAANAATTCTTTCATGTGCTAATTCTATGCGCTTGTNATTTTTAAAACCTAAATTAATTTGAGACCACAAAGAAGAAGAAGACCACCTCAGGCACCTATTAATCAGTTTGTTAAAGCTGAAAAGCTAACAGTTATATCTGAATCAGGTGAAAAATTAGGAACTTTTAGCAAATCCGATGCTATTGAGCTAGCCAAAGATAAAGGCTTGGATCTGCTGCAAATAACCTTTGATAAAGAGCCATGTGTAGCAAAGATTATTGATTACGGGAAGTTTAAATTTAATCAGAAGAAAAAGAAATCTGCCGCTAAGAAGAACC
>PBXH01000017.1 GCA_002727535.1 Gammaproteobacteria bacterium | reverse complement strand
ATATCTGCGAAGATCCTTTAATTGATGAAGATAAATTAAAACTAAATTACGACTCAAGTGATCCAAAAGAATTGAGTTATTTTTTAGCTGAGGCAAAAGCAAAAAGTTTATCGACTAAATATAGAGACCACATTATTTTAGGTTGCGATCAAATATGTATTTTCGATGGCAAAATATTTGAAAAGCCTCTTACTATTACAAATGCTAATAAGAATCTAAAAGAATTATCAGGAAATCAACATCAATTAATAGGCTCATATGTTTTTATAAAAAATAATGAATTAATAACAAAACATGAAACTACATGTACATTAACAATGAAAAAGCTAACTAATGATGAAATATCAAGCTATATAGAGCTTGATAGCCCATTAAATTCATGTGCCTCCTATATGTTTGAAGCAAATGGATATAAACTTTTTACTGAAGTTATTGGGAGTCTTGAAGAAATTAATGGATTACCATTTAAAGAGCTTAAGAATATAGTAAATGAGCACTTATAAAGTAGTTAAAACTTATGGGCATGATAAAGGCTTTTCCTGTGCATTCAGACAATGGTCTGCAGAATCTCATTGCAGCTATATACATGGCTATAGCCTTGGTTTTACTGTGACCATTGGTTCAGATAAATTAAATCAACAAAATTGGGTATATGATTTTGGAGATTTCAGTTTTTTAGAAAAATGGTTAAGAGAACATTTTGATCATACTTTGCTGGTAGCCACAAATGATCCTCATAAAGATGAAATTAAGTCATTAAATAAAAACAAGATCGCTAAAATTGTAGAAGTGCCTGAAATAAGCTGTGAAAAATTTGCAGAAATGACTTTTAAGTTTATAGATAATCATTTCAACGTAAACGACTATAATGTAAAAGTATTATCTGTAGAGGTTTCTGAGCATCCAGGAAATACTGCAGGATATTACGGAGAATAAATGCTTAAAATTTATAATAGTCTTTCTAAGAAAAAGGAAGATTTTGTTCCCAACGATCCTGATCATGTTAAATTTTATGCTTGCGGGCCAACCGTATATAACAAAATACATATAGGTAATGCTAGAGCTTTTATCTCAGCAGATCTTTTAGCAAAAGTTTTACGAGGCATGTATAACAAAGTTACTTATGTATGCAATATCACTGACATAGATGACAAAATAATAGACGCTGCTAAAGAAGAAAATTTATCCATCAAAGATATTTCGACCAAGTACTTTAATCAATACCAAGAAGATACAGCGCTCTTAGGTATTTCTAAACCTGATATTCAGCCCTTTGCTACTGATTATATCGATGACATGATAGCTTACATTGAAAAGCTTATTGCTTCTGATAATGCCTATGAAAAGGATGGTAATGTACTTTTTAGAGTCTCGTCATTTCCAAATTATGGTTGTCTTTCAGATAGAAACCTAGACGAACATGAATCTGGCTCAAGAGTTAAAGTTGAAGATTTTAAAGAAAGTCCAAATGATTTTACATTATGGAAACCTTCGCTTGATGATGATCCTGGATGGGATTCTCCCTGGGGTAGAGGTAGGCCTGGCTGGCATCTAGAATGCTCTGTTATGTCAGAATCAACCTTAGATATTCCATTTGATATTCATTCAGGTGGCAATGATCTAAAGTTTCCTCATCATGACAATGAAATTGCACAGACCTGTGCTTATCATGGCAATGAAGATCCAACATCATTTGCCAAGTATTGGGTACACAATGGTTTCTTAAATCTTGAAAATGAAAAGATGTCTAAATCTTTAGGTAATGTCGTATATATAGATCAATTATTAAAAAAATATAAAGGCAATGAGGTTAGACTTGCCCTTCTTTCTACTCACTACAGGCAACCTATACCATGGAGCGAAGATCTACTTGATCAATCACATAACATTTACGTCAAGCTACAAAATGCTTTCAAGAAGTATGGAGAAATTGAAGAGAAATTTCATGCTGATTCAATGATTGCTGAGATATTAATGGATGACTTAAATACGCCACTTGCTATTAGGACAATGCAGGATTTAGTCTCAGAACCTAATGAAAATATAGAAAATGAAATAGCGACTTTTAAATATATTTTTGAAGGCTCCAACCAAGACCTTTCTCTTTCTGATGATTTAGTTAATGAAATTAATGTTTTAGTTAAAAAAAGAGATGANGCTAGAAANTNAGGNGATTATGANANNGCTGATAAAATTCGCGATAAATTGAGTAAAATGAATGTGTCCATAAAGGATGTTNATGGGAAAACAGAATGGGAAATATTGTAGTTAAGCTGCCAGACGGCTCAGATAAAGAACTTCCATCAAAAAGTACTGGACATGACTTAGCTGCTTCAATTGGAGCTAAATTAGCTAAAGATTCCGTTGCTGTTGTCATAAATGGTGAACAAAAAGATTTAAGCGANACTCTTCCTAACAANGCTGAAGTTTCTATCATCACAATAAATTCAGATGAAGGTCTTGAAATAATGCGTCATACACTGACTGCACAGGTTCTGGCATTAGCTGTTAAAAANCTGTATCCAGAAACACAACTAGCAATAGGTCCTACTNTTGATGATGGTTTCTATTATGACTTTTTTATGCATAAACCTATTTCATCTGATGACCTGCCTAAGATTGAAGATGAAATGAATAAAATAATTAAATCTAAATCTANAATTACTAAGACTTACCATACAAAAAAGGAAGCTCTTAAAATTTTTGATGATCTCGAAGAAAATTTTAAAGGTGAAATAATTATGGATTCAGGGCAAAAAGATGATTTTCAAATTTATACACAAGCAGAAACTGGTTTTGTAGACCTTTGTCGAGGCCCACATTTACCAAATCTGGGGATGATTGGAGCTTTTAAACTTACAAAAGTTGCTGGTGCATATTGGCGAGGCGATTCTAACAANCCCATGCTAACTAGAATTTATGGGACAGCATGGAATACAAAAAAAGATTTAGATACATACCTAAATCAATTGCTAGAAGCTGAAAAGCGAGATCATAGAAAATTAGGGAAAGAAATGAAATTATTTCATTTCCAGGATGANGCTCCTGGCATGGTTTTTTGGCATCCATCAGGATGGACAATATATTCTGAATTGCAAAATTATGTCCGAAAAATGCAAAGGGATGCAGACTATAAAGAAATAAATACTCCTCAAGTAGTTGATAGAAAACTCTGGGAAAAATCAGGACACTGGGATAAATATAGAGAAAATATGTTTATAACAGAGATTGATGAAGACCATGCTAATGAAAAAAGAGTAAATGCATTAAAACCTATGAACTGTCCTTGTCATGTACAGGTCTACAACCAAGACATAAAATCCTATCGAGATTTACCTTATCGACTTGCTGAGTTTGGATCATGCCATAGATATGAGCCATCAGGAACAATGCATGGGCTTATGAGAGTCAGAGGTTTTACTCAAGATGATGGACATATTTTTTGTACAGAAGATCAAATTGAATCTGAAACTAGTCTTTTTATAGATCTGCTTTCAAAAATATATAATGATTTAGGTTTCGACTCTTTCAAGATAAAACTATCGACAAGACCTGAATCGAGAGTAGGATCAGACCAGGTATGGGATAGAGCCGAAAGTGCTCTGCAAAATGCTATAGAAAAATTAAACCTTACATATGAAATTGATGAAGGTGACGGTGCATTTTATGGCCCTAAATTAGATTTTGTTTTAACAGATGCGATAGGCAGAAATTGGCAGTGTGGGACATGGCAATTAGATTTTAATCTACCTCGTCGACTTGATGCTGCTTACATTGGTAGTTCTGGAGACAAGCATACTCCAGTAATGATGCATAGAGCTATACTTGGTTCATTTGAGCGTTTCATTGGTATTCTAATAGAAAATTATGGCGGTAATCTGCCGCTTTGGTTAACACCAAATCAAGTAGTATTAGCAACAATAACTGATGATGCTAAATCTTACGCGCAATCCATTGCGGATAAGCTAAGCGAAGANGGAATTAGATGTTTGCTAGATTTAAGAAATGAAAAAATAAGTTATAAGGTAAGAGAACATAGTGTATCTAAAAATCCAATAATTTTGGCTTTGGGCAAAAAAGAGGTTGAAGATAAAACAGTTTCTATAAGAAGNCTTGGCAGTGAAAAAACAGAAACTACAGAATTAAATAAATTTATTAAATCTATTAAGCAAGAGGTTAAAACACCGCTTCAAAAATAAATGTTAAAAATTTTTAATTTAATATTCATTGTTCCTATTAAGTTATATCAAATATTACTTTCTCCTTTATTAGGCCAAAGCTGTAGATATTTTCCTACTTGTTCTCAATACACAATTGAAGCTATTGATAAGTATGGGCCAATTAAGGGAATATGGCTTGGAACAAAAAGAATATCTAGATGCCATCCCTGGGGCGGATCAGGACATGATCCTGTCCCTTAAGTTAGATTATTCTTTTAGGTGATGCAGCAAAAATTGCAGCTGCAGCAAAGCTTTTTAGGAATTCTCTTCTGGTATAAACTTTTTTCTGAACACGATTAATAGAATTTTCTTGTTGTTTTATTTGTTGTTTTAGCATTTTAACTTTTTGTTTTTTTATATTTCCATTATTAAGCAATCCATCTTTTAGAAAAATTAATGGAATTCCACCAAGGCCACCTGATAAAGCTAAGATTGTTCCATTTGCAAATAGATTAGTTGATCTTTTTCCTGTTTTAAAACTTTTATATAGAAAGCTTTGTTCTTTCTTAAACTCATCAAAAACAATCCAACCAAGACCAATTAATGGAGGCAGGTATGTATCTCCAGTAAAACCATCTACATTATTTATTTGATCTAATAGCTCTTGATTTGAAATATCTGCATATTCTATAGATGAAGATGTCATCAGTAATTGCCCTTGAAGATCTTCAAGTGTAACAACATCAATTTCAGGATTATTTTTTATAGTTTCTTTTACATAATTTATATTGTTTGTGGCTTTTAACTGCAAATAGTTAGCAAGTTCTTTGTCTGGTCCGTTGATTACAATATCCCAATTTTTCTGAGTTGGAGAAGTGGCTAATGAAGCATGGTACCCTTCTTCAAGATTTTCGTTTAAAAATTTTACATATTTAGTTTCAAAAAGTTTTCCTTTTATGGTGTTTATAAAACCAAGTCTTTCTGTGGGATTTGTAAAACCTCCCCATGCATCAATAAAACTTTCTTCTTGTGCTTTATTTGGATAAGCAAGTTCATATGCTTCAAATACTTCTTTTGATAATTCTTTTGTTTGATTGAATCTAAACCATCCTGTCATTTGAGGTAAAAACAATCCTGAAATAACTGCTGAATCTATATATTTGTATTCTTTTTTTATTTTTTTATATTCAGTCTGATGGAGTTCATTATTGTCATGAATTTTGGCTAATAATTTTGCAATTTCTCGGTCCCCTACTGCTGAATAATAGGTGTCTTCTAATATTTCATGTCCTTTTTTTACTACACCTGCTGATGCTGAAGCAAGACCAGCAATAACTTTGCCTAAATTAATAAAAAATTTTTTCATTAAATATTGAATTCAATCGGTTTAGCTTGTCTTTCAAGTAATTCCCCGTCTTTCATAACCACTTTGCCCCTTATTATGGTCATGACTGGATAACCTTTTACTTCCTTATCATGATAAGGAGTCCAGCCGGATTTTGATGCTTGCTCATCATTAGTTATTTTGTGAATAAGATTAGGATCTACAACAGTAAAATCTGCATCATATCCCTCTTTTATTTCGCATTTATTCTTAATTTTGTGAACTTTTTTTGGGCCATATGCCATTAAGTCAACGATACGTTCATAACTTAATTTACCATTAGCAGCATGATCTAACATGATAGGCAATAACGTTTGTACTCCGGGAGTACCACTAGGTGTGCCTGGATATGTTCCAGATTTTTCTTCAAGTGTATGTGGGGCATGGTCAGATGCAACTATATCTACAGTACCATCATCTATAGCGCGCCATAATGCATCCTGATGTTCTTTTTCTCTTATAGGAGGATTTTGTTGTGCCAACGTACCTAATTCTTCATAACATTCTGGTGCATGCATTGTTAAATGATTTGGCAATACTTCTACGGTTGCGGTGTCCTTATTATCACGCAGAAAATCCATCTCATCTGCTGTTGTAATATGTAAAACATGAATGTGTCTATTATGCTTCTTTCCTAAAGCAACTACTCTTCTAGTTGCATTTAAAGCACTTTCAACATTTCTCCATTTACAATGCATTCCTACATCATTGCTATCTTTTAAGATTGTTTTTTTATTCTCATTCATTATGAATTCATCTTCAGCATGAACTGCTATTACTCTCCTACCATTAGCAACTACAGCTTCAACCTCTTCATCTGTTGCGGAAAGAAGATTTCCTGTGCTTGATCCCATAAAAATTTTAATCCCACAAACTCCTGGTAATTTTTCCCATTCAGGCAGATTTGAAGAATTTTCATGAGTGCCTCCAAAATAAAAAGCAAAATCTGTATAAGCCGTGTCTACTCCACGTTTTATTTTATGTTCTAAAGCCTCAGGTGTNGTTGTNAGAGGATTCGTATTAGGCATCNCAAATATGCCTGTTATTCCCCCTAATGCTGCAGACATAGTGCCTGTTTGAATTGTTTCTTTATGTTCGCCACCAGGCTCTCTAAAATGGCATTGAGTGTCAATTAAGCCGGGGAAAATAAAATGATTGGTGCAATCCAAAGATTCATTTGAATCGCCTATATCTCCGATAAAGATAATTTTATCTTCTTTGATTCCAATATCAGTATTCTTTCTCCCTGATGGCAAGAAAACTGTGCCATTTNTAAGAACCAGATCAAATTCGGACATAGATAGATTATACCTGTAGATTATTAATTTCTTTTACTCTCAAAGAATTTTTTTAGCAAATTACCGGTTTCATCTACTAAGCAATGAGAAATAACTTCCGGAACTTTTAAATTAGAGTGGCTGTATATTTTTGGTCCGTTAATAACCCCTCCCCCTTTTTTATCTTCTGCACCAAAATACAATCTTCTTATCTGTGTTTTTGCTATAGCGGTAGCACACATGGGACAAGGCTCAATACTTACATAGATATCACATTCATTTAATCTATTTGTAGATAATTTATCTAAGGCTTTTCTTAAAGCTAAGATCTCAGCATGATCTAAAACAGCATCTCCATTTGTAGCTTCTGAAATTATTTCATTTGTTGAACTATCAACCACAATAGCAGCTATAGGAACTTTATTATTATTTAAATTATCTTCTGATAGCTTAATAACCCTATTCATGAAATGTATGGTGTTTTCGCTAAGCATCTATTAAAAATGGATTAGTAGCTCTTTCATGTCCAATTGTTGTATTNGGTCCATGACCACAATAAATATCATAATCATCATCTAGAGTTAACAAGTTATTCTTTATTGAATCGATTAGATCTTGATGGTTGCCCCTAGGNAAGTCAGTTCTTCCAATAGANCCATTAAACANAACATCNCCTCCAATTATTTTTTTTNCTTCATGATTTACAGCAATAATATGTCCAGGTGTATGNCCAGGACAAAGCAATATTTCTAATTTCTGATNTCCAAAACTAATAGAATCGTTATGATTTAGCCATTTTGAGGGAATAAAATTTTCTGTTTTCATTCCATACATTTGTCCTTGTATTTCCAATGCATCAAGAAGAAATTTATCTTCGATGTGTGGNCCTATAATCTCTAGNCTTAATTCTNTAGCAAGTTCTGCTGCTCCGCCGGCATGATCAATGTGTCCATGTGTAATAAGAATATATTGCGGTTTTAGATTTAATTNATTACTAACACTNATTAGTTTTTCTATCTCATCACCAGGATCTACATAAATAGATTCTAAAGTTGAAGAACAATAAGCTATTGGNGCATTTTGAATATATGGTGAAACAGGCGTATTAATTACTTCCATTAACTTCTGAATATGATTTTTTCATCATCAAACATAATGTATGTAATATATACAGCTATGCAGCAGTATAAGACTGTTGATCCCATTGCACTAAAATAAAGCATCCAATTAGTATTTTCAGCAATTAAAGAATTTGTTAACAAGGCAAGGTTATAGCAAGGTATTAAAGAACCAACAAAATCTAGTTCTAAACCAGGATTAAATAAAGGTATATATGCAGGCAGAAAGAACACTATAACCAAATTTCCTAGTAGTAACCCAGCCTCTTTTGTATTTTTTGAATAAACAGAAACTGCCAGCAATAATGCTCCCATCAAAATACTTAAAGGAACTATTAATCCAAAAATACCAAGAAATGCTGTTGGATTAACTAAAGAAGATAAGGTATCAAACAAACTTGCAGGAATAGAATCAGCATAGAAGAAGAAAATTATTACAAGAGGAATAATGAAGCCTAACAATGAAAATGTAGCTGTTAAGACTGCAGAAGCAGTAACNGATAACATTTTCCCTATTATTATTTCTAATGAAGAAATATTTGTTGAAATGAGTGTTTCCATAGTTCCTCTTTCTTTTTCTCCAGCACCTAAATCAATTGCTGGATACATTGATCCAGTTATTACATACATGACAAAAAAGAAGGCAAGNATTCCACCAAAAATTGAACCAGCTGCTTCTTTTTCAGTCGTCAGATCTTCTTCTAATATTTCTATAGGATTAATAAATTCTTCATCTAAATCTAGNCTAGAAAGTCGTTCTAACCTTTCATCATTNTCAAAATTATCAATAATNTCTTCAGCTAAACTTTGTGCTTGTGAAAAAGTATCTATATTCTTTGAATATATAGTTATNTTTGAGCTAATATTTTTNCTNAAATTCTCTTGAAAGCNCTCACCAATAACTATTCCAATTTCTGAATCGTCATTCTTAACTGATTCTATGACATTTTCTACTGTTTCATAATTNGTTACTTTTAATCTTTCAGATTCTTCAAATTTATTAAAAAGNTCAGTATTTTCTAANTTAAAAACTGCAACNTCATANTCCTTTTTACTCTCTTCTATAGCAATAGAACTTATATACCAAACAATACCTCCAATAAGTAGNGGAGTTAGAAAAGTAGGCACAACTACNGTTTGAATAATCGTCTTAGTNTCTCTAAAAAGATGCCTTAACTCCTTNATNAGTAAAGTTTGCCACTTAGTCATCAACCATCTCCATAAAAATCTCTGTAAAGGATTTATTTGAATCTAAATTTTGAAATTGTTGATTGTCGCCATCAAATACTTTTTTTCCNGCCTTCATGACNATTATATGATCAGCTATATCTCTTACTTCATTTAATTGGTGNGTNGAAAAAATAAGTGTTTTACCAGATTCTTTAATAGATTTAATCAAATCAACAATTACCGATTGTCCTGTTACATCTACTCCTGTAGTTGGTTCATCTAGAATAACCAGATCAGGGTCGTGAATTAATGTTCTTACAATNGAAGTCTTCTGTTTCATGCCAGTACTAAGATCTGAAACTCTTTTTAAGAGATANTCCCTCATATCAAGTTGATCAAATAATTTTTCTGCTCTATCCATATAAATATCTTTTGGTATNTGGTTGAGTTCAGCAAAAAAAGTTATTGTTTCAATTACATTAAGTCGATCATACAAAGAAGTATTATTGGTCATATAACCAATCTTTGACTTAATTTTTTGTTTATCTTTTCGTACATCTAATGAATCAATTAATGCTGTTCCTCTAGAAGGAGAAAGCATTGCAGCAATCATTCTTAAAGTAGTTGTTTTGCCGCAACCATTAGGCCCAAGAATGCTTACAACACTGCCTCTATCAACAGTAAAATCCAATGAATCGACAGCCCAAAAAGGTTCTTTTTTGGGTCCAAAAAAACCCTTTTTATCAGTAGGGACTTTAAATTGTTTTGATANATTTTTTACTTCAATCATTTTTTGAGTCTGGTATTTTAATAAATCCTGTAAGGAACATAAGGGATAATATCACTATTGTTGCTCCTACAATNTCTCCTATTACAAAACGTATTGTTATTAATGGATCAATTACTTCATATAAATATAAATAATAAGCTCCATTTCCAACACCATTTACTAAAGCNGAAACAAGTACAAATAATGTCACATGTTTCCAATCAGTATTTTGCAAAACCCGTTTAGATTTTAAGTCNACATCTAATAACTTAAATGCTCCCCATGATATTAAAATGGNGGTACTACTTATGAGAGCTCCATAAGNAGTCGTGTNTTCAAGTTCTCCAATATAATTGGTTGCTATAAATTCAGAAAAATAAATAGCAGGTATTGATCTNCCACCAAAAAATAATACTGGCAATACTCTTGCNGCATGAGGAAGAAAAGCTAAACTTCCTAATCCTTGTGCTGNTATATTTTCAGAAGGCACTATTAAGAAAATCCAGATAACCCATACTAAAAAATAAAAAAAACAGGTATAAACTGATAATTCAAAAATTTTAGGCATGATTAAAATTAAATTTTAGGGACTACCAAAAAAGATCTTTTATCTTCTANAGAATTTTTTATTTTAACAATCCCAGCTTTTGTTAATTTTCTAATAGCCTTGTAAACAGTAGANCTAGATTTATTTGATACTTCGACAGCTNTTAACATGGAGCAACGGCCTGTTAATTCATGTTCTCTTATAATCATAAGCAATACATGGGNTTCAGTCGGATTTATGTCNCTTAACCCAAGATCATTCTGCATGTTAATGAGCATTTGGGCTAGATCGGCTAGTTCTTTTGTGACTTTAGACATAGGTGTTTATTCTACACCAATTATCTAATCAAAATTGAATAGATATTGAAATTTCATATATATTTGAGAGCTCTCATTTTCCCAAGTGCCCTCTATATCTTCCCTGTTAATNGTTCCGCCTAAATAAAAGATGGTTGCTGAATCTGGCTGCCATTGAAATAATGCTTGTAGNTATGAATCTTCATTAAAATTATTGTATTCATAAGTTAATTTGAGGAATGAATCCTTNTTAAACTGGTAAGTTGATTTNAGTGAGCCGATATAACCTGAGAAAAAATCTTCTCCTGTTATTTTATNCTTTAACTCACTCNGTCTAATATTTGCTCCTATAAAAAATTGATCGCTAACGTTATACCAAGCATCCATAGATGAATTTCTTCTGTCTCCTAATTCAGGTGTAGCNATATTTCTTGCTATTGCATCACCCCAATCATTTNTAATTTTAAAAAATACTTTTGGAGTGCTATANCTTACTTCAACTTCATATTCATATGTGTCGTTGAATACATAAGTNTCAAATTGAAATTTATTCCACGTNTCGGCTCTTAGCTCTANCTCAAAAGGATTATCAAATTCTATCCGTGAGCCAATTCTTGTCATTTGGCCTANAACATCATTTTGATAATTTTTCATTATGACANTGGCNGCATCAAAACNAACAAATTTAAATAGNCCATCTGACCTATATTTATAATCTCCGCTAATTGAATGTTTTTTCCAGTTGTTTTCATTTGTAAAGCCTAAATCTGTTCTAAAGTCAGGTGATTTTGTTTCAAATTCATAGTTCCANCCCCATTTCTCTGTATTGCTTCTAAATGTAAATCTTCCTCCATATCCAGAAAAAGATTCGCCATCCAAAGCATAGGTATGATTTTTAGTTCCGTTAGTTGTGGTTATGACGTCACTAATAGGTTCATNTGTTTCACTTTTAGCTATTTCAAATGAAGCTGAATATTTTTCATCTANNATAATATAGCCACGAGATGAATAAAGTAATCCTGATCCACCTCCATCATAAGATCTATTTGTCGTNANAAATGANAGATATTGCCCTCTTTCAAGATTGTATTTATANCTAAAGATATTAGCGTGACTTTTTCCTAATAANGCAGAATAAGATCTCTGGCTACCAGGAATAATTATAGGTGTGTTTCTNTCTTCAGCATCTAAAAAATANTAACTGTGTTTATCTCCTCTATTNAATANCTTAACTGCATACTCAGGATTATTTATTGANCTTGTATAAACAGNATTTAGTCTNGATTGAAGAAAATCTCTTCCTTCATTGAAAAATATACGTCTTTCTTGGAATCTTAAAGCTGTAGTTGAATTTACGTCTATTTTACTTTCATCTGCTTCNATCTGAGAGAAGTCAGGATTAATGGTAAATTCTAAATTATTGCCATCTAATTCATAAACTCCGCCTAAAGATANTTCAGAATCAGGAGATTCTCTTTTCATTTCTCCAGAAACATCTCTTTCAGCAAATGAGTTGGCTGTTATTGATGGTATCAAACGTTTTTTTGCCTTCTTCTTTACTCCAGAAAACTCATAAAAGATATCTGATTGGCAGATTCGACAACCTGCTCCTTCAACATCTTTACTGCTTAAATATCTTGTTTCATTGTCGTTGTCATATAACTTACGTAAAAAATAAATTTTCCATTTTTGTTTATCTGTTTCTGGAAAATCCAATGAAGTNAAGGGAATTCTTAATTCAGCTTCATAGCCATAATCCGTAAAGTGTCCATTTCCTTCAAATTCGACGTTATATGACGCATCAGGCCAAAATGCTGAATACTTTCGATCTCCAATGCTTCCTTTTGGATTAACACTAAAAGACACTGTATATCTTCCATCTGCATAGGTATCTATTCCTATGTCCACGAAATCATTTANATAATAAATAGAGTCTCTACTTCTTANTCTGGCTCTTATGTTTTCTTTATTGCCATAAGCTTTAAAACCAACATATAAAAAATAATCATCATTAGTAATNAATGCCTCTGTTTTAAATTTAGCGGGTNTATTGTATCCAGGCTCAACTTCATAAGAAATTAAATGTTTGTCTGCTTGAGCCCATTCATCATCATTTACATGCCCATCAAAATTAATTGATCCAATTAATAAATTAGAAATAAAAATAAAAAATAAAACTCTTTTCATATAGCCCTAGAGATTCTCGGATAACTATTATAAACAAATAGATATATTAATTTCGACTAGATTTAATGGAATTAATTGCTAAATTAACCAGTTTTTTTTCTTCTGNNTCAGCNAATTCATCTAGCAAGCTTTCCCCTTCTCTAAGATATGCNTCAGGATCAGGCCAAGGACCANTTTCAAAAAATCGTGTTNTAACTAAGTTNTTACAATGNTGAAGGTANCTAACATCAACATCAGAAGGATATTCTTGCGCGCAAATACGTATAGCAAANTCTCTATATCTCTGGTCAACAAAAGAATTAGCTATTGAAATTTTATCAAGTAATGATTCTGCTTCATGGAAGTTTTTCATTTTATCTTTATCAATTTGATGTGGAAAACCACCCGAATATAATTGTTGCTCTATATAATCTGNTGCGTATGTTGGTCTCTCTAAATCATTAAAAATTTCATTAACTNTAAAAATAAAATCCTCATTAGCTTTAATTTGTTTTGCTCTTTCTTTGTATTTATCAATATCTTCCATATCGATATTATCCTTTTNAAGTGTTTTTGCAGAGATACTAGGAATCGATTTATTTAAAGCAACTTTCCTAAAGGGTGATGTTCTTGTATTTGATATTACTTCAGTTAATTCAGATGCAGTTAAATGAATGTAATCATTAGGNTCATTCATCAAATTAAAAATAGGNAAATCATTAGAAANGATTTCTGGACCAGTAAGAGCGGTAAATGGAAATGACTTTAAATTATTATGAAAATAAGAACATAGATAATGAACGTCATCATTTGCCAGATGGTTAAAAAGATCTATCTTTGATGTTGTTGAAATAAATTCTTGNTAAAAATTAGGAGTTATTTCTGTTATTTTNTTTAATAAGTTCTTTAAAAATCTGCAGTCTTCAACAGCGTCATGAGCGTTTTCTGTATTCATATCNAATAATTTTGCAAATTCTTCTAGTCTTAATGAGATTTTTGATTCTATCTTAGGGATNGGAAATAAATCAGCATAAAAACATCCAATAACCTGCATTTTTATGAAAATGTCTAATCTTGAGTTGCCGTTNGTATTTGTTATGTATGGATCTAAGAGATTCCAATAAAATTGTCTNCGCATTATCTGCTCATCAAAACGCATGCCATTGTAAGAAATAAATATTGAATTATTGTCATGAGTCCATGCTGACCATTTATCAAAAACTTTTTTTATCATTTGATAATGAGATNTNTCAGAATTAAATATCTCCTTTTTTTTATTTAACAATAATGCTTTTGGTGTGATTANTGTCCAAGGCANNGGCGAACANATTATATCTAATGTTTCTAGCTCTTCTAGCGAAGACGAAGTTAAGATTGTNCCTACTTGAATTACTTGAACAAAATCTATCTCTTTTGCAGATGATGTTTCTGTGTCATAAAAAATAAATTTATTCATTNTTNTCTAAAGATGCTAATAATTCCCTATATCCGCCAATCAATTCGTCATCTTTTAAAATNACCGGCAATGTCTTCATAGAAGGTGCTATTTTTTGCATTTCTTCATATAAATTTATATCTCCATCAACTTTTTTTATTTCAAATANNAGATCTTTAGCTTCTAATAATGCANCTGCCTTTACGCAATAAGAGCAATTNTTCTTGGAATAAATTATGTACTTATTCAATATTTTGTGTCTCAGGTGTTTCTGTTGATTCTTTATCTGTTTTTATTTTATCTTTTGACCTTTTTATAGCAGTGCCATCTTTNTANCAAATATAAAGCGGTTGTCCTGTGCGATCGTAATCCACTGTTGCAAATGAACAATCCTCTTTAAGTTCNGTTATTTTCTTTTCTCTCTCTTCACCAAAAGAATCGTTTTCAATAGAAGAACATCCACTTATGAAGAATATTAAAATGATTAGAGTTAAAATATTTAAATTAGACATGACTAAGATTTTAACAATTGACCAAGGTACTACAAGTTCACGAGCTATTGTTTTCGATTCAAATGCTCAANTCGTTGAAGTGCATCAAGAAGAATATCCATTAATCTATCCTNAGGATGGCTGGGTTGAAATTGATCCAGAAATTTTAGTTAAATCNGTCACAGACACCTTAGAAAAGNTTAANTTTAATGGAATAACCTCAGCAGCTATTACCAACCAAAGAGAGACAACAATAGTTTGGGAAAGAGATTCAGGAAAACCTATTTATAACGCTATAGTTTGGCAAGATAGAAGAACTAAGGATTTNTGTTCTTCTATTAATGATCAAGAAATAATAAATGAAGTGTCTACNAGAACNGGTTTAGTTCTTGATCCTTATTTTTCTGCAACAAAAATAAAATGGATACTGGAAAATGTTGAAGGCGCAAGAAANAAAGCTAATGAAGGAAAATTATGCTTTGGTACAGTCGATACTTATCTAATGTATGTCTTATCAAATAAAAAAATTCATAAAACAGATATAACAAATGCTTCTAGAACCATGTTGTTTAATATAAATACTTTGTCCTGGGATAATTATCTTTTAGAACTATTTNATATTCCTGAATCAATGTTGCCTGAAGTATCCAATTCGGATGATCTATTTGGGACATTATNAGAATGCAATAATATCGATATNAGAGCNGTATTAGGAGATCAACAGGCTGCATTATTTGGACAAGGTTGNTTAAATGCTGGGGATCTTAAAAGTACGTATGGAACGGGTGGCTTTTTAATGTCTAATATCGGGCTTAAACCTTTAAATTCAGATAAAGGGCTTTTAACNACGATAGGTTTTAGTTTCAATAATGAAATTCACTATGCAATCGAAGGTAGTATTTATTCGGCTGGTACAGTAGTTCAATGGTTAAGAGATGGACTCGAATTTTTTAGTGAAAGCCCTCATTCTGAAAAATTCTTAAATTTAGATGCTAATGCTAATGGTGTACATTTTATTCCTGCTTTTACTGGTTTAGGAGCGCCATATTGGGATTCTGAAATTAGAGCAAGCTTTCATGGCATAACAAGAGATACAACGAAAAAAGATCTGATAACGGCGGCTTTTAATTCAATTTCTTATCAAACTAAGGATATAGTNGATTGTCTCGAGCAAACTAATATTAGTGTTAATTCTTTNAGTGTTGATGGAGGTATGGCAGCAAATAAAACTTTTGTGGGGCACATAGCTAGTATCTTAAATATTCCTATACAAGTACCTAAAAATACTGAGGCAACTGCAAAAGGTGTCGCTTGTTTAGCAGGAATAACCACTGGATTAATGAATGTTGATCTAATAACAAGGCAAGAAAAAACTGTATATGACCCAGAATACGCTCTCAATTTGATAATGAAAGANGATTACCAAATTTGGAAAAAATTAATTAATGCTAATGTTTCACCATAACCATTTCTTGGTCTTNGCTGAATAATTNCTCCACTCTTCCCCAAAAGTTTCCGCTAATTTTTTCTCTTCATGAGGAATCCAGGTATTTTGTATTATNGATATAAATAATATCGGAATTAATAAAGCTGAAAGTGATTGTAATAAAAAAGCAATTGCTAAAAGTATTCCTGCCATACCTAAATAAATTGGATTTCTGGTAAATGAAAAAGGTCCTGAAGTAACAAGTTTTTCAGGATCTCCATCGGGGATATAAGTTGTTTCATTATTATTAAGCTCTCTAAAAGCGTAAGTGACAATCCCTAATGAAAATATAAGCAAAACAAGCCCTAATAGTAGACTTAGATTAACTTCTAGAGGAACCAACATATTAAGCAGCAATTGAACTGCAATGCATCCTAAAACAATTAATGGAGGATAACTAAGTTTCATAACTTCTTAAGTCTAACCAGTTTTTCTTTAAAAAAAAGCCCTTCTTAATTGAAGGGCTATGTGAAAATATCTTCCTATTCTACGAAAGGTAAAAATATGAATAAAAAGTCTATTTCACAACTGAAATGGTATAGGCAAGCATCATAGGTATTGAATAGTCATCATATGTTGCAAGGGTGGAATATGACAACTCAAGCCCTTTAATTTCTGCTTGCCCCCCCATTTAATTTCTTATGAGTATCAATCTAAGATTAATTAAAATCTTTTAGTTAATGAAACTCTAGCATTCAATGGCTCGCCAACTGAAGCTTGGTGAGTGCTGTGTGAATGCGGGAAATAAAGCTCATCAGATAAGTTCTCAACATTTAATCTAAGAACCATATCATCTGAAACATTCCAATAAGTAGCAAAATCAAATCTAGTGTACTCAGGTAATACTAAAGTGCTATTATCTTTGATATGTGATTCACCTTGTTGAGTTACGCCTAATGCCCAACCAAAATTCTCATCTACTTGATATTTAACAAATAATGAAAATGTATGATCAGGAACCTCTCTAGCGACACCTCCTGAACTAGTTGTGCCATCTAAGGAGCTATATCCAACTGCTAATTCAAGTTTATCGCTAGCCTGGCCACTAAGCTCAACTTCCATTCCGTCTACCTGTAAACCTCTGATTTCTGAGTTTTCACCAGTAACATTATCGTATGTTGCTTTAGTTTGCTCACTATCAAATATAGCTGCCGTAAAGCTTAAAGTATCAGTCATAGCCCACTTAACTCCAACCTCTGTACTTTCAAATACATCAGGATCTAATTTAGCAGCAGTTGCATCTAGCTTTTTGAACTGTTCGCCTGATCTTGGTAAGAAGCTTTCACTGTAGCTCATATATAAAGAAACACTTTCTTGAGGTTTATATATAAGGCCAGCTCTTGGAGAAAATCTGTCGTCTGTTCTTGACTCAGATGTTCCATTCTTAATGTCATCAACTGTAATATCAAAACTATCTAAACGACCACCTATCATAAGCTTTATATTGTCTGTAAGATCCATTTGGTCTTGAATAAATAGTGATGTAACTGATATATCAGACTCTGTTTTACTCTTTAAGGAATTTGTAAAGTTAACAGCAGTAGCTACGCCAGCTGCGTTAACGGTAAAGTCCATAGGTCTTGAAATATCAAAAACCTCATTGTCATCATCAGTGGTTGACCAGTTAGTATCATAACGATGGTTTTTATTTTCTGTATTAATTAGTTCTGCGCCCACCAAAATAGTATGAGTAACAGATCCTGTAACAACTTCATTCACTATGTTGCCTGAAATAATGAAATTATCACGTTCAGTTGGATCTAAGTAACCATCCATAGTTACTAAAGTTCCATCATAGCCAGAAGCATATAAATTCTGATACATTTTTTCAAAACTACTAGATTGCACAGCAAGATTACCCTTTCTATTCTCTGAAAATCTGTGACTTACATTTGCACGCATAATGTTAGCTTCTAGGGTTGTAGTATTTATATCTGGATCACCAAATACGATATTACTTAATGACTCATCCGGCGCATTATTTATGGTAGGAATACCTCTATCAATGAATCTCTCATGATCAGCATATTCATATGAAAGATCAACTGTAGTTTTATCGCTTAGTGCTACTGTTACAGTAGGGTTCATGCCAAATCTTGTGCCATCATAATGGTCTCTATGATTTTCTAGAGCATCGCTATGAATATTAAAACGTAAAGCAGAATTTGAGCTAGTTTGAACATTATAATCAGCAGCAAAATCAAGAGCTCCAAAAGAATCAGTACCTAGATCGTAACTACCAAATACTTCATCTAAAACAGCTTTTTTAGTAACTCGGTTAATAATACCGCCTGTTCC
>PBXH01000016.1 GCA_002727535.1 Gammaproteobacteria bacterium | reverse complement strand
GTTCATCAATATTTTTTGCAGGCAATTCTTGTTCCTATAGTATGCTAGTTAAGGCTATTTTATTATTTTAAAAATGTTTCCGATACTTTTTAAGCTAATTTCATCAATGCCATGGTTTTTGTTGGTGGCTATATCAAGGCTTTTTGCTACCATCTCAATGCTGTTCAACAGCTCACAATATAGAGTTACAAAAAACAATATAGAGCACTGTTTAAGCGAGAAAAGCGAGATTACTAACAAAAGCTTTTTGCGAACCATGGAATTGCTTTTTGAATANCCATATGTGTGGGGGCGACCAGACAACTATAAAAATCTAGTTGATGCAGACTCTCTGAAATACACTTTTGAAAATGAAAATAAGCCTATTTTGCTGTTTTCTTTACANATGGGCTGCGTCGACACAATGCTATTTTTAATGTCTGAAAAAATACAAGGGCTTAATATTATTTATACTCCAGCAAAAAACCCNGACTTAGAAAATCTAACAAAAAAAATTCGTGAATCTAAGGGGGCAAACATGGTGCCTGCTGACTCGGNCGGAATAAAAGATCTCTATAAAAGGTTTTTTTCAGGCGAAAATATAATAATGGCATCAGATCTGGTGCCACATAAAAAAGGAACATATTCGAACTGGTTTGGAAAGGAGTGTCTGTGCGTTGATTTAGTTGAAAAACTNTCTCAAAGAAATACTCATGCGCTGTATTTCGTTTACTTCACTGCGGGGAAAAGCAGAAAATATAAATTTAATTGCGAAAAAATTGAAAGCCCAATGACGGTTGATGAAATGAATAAACATTTTGAAAGAGCAATAAACAAATCACCAGAACTTTATGGATGGGAATACANGAAATTCAGAAAATTAAGCGGAGATATTAAAAATATTTATTAGCTCAACTCTTCCAGTATGAAGGAAAGAGCAAAATAAGAACCCCAAAAAGCTCTAATCTGCCTACGATCATTGCTCCTGCAAGTGTAAGTTTAGCCGAATCTGACAAGCTTGAATAATTTTCAGCAAATTGTCCAAGCCCAGGGCCAAGATTATTTATTGCTGCCGCCGTACCTGAAAATGCAGAATAAAAATCTATATTTTGAAAAATTAAAACGAACAAAAACAAAAGAAAGAAAGTTATATATATTGCTATAAAAGAAAANACAGCCTCAATTTGAGAAGAAGAAATTTTTTCTCCATTCATCTTAGTTGTGCTTACNGCATTAGGATGCATTATTTTGGTTATGTTTGAAAANCCAATCTTTAACAAGGTAAGAACTCTCCAAGCCTTCATTCCTCCTCCAACAGAGCCNGAGCACGCCCCAATGAAAGCAANTATAAAGATAAAGAAAGGCATTATATTTCCGAGNCCTGAAAGAGGNTCAAGAGTGTAGCCAGTAGTTGTAACAATTGAAACTGTTTGAAANACACCAAATCTCAAGGAGTCACTCAAAGNAAANTTCTCCTTAANAAATAAAGTTAAAGTTGAAACTANTATCGAGACAGCAATGACAAGTAAAAAGAACTTGAATTCATCATTATTTAAATGATATTTAATAGATTTTTTAGTTAGCGCTAGAAAGTGCAGGCCAAAGTTNGTTGCTGAAATTANCATAAACACTACAGCAATCAGTTCTATTTGAAAATTATTAAAATATCCAATATTTTCATTGTAAATAGAGAACCCCCCGATAGAGACCGTGCTAAAGGAATGTGTGGTTGCTTCAAAAACCGACATTCCTGCCAACCAATAAGCAAAAGCACACAAAAAAGTAATCAATAAGTAGAACTTTAATAAAGATCTTGCGGTTTCTCTTAGTCTTGGCGAAAAGCTTTTATCTGCAAAACCAGCAGTTTCAGCCTGAAGAACCTTCATGCCNCCNGAAACAGCTGGAATTATTGCCAACACAACAATAACCAANCCAACACCACCAGCCCACTGAAGTAGCTGTCTATATAAAAGCAGATAATCAGGNAGCTCTGATAAGTTTGTTATGGAAGTTGAGCCCGTTGTTGTAAGACCAGAGACAGCTTCAAAAACCGAATCACTAAACGAAAGACCATAACTAAAGAAAGGAAAGGAAGCGATTAAAGAAACAAAGACCCATGCAACAAAAGTAATAATAAAACCATCTTTTGGGGTGTAACTAAATTTTTTCCTTCGCAGGGTGAGAGCAATTATTCCTGCGTAAACAGCTGCCAGAAACCAAATTATAAGCATTCCTGAATCTAGCTCGGCGTTTAAATAGCTCATAACTAGCGGAGGAAAAACCACAAAGGTCGCAAAAAATAGTAGGGTAGGCCCTAAAAACCTAAGAAGCTTTAAAGAAGTATTCATCTAGCCTTATTATAGAAGATATCTAGATCTTCCTTGCTTTTATAAAATACAATTAAATGATCNCCTGCATTGATTTCAGTTGTGCCATGCGCCATAAGCACCCCTTCTTCTCTTTGAATGCACGGTATAGTTATATCGCCAGNTAGGNCTAGGTCAGAGATGCACTTTCCTTTTAATCCGCTCATTGCCTCATCAACAGTCAGCTCNAAAGCCTCTGCCATACCTTTTTTCACTTTATGAATATTGGACACAGTGCCTTTTCTTATGTACTTAAGAACGTGAGAAACAGTTATTTGAACAGGCGATATTATGATATCTAGTTCGTTTTTCCCAACTAAATCGAAATATGCCTCTTTATTAATAATTGTGATTGTTTTTTTAGCACCTANTTTTTTCGCCATTAGTGAACACAANACATTTGTTTCNTCGTCTTGAGTTACAGCAACAAAAGCATCACAGTCTTCAATGGCTTCTGAACCCAAAAATTCTTGATCAGCAGCGTCTGCATTGAGAATTAATACATTGTCGAGTTTTTCAGATGCAAGCTCAGATATTTCTGTATTTTTTTCTATAAGCTTTATGTTGAATTCATCATTAATTTTTCCTGCAAGAGATCTTCCAATATTTCCTGCTCCCGCTATATATACATTTACATACTTATTTTCTAGTTGCTGTAATTCTTTTGTGACATCTTCTATGTGTTTTTCATCTGCAATAAAGAAAACTTCATCACCCTCTAGTATGGTTGTGTCGCCAGAAGGAATGATTAGTTCTTCATTTCTATATATTGCCGGTATTCTTGTTTCATAATCAGGCAAGTCGTTTTTGAGTTCTTTTATTTGTCGTCCAACCAAAATGCCTGACGGTTTAGCGCAAACACTCACTAACTTAACCTTTCCTTCAGCAAAATCTAGAATTTCAAGTGATCCAGGGTGNTGTAATAAGTTCTTAANCTCTTCTGTTATTAAGTCTTCTGGGTTTATGAAGTAGTCAACAAACGGAGCGATTTTTAAAGCAACCTCTTTATAGTCCGAGCCTTTTAATCTACATATAATTTTTCCTGCCTTAAATTGTTCCTTGCCAACAATGGACGCTAAAAGGTTTGTTTCTTCGGAATCTGTAAGACACAAAAGCAGACATTCACTATTTAAACCAGCTTCTGCCAGCATGTCAGGAGATGATGCATTACCCAGAATTGTGGCTATCCCTTCTTTGTTTTTAAGCTCCTCTAGATGCTCGTTGTTATTATCAATAACAATCACATCATTTTCTTCTGAAGAAAGCTCTTTTGCTACGCTTCCCCCAATAGAGCCACCGCCTAGTATGATTATTCTCAAACCAATATATCCCCTGATGAAATTATATCTCTTTTTGCATTAAAGAAATCTATTGAAGATATAACTTTTTTTCCAGGAAACTTAACTGCCTTTATCTTTACAACTCCATCACCACAAGAAACACTTAGAGAATCCTTAGTAAACTCTGTTATAACACCAGGATCACCGGCTTGATCAGAGGCTATTTCTAAATCATGTATTTGAACTTCCTCATTCTTAAACATAAAACTTAGAACAGGCCATTTTTTATATGCTAGAAATTTATTTTTTATCTCTTTGNCGCNCCANGACCAATTNACAAGCCCATCANCACGATCTATTTTTTCAGCATAAGTGACTTCTTTGCNGTTTTGNTCTTCNGGCTGTTTATTNTTTGCGACTATTTNATTTATTACAGAGCTAATATGCATCAAAGAGGTTTCTAGCAGNTTTTCTTCANCNTGAAAAAAGTCATTATCTTCAATATCTACATTAAAGCTNNCATAAATNGGNCCTGCATCTAGTTCATTTACTATTTTCATAAANCTAATGCCAGAAANCTTGTCNCCATTAGCAATTGCCTTTTGTATTGGTGCAGCTCCTCTCCACNTAGGAAGNANTGAGAAGTGAATGTTNANGCANCCAAACTTTGGGTACTCAAGCACCCAATCTGGCAAAATTTTNCCATAAGCAACNACNACNAGAAGNTCTATTTTCATTTTGCTTATCGNNCTGATGGTGTNTTGATNGTTGAGATTNTCNGGNTGAAGAATTGGTATGNTNNNATCAATATCATTAAATAAGGTTTTAGATTNTTCTAANCCNCTGCCTGATTTTTTGTTTGGTTGTGTCAGAACGAAACNAATGTCTATATCTGGANNATTCAAAAGATGATTAAAATGNGCGAANGCAATCTCAGGAGTTCCTGCAAANCCTATTTTAATCTTTTCATNCTTGGCCATCTTTTATTTTAAGTAGTTTTGCTTTGATACGACTTCTCTTTAATGAAGAGGCATAATCTACTATCAGNTTCCCATTAAGATGATCTATTTCNTGCTGTATNCAATACCCAAAAAGACCTTCNGCTGTTAATTTGTGNGGGTTNCCATCTAGATCCTGATAAGANAGCTCAATTTTTTTTGCTCTGANCACTTCTTGCTGAAATGTNGGTATCGAAAGNCAGCCTTCTTTAGANGNNTCAGGNGAACTGTCTAAAACCTCATAAGAGGGATTAACTATATATATAGGCTCATCTTGATTTTCAGAAACATCAATAACAATTAATCTCTCATGATAATTAACTTGAGTTGCTGCTAGACCAATACCTTTGTCGGCATACATTGTATGCAACATTTTTT
>PBXH01000015.1 GCA_002727535.1 Gammaproteobacteria bacterium | reverse complement strand
ATTATTAATTTCAATATCTGCTTCTACTAATTCTTCAATGTGATGCTTTATTAATCTATTTACTTNTGAAAGAGATTCAAATCTTTTATGAACTAATGAGTTTATNAANAATTTAAGTGACTTAGATTCAACTATATTGGCTGATGAGCAAGGAATAANNATAGAAATCTCNTTATGATNATGGNANTCATTGTTATCAATCCAGAGCAATTCATGAATATTCCAAATATCNTCNCCTTTAAAATTGATATTGTTTAANGATTNTCTTTGTTCTTCTCTTTTGATTGGAAATAAAATNTCAGGAGAAAATTCTTTTAGATTGGAAACTTTTTTTCCAAGTGGGCCAGCCAATTTTTACTCCTTTACACCAATACCTTTATGAAGAAGNTAGTAAGCTAGTGCAAAAAAGGAAGCAGTAAANCCAGATATTAAAGCGAAGGCTCCAAATGGATTAATCTGATANGTNCCAAGCATTGCGTATCTAAAGAAATCAACAACATAGAGTATTGGNTTCAATTTTGAAATAAATTGCCACTGATCACTAAGTATTTCTATTGAATAAAATATTCCTCCAAGNTAGATCAAAGGCGTTAAAACAAAGGTTGGGATTATTGCTACATCATCGAAAGATTTTGCATATACACCGTTAATTAATCCTAATAGGGANAAAAGAACAGATGTAATGATAATTGCAAATAAAGTTAATGGNATGTTATGAATAGTGAATGTTGTAAAAAATAAACTCACTAAAACTACAACTATTCCAACAATGAANCCTCTAGTAACTCCNCCCATGATGAAACCAATCAATATAGACCAATTTGGCATTGGNGAAATAATAATCTCTTCAATAGCTTTCTGNAATTTAGCTCCAAAAAATGCAGATGCTACATTTGCATATGCATTNGTAATAACAGATANCATTATTAGNCCTGGAACCATAAACTCTACGTAAGTAAAGCCCTCATAACCTGGCATTTCNCCTATTCTTCTTCCTATTAATTCGCCAAATATTAAGAAATATAATGCTGTAGTGATTGCTGGAGGAACTATAGTTTGTATCCATATCCTTANAATCCTTCTAATCTGTGCNTAAGTTAAAGTTTTTAAAGATTGGTAATNATTCATGATTTCGCTGTTAAGTTTATAAATAATTGTTCTANNCTATTGGTTTGATTTGCAATATTNGTAACTTCTATCTGAGCTAATTCAGGCTTNTTGAAAAGGTTNCTNACAGAAGATCCTTTAGTTAGTGTNACTGAAAACTTATTNTCGTTTTCTACTTTAATATCAAAGCCAGGTATATTAAAACCATGAGGAAGATTNGAGCTTGTCTCAATAGTAAATACTTGGCTATCTAATTGTTTAAGNAATTGGTTCATNCTTGTATTTTCAATGATCTTACCTTCATCAATAATTGCTATGTTTTTGCATAGATTTTCCGCTTCTTCTAGGTAGTGTGTAGTAAGAATAATGGTCGTTCCTGCATTATTTATGTCAATTAAGAAATCCCAAAGCCCTCTACGTAATTCTATATCAACCCCAGCAGTTGGTTCATCTAGAATTAAAAGTTCAGGCTCATGAATAAGTGATTTTATTATCATCACCCTTCTCTTCTGTCCTCCTGATAATTCNCGAAGAGTGTCATCCTTTTTNTCCCAAATTCCCATTTGTTTTAAATATTTTTCAGATTTTTCTAGAGCTGTTTTATGATCTACTCCGTAATANCCTGCTTGAGTGANAATAGTGTCCTGCACTTTTTCAAACTGTGAAAAATTAAACTCTTGATTGACTACTCCAAGTTTTGATTTCGCTAGTGGGAAATTTTCATCTATGTTCACTCCNCATATTGAAACTTGTCCTGTATTTTTTGTAACAAGAGAGGAGATNATTCCTATTGCTGTTGATTTTCCNGCTCCATTTGGCCCAAGAAGTGCAAAAAAATCTCCCTTTTCAACAGAAAGGCTAANATCTTTCAATGCATGAACATTATTGCTATAAGTTTTGCTAAGGTTTTTTATTTCTAATGCTTTCATTAATGTCTTCTTGATAAATGTGCAACTGCATCGGAGATGCCACTTATAGTTAATGGGTACATTTTCTGTTCCATCAAGCCTGAAATCATGCTTATAGTTGATGTATAGTCCCAATGATCTTCGTGAACAGGATTCAACCAAACAGTTTTATAAAAATTAGATTTTATTTTCTTAAGCCAAAGTTCNCCNGCTTCCTTATTCCAGTGTTCAATGCTTCCGCCNGCATTAGTAAGNTCATATGGAGCCATACTAGCGTCTCCAATAATTATCACNTTATGATTCTTGGTAAATTTGTTGAGAATAGNTTGTGTTTCAACTCTATTTTCNTTCCTTCTATAGTTGTCAGTCCAAACAGACTCATAGATACAATTGTGAAAGTAATAATATTCTAAATTTTTAAATTCTGATTTTGCTGCTGAAAAAAGNTCTTCACATAATTTAACAAATGGATCCATAGATCCTCCCACATCAAAGAAAACTATTAGGTTTATATCATTGAGTTTTTCTCTGATGTACTCCAATTCTAATATTCCCGCATTTTTTGCTGTACTTTTAATTGTGTCATCAAGACTGAATTCAAAATCTTCTCCTTTTCTTGCCATTCTTCTAAGCCTTCTTAAAGCAATTTTTATATTTCTCGTACCTAGCTGAACTGAATCATCAAGATTTTCATAAGTTCTTTCTTCCCAGACTTTTGCTGCCATNCCTTTGTTGGATTTTCCTCCAACTCGAATTCCATTAGGNTGATTTCCAGAATTACCAAAAGGTGAAGTTCCAGCTGTTCCTATCCATTTACTGCCGCCATGGTGAGCTTTCTTCTTGTTCTTCTAGTCGTTTCTTGAACTCNTCCATTAATTTCTCTAAACCNCCTAGATCTTTAATTTTTTTTAGGTCTTCTGAAGATANATTCTTTTTAAATTGTTCTCTTAGCCATTCATCTGGAATCAAAGTTTTAAAAATATCATCTAAATTTTCAATNCCTCTGAAATAGATATCAAAAGCTCTATCAAATTTATCAAAATATTTTTCATCTTTAACCAAAACAGANCTTGATAAGTAATAGAACTCATTCCAATCAGCAAAAACTATTTTTTTCTCAAGTGCATTTAAAAGATCTAGAAATTCTCTAACACTTACCGGTATTCCATAAGCTCTTACTGTGTTAAAAAGATTAATTAACACTTGAATCTCTTCTGCTCATGAAAGCAAGACGCTGTAATAATTCAACATCCTGTTCATTTTTTATTAATGCTCCATATAGTGGAGGAATTAATTTACTTTGATCAGAAGCAAGCACTTCTTGAGCTAAATCATCAGACACTATTAGTTTCAACCAATCAATTAATTCAGAAGTTGATGGTTTCTTTTTAAGNCCTGGGACTTTTCGTATATCAAAGAATACATCAAACGCNTCTTTAAGAAGTTTCTTTTTAATTTTCGGTATGTGAACGTTAATAATTTTTTCTANCNCTTCTCTATCGGGGAATGCTATATAGTGGAAAAAACATCTTCTTAAAAAAGCATCGGGCAGATCTTTTTCGTTATTTGATGTAATTATAACTAGNGGNCTCTTTTTAGCTTTTATAGTCTTATCTANCTCATAACAATAGAATTCCATTCTGTCTAACTCTTGCAATAGGTCATTTGGAAATTCAATATCAGCTTTATCTATTTCATCAACTAAGAGCACAACNTGNTCTTCAGAGGTAAACGCATCCCACAATTTTCCTTTTTTAATNTAGTTTGCGACATCTTTAACTTTTTCATCTCCTAATTGAGAATCTCTTAGCCTAGAGACTGCATCATATTCNTATAAACCTTGTGTGGCTTTTGTGGTTGATTTGATNTGCCATTCAATTAAACGCATATTTAAAGCCTCTGCAACCTCAACTGCAAGCATAGTTTTGCCNGTTCCTGGCTCCCCTTTTATTAACAAGGGTTTTTCTAGATTTAGAGNAGCATCAACTGCCAACTTTAAGTCTTCTGATGCTATATATTTTTTTGTTCCTTGGAATCTCATTTGGACTAGGTTAGAGTTTATCAAAATTAATTTCAAATGTTATTAGCAGATAGTTGTTTCAATTTCACACATGAGAGCTTTAAAAAAGACTTAGATTCTGTAATTAGTNATTCTTTATCTTCTAATATTAAATATCTCTTTTGTCCCGCATCAAGAGAAATAGAAATTGAAGATATATTANAAACATGTGAGAAAATGCCAGAAAATGTNTTTGCTGGCATAGGAATACACCCNCACNACTCTTCCGAATTAAAGCCNAATACTTANAGAAACTTAAAGNAGCATNCNAATCATGATTCTGTAAAAGCAATCGGAGAAATAGGTTTAGATTATTTTAGAAATTTTCAAAGTCATGAGATCCAAAAAAAATGCTTTGAACATCTATTGGANCTTGCCATAGAAACAAAATTGCCAGCCTTTTTNCATCATAGAGATGCTTTTTCNGACTTTTANCCAATTTTAAANAATGCCATAGATCACTTNTCTCCAAGCATCNTNCATTGNTTTACAGGCACCAAAGAGGAATTAAAAAGTTTTCTCGATTTAGGNCTTTATATAGGTATTACTGGATGGATNTGTGACCCTAANAGAGGNAATGAAGTTAAAAGTNTATTGAAGTANATTCCTACAGATAGAATGTTAATTGAAACTGATGCTCCATACTTATTNCCTAAAGACTTAAAGNNCAAACCAAAAAANAATCGNAACGAACCGAAGNACCTCAATCATATTCTNTCTGCTATAGCTAAAGAGNTAGATATTTCAGAGGACAAATTAGGAAATTTAACTACAAATAATTTTAAAGTTTTATTTAAANTTTAAATTCAATAGTACTGGCAAGAATCGGAATGACATCACCATACTCATATGGATTGCAAGCGCTGAAAAAATNCCAAACAGAACTGTAGGATTAAANTTAGAGAATATAAAGATTAAAAATCCTACGATAATTGTTANCCCTGTAATCAATATAGCTCTACCAGTAGAATAGATTGTTTCTTTTTCACTATTTTCTTGTGATTTTTTTCTCTCTTGTAGATATCTCCAAGCAAAATGTATCGAATAATCNACAGACATTCCAACTGATATAGATGCAATTGTAATAGTCATGATATCTAACGGAATATTNAATATGCTCATTAAAGAAAGAACAACNCCAACAGAAAATGCTGGTACAACAATAATAAATAATGCATTTAANAANGATCTAAATAAGACCANTAGCATTAAAAAAATTGCTGCGAAAACCAAAGATATAGTTTTTATCTGTGAGCTGAATAAGCTCTGCAACAAATTGTTATATAAAACNCCTANACCACTTACGGTATAACTGACGTCAGTNTCAGANAAGGCTTCAGAAAGAAAATTATCTACATCTAAGAGAAGNTGATTTCGATTTATGCCGTCAAATGAATCAATCGTNCTGATTGTTATTCTTGCACTTCTCTCNTCTTCTGAGATAAATTCATTTAACAGATCTTTAGCTTTCTCGCTTTCNATCAAAGAATTTTTNACAAATGCCAGCTCTAAATCGCCAATTTCATTGCCATCATTTAATCTTTCAGCTAGNTGGACTCCGTTTACTAGACTTAAAGCTTTCCCTAAAGCATCAAACTCAGTTAAACCTTCTTGAATTTCTTCTAAAATATCCATGTTCTTTTCACGCCACCAATAAGTGACTGTTTCTGAATCTTCACTAAAAAAAAGATCATCTTCATCGATAAAAAATTCTTCTTCAGGTAGCTCTAGAATAACTTCTATTGGAGTTGTGCCTCCCAATTTGTCGTCTATCAAAGACATACCCTGATAGATCTCAGTATTTTCATTGAAGTAATCAATAAACTTATTCTCAACTTTTAGATTCGAACTGAGATAAAAGAATAAAGGGAAACTAATTAGAAGAATTGGAAGGTAAAATTTTCTAACAAAGCTTCTGCCTGTTAAATAAATATTGTTATAAAAAAAAGGCACTAAACTCTTATTTTTATTCGCTGTTATATTTCTAATGGCTAGAGCGCTGGGAATAAAAATAAATGATACAAAGAAATTTAAACAAACCCCGACAGCCATCATTTTTCCAAAATCAATTACGGGCTTAATGTCACTTAAAATTAGAGATAAGAATCCTACAGCTGTTGTCAAAGCTGCATAGAAACANGGTGTAATAATTTTTGAAAATGATTCAGCGTTGGTGATGCCCTCTTCANCACCTTCTTGAACTTTAACAAGNATNTGTATTGATATTGCAATTGATGCAATCAGCAAAAGAGCAAGAAAATTTGAAGANACTATACTTATTGGCCAATCAAACAAACCTAAAANNCCCATCNTAGATAACATAACTAAACCGGCATTTAATATGACTACTGATACTGACCAAAGGTCTCTAAAAAATAAAGTAAGTAATATNAAAAATATAATTANAGTCAGNGTGCCGAAGGTNNTCACATCAGCTTTAATGAAATCTATTGTGTCGACCACTATCATTGCTGGACCAGCTAGATACATTTCAAANNTCTGATTGCTGTCAATAATAGCTCTTATTTCAGCCATAGCTTGAGAATAATCATCTCTATCATATAAGTTAATCTGCATAGCTGTAACTTCACCATCTTTACTAATCACTAACTCATTAAAAATTGGGCTTGTGCTCAATTCTTGTTTTGCTTTATCTAAATTAAGCTCATCGATCAANAGATATTTATCGTTATCAGCTGATTTAATTAAAGATACCTTTGGTTGCTCGAATATTGGTGCATCTAAGATTGATATAACATCACTAACCACTTCTAAAGCAAGGAGTTTATCTTGAACANCTTTTAGTTGGATTAATGATTCTTGAGAAAATATCTGATCATTTTTNATTGCTAAAATTACGTATTCTGAAGTCCCAAATTCATCGTTTATTTCATCATAGATTTGATAATCAACATCACTATCAAGAACTAGAGTCTCAGATGAAGCATCAAATCTAAAGTTGTTTANCCCTTGCAAAGAAGCGCCTAAGAGAAGAAATAATCCAAGNAAGAATAAATATTTATGANTAATTATTTTTTGAAANAANTCTTGAATCATTATTTAGCACACTCNGGAGAANTAGGATATTCANTAGATTCTTCCCATTGANTNCTNGTTTTNGANACTATAGATATTGCGTGTATNTNTCCTACAAAATCNCCCATAGCNTTATANACNANTTTATGTCTATTTATNANAGATTGNTCAANAAATTNATCNGANACAANAANGATTTTNANATGAGAAACNGANCCATNATAGCCGCCATGATTNGGNCTTTCATCTATAACTTCGAGATGAATGCATTCAATATTTTCTGANAGTCTTTGCTCTATTTTTTCAATCATCTCTTGTNANTCCTTGTGATTTGTTTTTTCTTGATATTGGTAAATCNTTTTCACTGATTTCTTCATATTGAACGTACTCTTTAAAAAAGAATTTTATTGCTAAATATCCAAATATAAATCCTCCAATATGGGCAAAATATGCAACGCCATCATATGTGTTTCCAGCTGCACTTATTAATTGGCCNAAGATCCACATACCAATTACTATGCTTGCGGGTATTTTTACAAATTGTATGAAAATAAAGAACCAAATAAATACTCTAATTCTTGCTTGTGGATATAGCACAAAATAAGCTCCCATTATTGCTGCTATACAGCCACTTGCCCCAATCATAGGAACATCTAGACCNCCTGAGAAAAAAGATTGCAATAATGCAGCTGAGACACCNCCAAGAGCATAAAATATTAAAAAATTAACTCTGCCTAGNTAGGCTTCTATATTGTCGCCATAGATATACAGAAAAAGCATATTGGAAAATAAGTGAGCAAANCCACCATGCAAAAATGCAGAAGTAACGATGGTATGAAGATCATTAAAATCTGTAAAAACACTAGGTCTAACTCCATAGTCNCTTACGAGTCTATTATTTGCTGCATCNCCTAGAGACATTTGATACAAAAAAACTAATACATTAATTCCTATGATCGTCCAAGTTAAAATTGGTTTTCTCGGTGTAGGGTTGTCGTCTGAAAGCGGGTAAAAAAGAAACATTTTATTTAATTGNNANCAGTGAATCTATAAATTGGTCTGCAACTGTATCCCAAGTATAAGTTTTTGAAGATTGAAANGTTGATTCTCTNTCAACTTTTAATGCTCTCTCAACAGCTAAACTAAGATTCTCATCATCAAGNGAACCATTNNNACCTTCTATTACNATATCTTTAGGNCCNGTNACATTNAAACCNGCNATNGGNGTTCCNCATGCAAGAGCTTCNATNAANACAATNCCAAATGTATCGGTTTTAGATGGAAANACNAANCATGCTGCATCNCTATAANAATCNGCAAGNTCATNGCCNACTTTAAANCCNACAAANTCAACATCTGGNTATTTNTTTTGATATGACTTAAGNCTNGGNCCTCCNCCAACNACAACTTTAGGTAANTCAGATTCCATNTTTAANAATTCTTCTATATTNTTNTCNACTGCNACTCTACCNACNTANAGNAANTACTTTTNTTTGCTTCCNTCTTTGGCNGGATANAANNTTTTTTCNTCAAAACCTCTNGACCATANAAANANATCNGTAAAACCATCNGACGTTAGCTCCTCCATATGGCTTTTTGTGTTAACGAGTGTCTTAGCAGCAGAGTTATGAAACCATTTTAATAGGCCTTTTGTAGCATCAAGACCAATACCAAACCTTTCATATACATACTCAGGAAATTTTGTATGAATACATGAAGTGTATGGAATTTTATGTTCTAAGCAATAGTGTCTCGCAGTTAATCCTAATGGTCCTTCAACTGAAATATGAAAATAATCGGGGTTAAGTTTTTTTATTTTCTTTTTGAGATCCCAAAAATTCCATGCAACAGATATTTCTGGATAATTAGGAAGAGGAAACGTATGAAATAAACCTGGATGTATCACATCGACATGAAAACCTTTTTCTTCTAATTTATCTACTAGTGTGGTCATAGTGGTGACCACTCCATTAACTTGAGGCTTCCATGCATCAGTTACTATCAAAATTCTCTTCATAATTCTGCAATCTTAATGATACTGTTATCTTCGTTCACTTTTATTAACTGAATAGAGCCATCTGTTAATTCAACTATAGCAGAACATGACTCAATCCAATCACCTGTATTGAGATAAAAATGATTTTTAAATTTTTTGAACTCTGGTCTATGATTATGCCCACACATTAAACCATCATATTTGCCTTTTTGGCATTCATTGCTTACTTTTTTATGAAATCCGCTTGCGCCATCTACAAGTCTTTTGGTTGCCGCTTTCAATTGTTTTGAAAGTGGTCGATTTAAATATATTAGGGCGTCATAAATTAAACCTCCAAACTTAGATATCCATTTGGCATTAGAAGTTACAGANTCNTATTGATCGCCATGTATNAGTAAAATTTTTCCATNTTTTTTTGANANNNAATCNNATCGCTCACAATGATCTAATTTATCTANNTGATTAATNATCNTNTGNTANGGCTCTCCTNTGTTATANAGATCTTCTANTATTCTNTCTTCNCTNANNGGNTCNTCATGATTGCCNGANATATATTTNANTTCNACACCTTNTTCNTNNAGNTNAATAAATCTNTCTAATATNTTNGTNTGAATNTCAGGCCAANAGAAATTATCTTCCATNGCCCAAAAATCNATAATATCGCCAACNAGATANANCTCTTTGCATTTNAGATTGCTNAGAAANANNTCAAGNNTATCNCTTTGNCANCCACTAAANCCTAAATGTATATCTGATAAAAAAACAGATTTGTATTGATTATTCTGATCCATGTATCATTATTTTAATCTATGTCCCTTAAACAAAAAGAAGAAATTACTATTTGGGCCTTTAAAGATGGAAAAAAAGGTCATGAAAAGCAGATTGAAGCACTTATTTCTGAATTTGAGAAACATAAAATTGTCAAAATACATAATTTTACCAATTATTACGATCATGACTCAGCGCCTGACATTATTGTAGGGGCAGGCAATGGGACTCATAAACATATGCTAACAGCTAAAAAAAAGCATCATGGTGCAAAAACAATCGTTTTAATGAAGCCTTCCATTAGACCAACACAATGGTTTGATNTAGCAATTGTTCCGGATATGGACAAATATTACTTAGGCACACCTAAAAATGTCATATCAACGAAGGGAGTATTGTCAAAATATTCAGATCAAGAGATTAATAAAAAAACCGGCTTAATGGTAATAGGAGGAAAAAGTAGACATTTTCATTTTCGTANAAAAGTTATTCAACATCAAATAGAGTGGTTGCTAAATNATAAGTTTGCTGATTATCAATGGAAAATAACAACATCTCCAAGGTCACCCGATATGGCAACTCCAGAACATAAAGGAAATGCTGAATTCTTTGATTGGAAGGAAACTTCTGAAGATTGGTTAACAAATGAAATGCAAAAAAATGAGATAACATTCTTAACTCCTGAAAGTGTATCAGTTTTATATGAAGCACTTTCAACAAAAACACAAGTTTATGTATTTCATCATGAAAAACACAATAGCGAGTATGGAGAGGTCTCTACTAAAGTAAGTAAAAACATAGACAAATTAAAGAAAGATGGCTCTTTAGGTTACATAGACACGAAAAGATTTTTATTATCACGTTCTGTAAAAGATATAAGTCTTGTTCNTCCTCAAAAAGATATTCATCTGAAAGAAGTTAAAAAAGTGGTTGATGAATTATTAGAGATACTATGAAAATTTTGCACTTGTTTTCCAGCAAGGTATTTTCTGGATTAGAGAGACACNTAGAAGANCTTAGTTATGAACAATCAAAAAATCATGAAATCATTGTTATAGGTCCGGAGAGTCTTAAAAGTCATTTTCGTTGTNAATATGAAATCTTAGATACAAATCAATGGAGGCATTCACCTATTCTTTTAAATCAAACTAAGACAATTATAAATTCCTTAGCCCCTGATATTATTCATACACATGCAAGCAAAATGACTNGCATTGTAAATAAACTAAAAGGTTCAAATCTTCATGTCTCTACGATTCATGGNACTAAGAAAGATATCTCTCCTTTTGAAAAAACTGATTTCATATTTGGGGCTAGCCAAAAATCATTAGCAAAAATATCTTCAAAAAATTCAGTCGTTCTAGAAAATTGGGTTGATGAAAGTAGATTTAATAATTTCTCAAAATCTGAAAGTGAATATTTTCTCTTTTTAGGTAGATTTGAGCCAGTAAAGAATCCAAAAAGATTAATTAATGCATGGAAAGGAATAAAACATAGACTTCTCATGGTTGGTGAGGGTGTATTAAAAAATGAAATGCAAAATTTAATAGAAGATCTAAATTTATCTAATCAAATATCGATCAAACCTGAAACAAATAATGTTGCTGCACTTTTCTCAAATGCAAAAGCATTATTAATACCTTCAGATAGAGAAGGATCGCCAAAGGTTTTGTTTGAATCTCTTTACTGCAATGTTCCAGTATTATCTACAAAATGTGGCATTATGAGTGATTTGCTTCCACCAAATTCTCTTGCTGAAACAAATGATAATAATTTTAAANACTTAATTACTGATTGGGTTGATAATCTTCATGAATTAGAANCGATACAAGAAATTTGTTTTAAGAAAGTTAAAGAAGAAAATTTACTCTCAGTNCAAGCTGAAAAAGTTAANAGAATTTATCAAGATTTATTTTCTAAAGCATCTAAATAAAAAGATACNGTTTTAGAATGCATTAGATCTGATGTGAGGAAAACATTTGAAGGCTTTTCATCTGAAATAGATAAACTTTTGACCGTTTCAGCTAGAGATTTAAAATTACCAAATTCAACTTTGCCCTGCGGNTAAAACATTTCTAAGACTTCTCCTACACCCCCTCTGTCCCAACCAAGGATTTTCTTTCCCATCATTGCTGCTTCAAGAATAGTNCGCCCAAAAGGTTCAGGTGTAGTTGAAAGATTTATCACTAAATCAGATAGATAGTAAATCTCTCTGATATCATCTTTTGCATCATAAAAAAATACTCTATTCCTAATGTTGTAATTCTCGATCAATCTATTTAAACGATTAAAATACTTTTTCTTTGCAGTCTTGTAAGGACCAACGATTAAACCAGAGAAGTCATCAGGTAATTCTGAGATCATTTTAATAAAAGATTCTTGTCCCTTCCATGATGAAAGCCTTCCTGGAAATGCCAGAATTTTTTTATCTACTAGATCAGGTAAATTTTTATAAAAATTTTCTAGATATTCCTGCTTTGGCTCAAATTTAGACGTAAAGTAGGACTCATCAGAGCCCCTATAAATCAGCATAGGTGGTTTTTTTAAATGTCTCTCGTAATTATCATAAATATATTGTTCAACTGTCTTAGATATGGCTATAACTCTATCAAAACTAGCCATTATTCTGCTATAAAATGGAGTGCTATAAAGGCCATGAAAAGTTGAAAATATTAAAGGTCTCGGATTTTTAATGAAGAATTTAGAGAGCTGCAAAACCCAAGCTGGAATTCTTGATCTAATGTGAATGACATCAGGAGATATTTCATTAATTACATCAGCAAGTTTTTTTGCCTGGAAAAGAGTAAATAAACTTTTTTCTGCTATTTGAAGATGGATATGCTTGCCTCCATCATCAATTAAATTCTTTACCTGTCTGCCACCATTTGAAATTACGTATGATTCATGACCTTTATCTACAAGATATCTATTAAAATCTAGAACTCCTCTTTCAACACCNCCTGTATTTANTGTAGGGAGAATCTGTATTATTTTAAGTTTACGCATCTAATGAGTTCACTCTTATTCTACCGTATCTTGTTTCTTCAAAATCTACTTTAATATCTGTTAGAGTTTGTGATACCAAATCAATCATCTTTGATGAATTACCGCATATTATTATTAGAGGAAGCTGTTCTTGATTATTTAAGACAAAATCTTCAACTGCGACTTTTACTTCATGGTGCCTAACACCATGAAGATCAAGATTTAATAAATGTTGCTCAAGAAAGGTTTTCAATCTCTGTATATTTTTATTAGCTGTTCGCCCTTAGAATTTTTATAAGCTCTTGCCATAGCTGGCGTATTGAAAGTCATCGCCACATTCCCTTCAGAATCAAGCACTATAACTCCCCCATCGGCTCCAATAGATCTTAATTTTTCAATAACTATTTCAGCTGCTTCGTTTACATTTTTTGATTGGTATTTGATTAGGTCACATATTTCATTTGCTACATTAAATCTAATAAAGAATTCGCCATGTCCTGTCGCAGAGACACCACAAATATTATTTTCAGCCCAAGTTCCTGCCCCAATGATAGGAGAATCTCCAATTCTACCAGGCATCTTGTTAGTCATTCCTCCTGTAGAAGTTCCAGCAGAAATATTGCCTTCCATATCTATTGCGACAACTCCAACTGTACCCATTTTGTTGTTCTCTTTTTTTATTCTTTTAGCATCTTCTAGCCTATCCTTTTGAAAGAAATAGCTAGGATATACAATATCCAAACCAGCATCTTTGGCTACCCTCTCAGCTCCTCTTGATGAGAACATTACATGTTCTGTATTATCCATAACATATCTGGCTAACCTAATTGGATTTTTAACATTGGTTACAGAAGCAACAGCTCCTGCATCATTATTGAGTCCATGCATTATTGAAGCATCAAGCTCTTGCTTAAATTCAGATGTATAAACTGCACCTTTTCCTGCATTAAATAATTCGTTGTCTTCTAGAATTACAATTGCTTCCACCACAGCATCCGTACTTGAGCCGCCAGCTTCTAAAATTGCATAGCCAGTCTTTAGAGCGTCCTCTAAACCCTCTTCAATTCCTTTTATCTGCTCATCAGGCATATCACTGAACCATCCAGCTCCTCCATGAATAACTAATGCATAATTTGATGCTTGAAGTGCTTGAGGTAGCAAAAGAAATAAATTTAAAAGCAGAAAATTATTCAGATATTTTTTCATAGTAAGCAATATAATCAATAATAAATTTTTTTGAGTCGTCACACTCATTTACTCCTATTTTACAGTATTGTGATGAATCTGGAGTTTGGGTTGGAAAATTACCACCAACAGCGCTATTTATAAGTATATGAAATCTCTCTAAAAATGGATTTTGGCCAAGGTCAGGTATTTCAGAATAACTTAATGAGTGAACTTGTGAGTTGTTATAAAGCCATGAAAAACCCACATCATCCCAAACTAAACTAATAATATTATGTTCTAATGGATTGTTGAGTTTTTGCGCATCACTTAAAAATGTTTTTTTGCTAATGTAATTATGATCATTAGTTTGATTTCTGCCGTAATGGATAGTGCTATGTAGTTCTCTTGTAAGATCATCTCTAGCTTCTAAAATATCTATCTCTCCACTTGCAGGCCATCCTCCATATACATTTTCCTCTGGTAACATCCAAATAGCTGGCCAAACACCACTAATTGATGGAGCAGAAAATCCAACATCAATTCTTCCAAATAAAAATGTCTTATTTTCCTTTGTTCTGATACGTGCACTGAAATATTCCAAATTTGATTCATTAAACTTAGGCACAATATATAAACATCCAGAAGAAACATATATATTTTCCTCGCTATCTGAATATTCTTGCCATTCATTGTTGCCCCATCCAGGAATTCCATAATCAGATCCATCTCCATACATGTATGACCAATATTCCTGATTCAGAGCTGATCCAGAAAAATTGTCTTGCCATGACAGGCTATAACCATCATAAGTTTGTGCACTTTTTTCAGGACAAAAATTGTCTGATGGTGCTGGTGTTGGTGCTGGTGTTGGTTCTGGTGTAGGAGCCGGTGTTGGGGCTGGAACTGGGGCTGGAACTTCAATATTAGATGAATCATTTGAACAGCCCAATATAATTACTGAGAATAAAATGACAAGAATTTTTGGTAAAGATTTCATTTTATGGAGAACTAAGATCTTCTCAGCCTATTCATACAACTAATGTATACCTATAATTGATAAAGGCAATACTGAAAATCTAAATATGACCAGTTGGAAAAATAAAACCATCTATCAAATATATCCTAGAAGTTTTTTAGATACATCTGGTAATGGAATTGGTGATCTAAATGGAATTAAAAATAGAATTGATTATATCGCTGATCTAGGTGTTGACTATGTATGGATATCGCCTTTTTTCAAGTCGCCGCAAAAAGACTTTGGCTATGATGTTTCTGATTACAGAAAAGTAGATAATCTCTTTGGTTCGAATAATGATTTCAAAAATTTATTAGACGCCTTTCACAGTAAAGGCCTGAAGGTTATTACAGATTTGGTGTTAAGTCATACTTCTGATGAACATGAATGGTTTAAGAAAAGTAAAGCATCTAAAGACAATGAGTTTTCAGACTGGTATGTTTGGCAGGATCCAACTGATACATTATGTGCTCTTGAACCACAACCTAATAACTGGCTATCAGTATTTGGTGGTAGTTCATGGGAATATTCTTATAGTAGAGATCAATACTACTTACATAATTTTCTTACTTCGCAGCCTGATTTGAATTTTCATAATGAAGAGGTTCAGAATCAAATGCTAGAAGAAATTGAATATTGGCTTAAATTTGGTGTAGATGGTTTCAGATTTGATGTCATCAACTTTTTATTTCACGATAAAGAATTAAGAGACAATCCTTATAAAGATCCTAAATTAGTTCGTCCTCTTGGATTCAACAAAGATAACCCGTATGGCGAGCAAGTTCATATATACGACAATACTAGACCTGAAGTTATTCCTTATCTAGAGAGAATCAGACAAATTCTTGACAAATATAATGCTATATCTGTTGGAGAAATTGTTTCCGAGAATCCTCTTGAAACAATTGGAGAATATACCAATGAAAAAAGACTTCATATGGCATATTGTTTTGAGTTTCTGGCAGAAGATATTAATTTTGAAAATATAGAAAGTATTGTTGAAAATTTCTTTAAGAATCATCCTGAATCATGGCCTTGTTGGGCTTTTAGCAACCATGATTCAAAACGCATTGTTTCTAGAATCAATCAAAACCCTAAGACAATTATGGAAAAACTGCTAAAACTCAAGGGTAATGTCTGCATCTATCAAGGTGAGGAGCTTGGGCTTCCAGAATCTGAAGTTGAGTACGAACATATCCAAGATCCATTTGGGAAAAATTTTTGGCCAGAATTTAAAGGTAGAGATGGCTGTCGTGTTCCTATGCCTTGGGATTCTGAATCTAAAAATTTTGGTTTTAGCAGTAATGAATCTTGGCTTCCTGCTGAGAAAAAATATAAAAATCTATGTGTTGATATCCAGCAACAAGATTCAAATTCAATGTTAAGTTTTACAAAAGAACAAATAGCTTTGAGAAAAAAAATCGCTACCTAGTTGTATTGCAGAATGGAAGTTGGGCCAGACATTCTGATCTAGGCAGCGACAATTAACCTATTTATATCTTAAATCTTTTTTTAAAAAATTATCATATTTTTCCTGCAAAAATAGTGTATTTGTAAGTTTTTTTAGCTAGAAATAGGTAAAAATTACTTTTTTATTTGTTTTTTTAATGGTTTTGGCAAGAATATTTTTATTTCACATTTATATATAATGCCTGTATGAGTATATGGTTCAAAGACTACAAGATAGAAGATTTTCAATTATCTATAAACATAGACAAGCATCTAGGAATAGAATTTGTTGAGCTTGGAGATAATTATTTAAAGGCAAAAATGCCTGTAAATGAAAAAACTCGTCAGCCCTTAGGGCTTCTTCATGGTGGAGCCTCATGTGTTATAGCAGAAAGCACTGCTAGTTGTGCGGCATATCTAACTGTAGATCCAAGCAAAAAAACAGTTGTAGGATTAAGTCTGACAGCAAACCACATAAAAAGCGTTACTGAAGGCTTTGTATATGCAATTGCTTCGCCAAATCATATAGGAAAAAGTACATCTGTATGGAATGTAAAAATAGAAGATGAAAAAGGAAACCTAATTTCTAAGATTGTATTTACTGCTATGCATAAGGACATCAATAAATGAAATTTTTAAAAGTTCTTTTAATTATTCTGTTATCAAACTTATTGCTTGCTGAGCATCCAAAAAGAATTTTATTTGTTGGCAATAGCTACCTTTATTACAACGATAGTGTGCACAATCACGTTAAAAGAATGCTAATTGAGCATTATGAGGATGAAGATATTATCACTAAATCAGCGACAATCGGAGGATCTAGATTGCATAATCACAATATTGATCATTTGCTTGATTACAATAACCTGCAACTAAAACAACAGATAGATTTATTAATAATGCAAGGTGGCAGTAAAGAAGTCACTACTCCAAAATCAAGATCTAAATTTACAAAAACTGCTATAGATTACAGCAGAAAAGCTCAAAAATTAGGCATAAAAACAGCTTTATATATGACGCATGCATATCTTGATAATGATCCTAGATACGAACCAAACTTAATTAAAAAAATTGAGCTGGCCTATTATGATGCTGGCAAAAAAAGCAAGTCTGCAGTTATTCCTGTAGGAATAGCTTATGAAATGGCCTACAAAGAAAGACCCAACATAAAGCTGCACCATCCAGATGGAACTCATCCGGGATTGCTTGGGACTTACTTAGGATCTTGCGTTGTATTTGCTGCCATTACTGGCTCCTCTCCTGAAGGTTTAGAATATAATTACTTAAACCAAATTTCTAAAGAAGATTTAGTTTTTTTACAAAAAATTGCTTGGGAAGCATACTTAAAACATAAAAAGCAATACAATTAACCTAAATGACTGAATTAATCCTTTCCGTAAAAAAACAAGTTGATACTCAAATAAAAGAAATTGGTAGTTTAGGGTTGGCTGTCATCTATACAGTCGGTCACATCATTATTGCCTGGGCTTGCGCAACTTTAATTTTTAATGCATCTTTTTCTTTAGCTGCTGCAGATGCCATTATCGAGCCAATACTTAATGGTTTTTGGTTCTATTTTTTACATAGAGTCGCAAAAAATGTCTTAAATACCTTAACTTTGACGTCTATTTATACGTTGGGGCATTTTTGTATTGCAACTTTATGGGCATCTTTTATTTTTGGTGTTTCTTTTAGTGAAGCTGCTGTAGATGCCATTATCGAACCAATACTTAATGGTTTTTGGTTCTATTTTTTACATTCAATATGGAAAAAATACAATAACTAAACTTTTTTCTTCCAAATATATACCCATTGAGCCAAAATTGTAATTCCACAAATTAAGGTA
>PBXH01000014.1 GCA_002727535.1 Gammaproteobacteria bacterium | reverse complement strand
TTATCTTTGACGCTCATATAGTATTATTGTGTTGAGTAGAAAAAGTATAAATGACAAATTTAAATTTACTAGCTTGGATAGATTTAGAAATGACAGGACTTGATCCTGAGAAGCATCATATTATAGAAATAGCCAGNNTAATTACAGATGCTNACTTAAANATCATCGANGAGGGGCCTGAGATAGCAATAGCACAAACTTCTGAAGTTTTGGGNCTAATGAANGACTGGAATGTTAAACAACANACTTCAACAGGNTTAGTAGAAAANATNAAATCTAGCAATATTTCAATNGAGCAAGCTGAAAAAGATACTNTAGATTTCTTTCANAAACATATAAAACAACACAAATCACCACTNTGTGGTAGCACTGTATCCCATGACCGANGATTTTTAATAAAATATATGCCGAAATTAGCAAATCATTTTCATTACAGNCACCTTGATGTCAGNTCTTTTAAAGAAGCTGTTAAAAGATGGTATCCAGAAGAAAAAGAGTTTGAAAAAAAAGGATCTCATAGAGCGATGGATGACATTAAAGAATCAGTTAATGAATTAAAATTTTATAGAGAAAAGTTCTTTAAATAATAAAATAATATAAAAATGACAAAAAAATTATACATAAAGACACATGGCTGTCAGATGAATGAATATGATTCAGCTAAAATGCTTGATCTCCTTCAAACNGAAGAGAAGTTTGAGATAGCTGAGACCGAAGAACAGGCAGATCTTNTAATCTTAAATACCTGTTCAATAAGAGAAAAAGCTCAAGAAAGAGTATTTCATCAGATTGGTCGATGGAGAAAGATAAAAGACAATAANCCTGACTTAAAAATTGCTATCGGAGGTTGTGTTGCATCNCAAGAAGGCAAAGAAATAGTTAAACGTGCGCCAGCTGTTGATATTGTATTTGGACCACANACACTACATAAACTTCCAGAACTNTATAANGAAAAAGAAAAGACAAATATACCTCAAATAGATATTTCATTCCCAAAATTAGAAAAATTTGATCATCTTCCAACACCAAACCAAGGAGAGCCTTCCTCNTTTGTNTCTGTTATGGAGGGCTGCAATAAATATTGTTCATTTTGTGTAGTTCCACATACTCGAGGACATGAAGTGTCNAGAGATATTGAACATATTTTAAATGAAGTGTCGATTTTGGCTGACAAAGGAACAAAAGAGATACATTTTTTAGGACANAATGTTAATAATTTTAAAGGACTATATAAAAACGAAAAATCATCATTAGCTAAACTGATTGAATTGACAGCAAAAATAGAAAATATAGAGAGAATAAGGTTTACAACTAGTCATCCACATGAATTTAAAGATGATTTAGTTGAAGTTTATGACAANGTTCCTGAATTAGTGAGTCATGTACANTTGCCAGTTCAAAGNGGNTCAGACCGAATACTTGAATTGATGAGAAGAAGATATAATGTAGAAAAATATCTCGATCTTGTTGAAAGAATAAAATCNATAAGGCCTGAAATGAGTTTCTCTTCGGATTTTATAGTGGGNTTCCCTGGNGAAACTAAAGAAGATTTTGCTAAGACTATGGATATAGTAAATGAAGTAAAATTTGATGAATCATTTAGCTTCATATATAGTCCNCGACCAAACACTCCAGCTTCTGATATGCCTGATGATGTAAGTGCCGAAGAAAAGAAAGAAAGACTTGATATTTTACAGTCAAGATTAAGTCAATTTTCTTTTGGGTATAGCCGGAAAATGGTTGGAAGCATACAAAATTGTCTGGTTATGGGACAGTCCAAAAGAGATCCTGGACAATTACAAGCTAGAACAATTTGCAATAGAGTAGTAAATTTTGCACATGATGGTATTGATTTAGTTGGACAATTGATTAATATTCGAATTGATGACGCTTTACCTAATTGCCTCAGAGGAACTTTACAGAACTAAAACTCTTGTTTAATTATCAGCTAAAATTTCCTAACCTTCCGCCTGAGAGACTTATGCTTCTTTGNGGAGAATTAAATAAAAATNTAAAACAAATTGAAAAAGCATTAAAAATAAAGGTTTTACAGAATGGTACGGAATTTAATTTATCAGGCAAAGAAGAAGATGTTCAGATAGGCATTTCAGCTCTTAATGATTTAAAACAAAAATTAGAAAATAATTCAGTAATAACTTCTGATGCTGTTCATTTAAGCTTACACACAGCAAAACATTCTAATGAAGAAGCNTCAGGAAGCGATAGCTTACAAATCAAAACACCCAGAGTCTTAGTCACTGCGCGAGGTAAAAATCAAAATGACTATTTAGCTAATATAAAAAATAATGATTTAACATTTGGGGTTGGACCATCTGGAACNGGAAAAACTTTCTTGGCTGTTGCATCAGCAGTTGATGATTTGATGAAAGAAAAAATTAGAAAAATTGTTTTAGTGCGGCCAGCTGTAGAAGCAGGAGAAAGGCTTGGATTTTTGCCTGGAGATTTAAGTTCAAAAATAGATCCATATTTAAGGCCGCTTTATGATGCGTTGCATGATATGTTGGGAGCAGAGAGAGTTAATAGGCTAGTTGAAAGAGACATAATAGAAATTGCTCCTCTTGCATATATGAGAGGAAGAACTTTAAGAGAGGCTTTTATTATCATGGATGAAGGCCAAAATACGACTATAGAACAGATGAAAATGTTTTTAACTAGATTGGGNTTTGGTTCTAAAGCAGTTGTGAATGGCGATTTAAGTCAAATTGATTTACCCAAAAGCAATACATCAGGCCTAAAACATGCAATTGAGGTTTTGAAAAATGTTGAATCAATCAAATTCACCAAATTTGGAGCAAAAGATGTTATTCGTCATTCACTAGTTCAGAAAATAGTTGAAGCTTATGATAATTTCGAATGATATCTTAAATATTGAAATCTTTAATCACCCACAATTAATTAGTGATCATAAAGAAGAAATAGAATCAGTATTAAATGAATTTANCAAAGCNTTTGATATANGTCAGGTTGATCTAGATATAAGTTTTTGCAGNTTAAAGGAGATAAAAGAATTAAATAAAAAATTTCGTAACAAGGATAGCGCTACAAATGTTTTATCTTTTCCAGATATTGTTTTTGAAGGGATNAGAAAAGATTGTATTGGCGAGATAATAATGTCTATNGATATAATCAAAAATGAAATCATAGATACTGATAAAACCGAGTTTAATCATCTAATACATTTAATAATACATTCAATGTTNCACCTATTAGGGTATAAGCATGACATAGAAAATGATGCTATATTAATGGAAAGAAAGGAAATTGAATTTTTATCAAAAATTGGCATACCCAATCCATATAAATAATGTCTGAAGAGCCATCGCAGTCGTTTTTTTCTAAGATTATTAATCTTTTTTCTAGAAAAGAAGAAATAGACAAAACCCCAAAGACCGATCAGCCTAGTGATGAGCAAATTGAAGAGCTTATACAAAATGTACTCAGCATAAAAGATTCAATTGTTAAAGAAATAATGATTCCACGAGTAAACATTTCTTCAATATATGAAAACAATACTCTTGAAGAAGTTTATGAGATTGCAAAAAATACCAAACATTCTAGATATCCAGTTTTTAGTTCAGACTCAGAAAAAGTCATTGGAATACTGCATGTAAAAGATCTGATTGACATAAAGAATGATTCTGATTTTAATTTGATCGATTTATTAAGGGAGCCAAAGTATACCCCAGAAACAAAATCTGTAACCTCTCTACTTGAAGACTTTAAAAAAGATAAGGCCCACTTAGCTATGGTTATTGATGAATATGGAATGCTTGCCGGCTTAATTACAATTGAGGATATTCTTGAAGAAATAGTAGGTGAAATAGAAGATGAATTTTATGAAGAAAAAAATGATGAGGTAATAAAAATTAATGATAAAGAATATATAGTCTCATCGATAATAGAAAAAGAAAAATTTGAAGAATTCTTTAATATTGAACTTAATTGCCCAGAGGCTGAAAGTCTAGGAGGTTTTGTGCTTAAGGAATTTGGGCACTTACCAAAAGTTGGTGAAAGTATAAAAGTTTCTAATCTGGAACTAATAGTTACTTCTGCAGATCAAAGAAAAATAAAAAAGATTACCGTACGTAAAATTGACTAGATTTTTTCTATCCGGATTTTTAATTGGAGTTATATTTTGGTCCTTATCCATATCATGGGTATACGATGCTATAAATTTTTATGGGGCAGGAAAAATTCTGAGTTTCTTTATGACAGTTCTGATAATTTGTTATCTTTCGATATATTTAGGGCTATTTGCTATTTCAATAAAATACTTTCGTAAATCTAAATTAAGGGTATTAATTCTTCCCAGCATTTTTTTTATATTGGAATGGATAAGGTCTTGGATGTTGTCAGGATTTCCTGGCCAAAATTTAGGAATTATTTTTGATCAATTTTGGGGCTTGTTACCAATAATCGGTGTTTCAGGCACATCTTTTGTGATTGTGTTTATCTTTTGTATATTTTTTGAAAAATTAAAAATAATTTATAAAGTTCCTGTTGCTTCAGTATTGATCCTCTTGCTCTTATTTGGACCTGGCCATTATCAAGATAGTGGNTTTGAAAAATTAAGAGTTTCAGTTGTTCAACCGCTTAGTAACGATATTTATCTTCTTAAAGAAATTACCAGCAATACCGATACAGATATTGTAGTTTGGCCTGAATCAGTAAGCTGGTATAACGAAGATATATTTAATGGCATTGAAGAAAAAACCATTATTGGCGGTTTCTTTAGAAAAGATGGAGAAAGCACCTACGGATCAATAATAAATAATAGAACACAACACATTTATGACAAAAGAAACCTTGTACCATTTGGCGAATTTCAGCCTCTTGGGAATCTTCTTAGGCCTATAAGTAATTTTTTTAATATTCCAGGCTCAAATCTTTCTCAAGGTTCTTACCATCAAGATAAATCTGATTGGTCTGGTTTAGTTTGTTGGGAGATTGTTTTTAATAATACTTTTGTAAATAGAGTTAAAGGCACGGAATATATTGTGCACATTAGCAATGATAGCTGGTATGGAGATAGCATGCCCGCACTACATCTTAAACATGCTAGAGCCAGAGCTGTTGAGTCTAACAAGTGGGTTATTAGAGCCACTACTGATGGAATATCTCAAATCATAAGCCCAAGATATGAAGAGTCATCAGAAAAAATTAATAGAGGAAAAATTGGCTATATCTCTCATGAGATAACTTTAAATAAAAATGACACTTGGTATGTCAAAATGGGAGATCTTCCTTTACTGATATTGTCATTTATCGCATTATTTATTGGCTTTTTTAAAAAGACTAAGAGGGAAACATGAAAGCGAGATTTTATCTAATAATTTTTTTCGTACAATTAATTACAGCAATGGAAATAGAAATCTCAATAACTAATCAAGAATTAAAACTTAAAGATAATAATGAAGTTTTAAAGATATATAAGATTTCATCATCAAAATTTGGCGAAGGCTCAGAAGAAGGTTCATTTAAGACGCCTTTAGGCAAACATGAAATAAAAAAAATGATTGGCGATGAAATAAAGCTTGGGGGTCGCTTTATAGGTAGAGTCCATACAGGAGAAATATTTCCCATTTACTCAGATCAAGAAATATATGTAAAAGAAGACGTAGTACAAAGCAGAATATTATGGCTTTCTGGTCTTGAAGATAATATAAACAAGGGAGAAGGGGTCGATTCATTTTCAAGATATATCTACATTCATGGAACTCCAGAAGAATGGCTCTTAGGCAGAAAAGCATCAAAAGGATGCATAAGAATGTCTAACAAGGATGTCATAGAGCTATTTGATCAAGTTTACGAAGGAATGATAGTAAATATTAAATAAATAGTATTTATTTAATAAAATTACTTTCATTTATCTATAAAAAATAATAATATTATAAAATAAATATTGTATATAGTCAGTCTCTCCTCTCCCCCTGACTGACAAACTAGGGGCTTCGGCCCCTAGAAATTTGAGAAAAATGGATAAATTTTTAGAAAACATAGAACTTTTTATATTATTCGCAATCTTCCTAGTTTTATTGCTGGGTATCTCTACTGTTTAAATAAAACTATAATCAACATTATGAAAAAATCTTTATTAATCCTTTTCTTTATTCTTTGCGGCCATGTTTATAGTTGTGATGATTTACTTAATACAGATGTAAAAATTTTGAATGAGGATGAATATAGAAATTTATGTGAATACGCAGATAAAACTATCCTTGTAGTTAATACAGCCAGCAAATGTGGATACACTGGTCAGTTTGAAGGATTAGAAGCATTACAAAGACGATTTAGTAGTGAAGGTTTTACAGTTTTAGGATTCCCTTCTAGAAACTTCTTATGGCAAGAATATGAAGATGAAGCAAAAGTAGGTGAGTTTTGCAAGGCTATGTATGATGTAACCTTTCCTATGTTTTCGATATCTAATGTGAAGAGTTCAACGAAACACCCTTTTTATAAAAAATTATTTCAACTTACAGAAGAAAGACCAAAATGGAATTTTCATAAATTTTTGATTACTAAAGATGGAGAAATTAAGAGTTTTTCACATAAACTTGAACCGAACGATCCAAAAATTATAAAAGCAATTCAAGATTCTATTGAATTATAGCCATCTTCCTCACCGACAATAACCAATTGCGGTTTATCAACAGCAAATATTCCTACTTCGATGACACCAGTTATATTTTTGATTTCTTTTTCTATTTTAAGAGGGTCTAAAATTTCCATATCATGGAGGTCTAGGAGAAGATTTCCATTATCAGACAAGTTTTCTCTACAAGTAATCTTATTAGTATATTTTTTACATTCATCAGTTACGCTTTGTTTATTTGCTGCAAAAACTTCAATAGGTAAAGGAAATTTTCCTAAAACCTCAACTAATTTAGAGGTGTCTACAATACATATAAATCGATTAGAAAATGAAGCAATCATTTTTTCATTGGTATGAGCACCACCACCACCCTTAATTAAATTAAGTGTTTTATCAACTTCATCTGCGCCATCAATATAGAGATCTAACATTTTACTAGGCCTATTTTCTTCTACTTTAAAATTTAACGCTTTTAATAAATTTGTTGTTCTTACGGAGCTTGAATAAATAGAATTTATATTTTCTCTTAACTTAGGCAAAAAATTTTCGGTAAATATATCTGTAGTGCTGCCAGTGCCAATACCTATATCTAATGGACCATCAATATGTTTTATTGTTTCAAAAGCTCCTAGTGCAGCATTGTATTTTTCAGACATAAATGTTCTTTTCGGTAATAACCTTATCTAATCTTATATCAAATTTATCTTGAAAATTAATATCAACCATTTGGAAATCATATCCTATTCCCCAAAGTTTTGGACCAGCACTAATTTTAGATATATGTTCTAGAGTCTTATCATAGTATCCGCCACCATATCCAATCCGATATAAATCAATATTAAAAGCAATCAATGGGATTAGTATTAGGTGAATATCGTTAATTGGAAAAATATCATCATTTACTGGCTCTTCAATCCCAAACTTATTTTTCTTAAATTTATTTTCATTCAAATGAAAAGTTAATTTCTCATTATGAATTTTTGGTAGCAATATTCTTTTATTTTTTGGTATCGATAAGCTAGGCTCATTATCAAATGCCATATAAGTCCCCAAATTTTCACATTCATTAAACAAAGGGTCTGCCTTTAATTGTTTGTCTATTAACTTAGATAAAACGCTTACATCAATCATTGAAAGATTACGCCTTTTCAATTGCATCTGTTCTCTTAATGAATGTTTAGATATCTGAATCATATGTTTCCAGCAACCCTGAACCCTTTGGTCAGGTGGGTAGCTCTTTCATATAGTAAGGCTTCCCTAATGGTAATGCACAGCTATATAAAATCTGCCTCCCTTTAATCTTTATTATCGATTCAAAGAGTAAATCTGAAAACTATGATCCAGATACTTTAAATATATACGGTTTTAGAAGGTTATTGAAATTATTGATTAAGAAAAATTTCTATTTTTTTTGTTAGTTCAGAAACTCTGTCCTCTAATTCTTCTGTTTGCACCTTCAGATTTTCATTTTCTTCTGCTACACCAAGCGCTGCATTTAAGATAGCATTATCTAATCTGTGTTCTGGGAATTCCATGTCTTCAATAAGCTCTATGATTCTTTTTTCGGCTTTTTTAAAAACAATATATTCATTCTCAGGAACACCAAATTCAAATTCTCTATCTCGAATGGTTATTTTTATTTTATGAATTTTCACCCTAACGATTTTCCACCATCAACACTTATATTTCTGCCTGTCATATAAGTATTTTTATTGATTAAGTAATCAGCTAACATCACTATATCTTTTTCAGAGCCTAGTCTTTTCATAGGAATACTATTTAAAATTTTTTTCTTTTTTTCTTCAGATGGCTCATTTATATCCCATAAAATTGATCCAGGTGAGATTGAATTTACCAATATATCTGGAGCAAGCTCTTTAGCAAGAGATTTAGTTAGATTATATAGCCCAGCTTTTGCAGCTGCATAAACAGAATAGCCAGACATTCCTTGTTCAGCATATATGTCTGTAATATTTATGATATGTCCGGCATTCTTTTTTAATTTTTCTGCAAGAGCCCCAATTAAAAAGATTGGAGTCTTTAAATTTGATGACATTAATTTATCCCAATCATCAGATTGCACATCTATAATTTTTTTAGGGTAGAAAGTAGAAGCATTATTAATTAATGCACATAGATTTTCTGCATTTTTATTTATTTCATTGCAAAATTCTTTAAAAGAATTTGTGTCATCAAAATCACATTGGAAAGTTTGGCATGAATGCTTTCTTTTTTTGTTTAATTCATCACATAACTCATTAGCAGAATTGCCAGAAGATCTATATTGGAATATTACATTCCATCCAATATTATGGAAGTGATTGACTAACTCCTTGCCAATTCTTTGAGCTCCGCCGGTTATGAGAATTTGTTTATTCATTTCTTGCAATAATCTTGTTCAATTCTATATATTTTGCTTCAGCTATTTCATTAGAACTTAAATTTTGCAAATATTCAAAATTAACAGCAGCATAATCTTGCAATATCGCAGAACAATAACTTTCTAAATGAGGAAAGCATTTTAACACTTCATATATTTCTTTTTTGTACTTTTGTGATGATATTAATTCAAAGAAATTATTTTTCTCTTCTATGCCAGAAGAAATATCAAATTTTGAAATTTGAGTCCAAACTTCTAAAGTATTTTTAATAGAATTAGCCTTTAATAATTTATTTGCAAAACTAAAATTATTACTTTCCGATACCTGACACCACTTAATATTTGGATTTTTTGAGGTAATTTCTGGCACGATTGTTAATTCATCAAACCAAGGATCGCTTAAATTGAAGTTTTTTATTACTTGCAAAAATTTTTCGAATTTTAATTCTAAGCCCTTTGCTGTCTCTTCCCAGACTCGCTCTCTGGACAATTCTCTTAGCTCATTCGATTTAGAAATTTTTCTTAAGGCATCTTCTGTATCAGGATGAATAATAAAATCATTAAATTGAGCACTGAATCTTGCTACTCTAAGTGCTCTTAAAGGATCTTCAAAGAAACTATCTGATACATGCCTTAAAACCTTATTTTTAATATCTTTTTGTCCGCCATAAGGATCTATAATATTGCCGTCTTGATCCTCTGCTATTGCATTTATGGTTAAATCTCTTCTTTTAAGGTCATCCTCAAGTGTAATATCTGGAGAAAAATCAAATTTAAACCCCTTATAACCTTTACCAGTTTTTATTTCCCTTCTTGCTAAAGCATATTCTTCTTTTGTTTCGGGATGCAGAAATACAGGAAAATCTTTACCTATTTTCTGAAACCCCATTTTTTCAAGTTCTGAAATAGATGAACCTATAACAACCCAATCAGTATCTTTGGGCTTTAGGCCCATTATTTTGTCTCTTACTGCACCACCAACTTTATAAATTTTCATTTGACTGAATCAACCGTAATTATAGATTTATCATTTACATTAATTGCTGCCAAAGAACCACCCCAAACACAACCCAAATCAACACCCTTAATCTTATTATGATTCGTTACGCCATTTAAGGCTGCCCAGTGCCCAAAGATTATATTATCAAGACCTTTTAAAGATTTATGTTCATATGCAAACCATGGCTTATATTGCTCTTTAGAGGTTTTTTTAACCTTAGTTTGTAAATCTAATTTATTTTTACTGGTTATAAACCTCATTCTAGTAAAAACATTTACTAAATATCTTCTTCTATTTTTTTTATTCGTTGATTTGGATATAGCCTTTCTCCTATTGCCATACATTGTTAAAAGAAATTTTTCAGGATCTGCCCTTAAGGAAGACATTAATTCATCATTTGCTGCTAAGACATCATCAAGCGACCAGGTTGGAAGTATTCCCGCATGCACTACTAGTGATTTTTTATTCTGATGGGACAGAACTTTAGCAAAAGGAAACGTCAGGAAATGCTCAATTATCTCAATTGATTTATTTTTGCCAAGAATTTTTTGCATGGTATCTTTTTTATTGTTGTGTTCCCTTACTCCCATTAAAATGGCCATTAAATGTAAATCATGATTACCTAAGACACTTTTTATTTTATTCTCTAATACATATTCAATTACTTTTTCTGATTCTGGACCTCTATTAACCAGATCACCAACGCAAAAGAATTTATTTTCTTTATTTGGGTCAATAAGTTTTAAAAGGTTCTTAAACTCCTTATAACAACCCTGTATGTCACCTATTACAAATTTAGATTTATTCTTCATATTTACTTAGTATTTCAAAATAGTTGTCTATCTCAAGTTCTTGTGGTCGACAATTTATATCAAATGAAAATTTTGGCATAACATCAAAAATATTTTTTAAAGGATTGCTTATTTTTTTTCGAGGGTTTGCAAAACATAAGGATACGATTCGTTTAAATGCAATATAGCTTTCTTTTTTGTCTTTATATTTAGTATTTTTTTTAATTTTTATTAAAGAAGAAGTGACTTTTGGCGAAGGATAGAATGCCTCTGGCGGAATATCAAATAAGATTTCAAAGTCACTAAAAAAATCAGCAATCAATGATATTTTTGAAGATTTTTTTGTTGAGTTAAATCTTTGAGCCAGCTCTTTTTGCACTAGAAAAATACAGTGCTCATATTCAAGATCTGATTCAAGAATATTTAATATTATCTGTGATGAGACATTATAGGGAAGATTTCCCACAACAATCAAAGAAGATGTATTTATTTCATTTAAATTAATTTCAAGAAAATCTTCATTAATGAAATTTGCATCATGCCCTTTAAATTTCTTTGTTAGAAGACCAATAAGTTCTTGATCAATTTCATAAGCAACTAAGTTTTGTGTTTTTTCTAAAATATATGTTGTTAAAGCGCCATCGCCTGGACCAATTTCAATAACATTGTTCGAACTTTCAATGCCTGAACTATTTATAATTTTTTCAAGGAAAAGTTTATCTGTTAAAAAATTTTGTCCAAGACTTTTCTTATGTAATATTGTCATTACCTGCTAATTTTATAGCTTCAAGCATGCTTGTATAGTCAGCAACAAACTTAGGAGCTATATCTTCTGCTGTTCCATGATCAACCGAGAATCTATTAATTGGCAATCCAAGTGTAATATTTACAGAATGATGGAAATCTAAAGCTTTTAATACAGGAAGTGCTTGATCATGATACATAGAAAGATAAGCATCATATTTTCTATCTATAAATGCACTATCTGCTGATATAGGGCCAAATAAATTTAAGCCTTCATTTTTCAAGTCTTCAATTGCAGGCTTTATAGATTCAATTTCCTCATTTCCATATTCGCCGTTTTCTCCTGAATGTGGGTTTAAACCTAAAACCGCAATTTTAGGTTTATCTAGTCCATATACGTCTTTTAAGCCTTGGTTTAATAATCTACATTTACTTATGATTAGATCTTTTGTAATCATTTGTGGCACTTCTTTTAAAGGTATATGTGTTGTAGCTACTCCAATTTTTAGCAGATTGTTCGCGAGCAACATCAGAACATCTTCAGAATGAAACTTCTTTTTTAAGTATTCTGTATGACCAGAGAAATCTGATATCTGGCTTCGTATTATTTTTTTATTTATTGGGCCGGTAACTAAAGTTAGATTTTCTTTATAAGCGAAATCAGCCGCCCCATTTAAACATTCAATAACATAAGATGCATTTTTTTCATCTGGCTGGCCAAGAGTAAAATCTGTAACTAAGTCAATGTCTATAATATTTATTAAGCTAATATCGCTGTATTGAAGTTTATTAGCGATTTTTTCTAGGGCTTTTTTTGAGCAGACTAGATTAATAAGATGTAGTTGATCTTTTAATTTAGTTTCAAAAATTGCTTTTAAAAAAACTTCTGGACCTATACCAGAGGGGTCTCCTAATGAGACTACTATTGGTTTCTTAATCAAATTCTTTTATGTCTACAAAAGCTTCTGCTCTTAATTCCTGTAAATGAGACTCTAATTCTTCATCAAACTTTCTATTAAATAAATAAGAAAATGCTTGGTCCTCAACTCTTTCATTTGTCTTGTCTTCAATCCTAGTTCCAAGAACTTCAAGTATATGCCACCCAAATTCAGTTAAAAAAGGTTCTGTTATCTCATTAATATTTGATTTTTTTATAGCTTCTTCAAATTCTGGAGCATATAGACCTTCTCCAGCCCAACCAAGATTGCCGCCTTCTTGCTTTGAGCCTGGATCATCAGAAAATTCTGCCGCTAAATCTGCAAAAGAGGCCCCATTCATAATTTGCTCTCTTATTTCTATAATTTGTTTTTCACTATCGATTTCAGTTCTTATTCTGTTTGGAATTAAAAGAATATGCCTAACATTCCATTCTTTTTCAAATGCAACTGATGGACCTCGTTTATTTTCTAAATACAAAATATGTTCTCCCGCACCACTTTTTATTGGTTCAGAAATCTGGCCAATTTTTAACTCGCTAATAGGGCCTTTAAATAGTTCTGGGAAACCAGTAATTTTTCTCCAACCCAAATCTCCTTTATTTTCATCTTCTGAATGCAAAATAATAAACTCATTAAAATTAGTGCCATTACCCAAACCTAAGAGCACTTCATTGTATATAGAATCAATATCTTTTTTAGATCCTCTCTTTATTAATATCTGTTTTACACTCAATTCAGGACCAAGCTGATTCAAAGCTTCCTCTGTTCTTAAGAAACTTTCAACTTCCTCTCGTGTAATTGAAATTTTATTTTGTATACTTCCTTGCTGAACTCTTCGAATTTTTAAATTTCTTTTAACTTCCTCTCTAAGCCGAGAATAAGAATCACCTCTTTCCGCAACATATTTAATAAACTCTTCAAGTGTTAAGTCATTTTGCTGAGCTAAGGATTTTATTGTTACATTTAGCTCTTCATCGCTTATTTTTATGCCGACTCTATCTGCAATTTGCAGCTGCAATTCCTCTAGAATTAGTTGATCCACTATCATTTCTCTAAGAGTTGATTCTGAAGGTACACTTAACCCGTCTAAGGCAGCATTCTTTTTATAGTCATTAATTTTGATTTGGATATCTGATTCAAGTACTACGCCATCATTAACTATCACAGCAATTCTATCCAGATCTTGGGAGTAAGTTGANCTTGCTAGAAGCAAGATTGTTAATATTCTAATTAAATAAGCCATATTCAATAATATTATCTATTGGAGTTAAGATATTTGATAGTCCAATAAGTTCAAATTCAAAGCTAAGGTTATTTTTTACTTTTGGATTAGTCAAATATATATGCTCTGCATATGGTACATCATTATAGTCAGCATCAAGAAAAGGAAAGAATTTAGCTCTTTCAAAACTCAATCTTAATTTAAGGCAATCATACTTCCATTCAACTCCAACAATATTCTCATTTAAGCTTTTATCTTCTTTAGCATATTGAGCTCTTGAAAAAAGTGAGAAGGAATTAAAATCTCTCTTAAATTTCATAACATAATTATCAAGACTTTTTAGAGGATAGCTTGATGGAACTATTTTATTTTTTTGTATTGAGAATTTTGTCTTATTATCCATATATCTTACGCCACCCATCAAGCCCATAAATTTTTTCTTTTCGTAGCTATAATTGCCCATTGAAAAGATATTAAAATTTTTATTGTTCGTTGAAAGAGAGAAGAATATAGGCTTTTTATTAAAAAACTTTTTAAAAATCATGTTCTCTTGATCGTAATTATATTTTTCATAAAGATTTGTAGCGATCGAGTATTTAAAGAATTCATTCATGCCTTTTTTGTATATGAATATTTTTCTCATATTTGCATCTCGATCGTTGCCCACCCAAGGTTGTAATGAAATATTTGATTCAGGAGATGGGTTAATAGGGTAGGAATCTAATAATGGAAGATTGTTTTGATCAGAGAAAGTTGACCAAATGTAGCCAATTTTTAAACTTCTGTCTTCAAGCAACGCAAAAGACTGCCTTAAAGAAAAATCACTTACTTCTAATGTCTCTTGAGAATCATGAATATTATATTCTCGCGATGAACCGATAAATTCATACTCATGATCAAATTTATTTTCAGAGAATGACCTGTTAAATTTAATATTTCTAACTGTTCGGTCTACTTCATCATATATTTGATAAGGCATATTGAGGCTTGAAGGGACATTGCTCTTAAATTTTGCATACTCAGACTTAATTTCTAAGTCCCAGCCATACACAGAATAAAATCTTTCGTATAAAAAGAAATCTTTAGAATGTGACACTGGTCTTAAAGAGCCAATATTCTTAAAACTATTAGAAGAAAATGAAAAGTTTCTATTTTCATAAATCATAGATAAGTCTATTGATTGCTTTAGATCTAGGCTTCTTCTTTTTAAATCAAGATATCGGAAACCATAGTTTTGTATTAAAGAATTACCGCTAAAATCAGAATAATCAATATCTAAAGATATGAACTCATTAAAATTAATTTGAGCATCAAGGTTATAGGCCCATGAACTATCATCATCACCCATAGTTAAGCTATCAAATTCTAAATTATTTTTTTCATCATCATATTCAAAACTAAGAGATAGCCCTAACGAAGAATCTGAATAAATTGGCTCTACTTTAAAAAGACTATTCTCTGTTTTATTCTTAAATTTATAACTTATATCTAGGCTTGAATTAGTAATTCCTAGATTAGGCATACTAAAGCTATCATTTTCATTTAAAGAAACTTCTCCTATCCAAAAAATAGGAAGATTAAAAATCTTAAGTTTGGCATTCTCTATAGTTAAATTTCTATTTGATTCATTAAACGTTGCATTCTCTGCCCCTAAGCTCCAGACTGAACTTTCTGCACAAGTTGTTACTTCTACATTCTTCAGCTCTAACTTTTCTTCTGTTGTTATAGCGCTTTCAAATTTAACGACGCTATTCTCTCCAACTTCCATTTGCCCATTTTTAATCTCTAGGCTATTTGCCTTCTCTTCTTCATGACACTCTGAATTAATAAGCGAAGAAGTTGATAGAAGAATCAACAAAAACCAATTATGAACTTTTAACATATGCTTGTTATTATAGGACGTATATAAATGGAAAAAGTTTTATGAGCCTTAAAGATAAAGTTATTTTTATGACTGGTGGTAGTCGTGGAATTGGTCTTGAAATTGCACTAAAGGCTGCAAAAGATGGAGCAAAAGTAGCAATTGCCGCTAAAACTACTGAACCTCACCCAAACCTAGAGGGCACTATATATACAGCTGCAAAAGAAATAGAGGAAGCTGGAGGAATGTGTTTACCACTAAAATGTGATATTAGATATGAAGACAGCATCTTGGAAAGTGTAGAGAAAACCGTTAATGAATTTGGCGGTATAGATATTTGTATTAATAATGCTTCTGCTATAAGTCTCACTGGAACACTAGATACAGAAATGAAGAGATATGATCTAATGCACAATATAAATGGAAGAGGAACATTTCTAACAAGCAAGCTATGTATTCCACATTTACTTAAATCTTCCAATCCTCATATTCTAAATATTTCACCTCCTTTAGATATGGATCCTAAATGGTTTAAAAGCACAGTAGCTTATACGATAGCTAAATTTAATATGAGTATGTGTGTATTAGGTATGGCTGCAGAATATGAAGGAAAGATAGCTGTTAACGCATTATGGCCAAGAACAGCTATTAAGACAGCAGCAGTTGCTAATGTTTTAGGAGGCGATGAAGTATATAACAAATCCAGAAGTCCAGAAATTATGGCTGATGCAGCTCACATCATTTTAAATAAAGATAAAGATAAATTTACAGGAAATTTTGTTATTGATGATTCAATTTTAGCTGAACATGGAGAAACAGACTTTAGAAAATATGCAGATTATCCATTTCAAGAATTAATTCCAGATTTTTTTGTTCCTGAACATGCATATCCTGTTCCTAAGATAGTAAAAGATAATTGAAAAAAGATTTAGAAGCAGCCGCTAATTGGATAAAAACCACTACTGGCACTGATAATTATACGATTTCACCATTAAGACAAGAGGCTAGCAGCAGAAGTTATTATCGAATAATTACAGATGATGAAAATTATATACTTGCTGTTCAATCAAAAGAAAAACCAAAGAAAAATGTTGCAGCTTCTGGATCATCTGCTGCAAANTTTTTATATGCAGCAAAACTTCTGAGTAATAACTCTGTTAGAGTTCCAGAGATTTATGCATTTTCAGAAGATTTNGAGTTTATGTTGCAGGAAGATTTAGGCGATATAACTTTAGATATGCATAAAGAATTAGATAATAGATTTATTCTAGAGGAAGCTCTCGAACAATTAACTTTGATTTATTCTGTAGACCAAGATGTTCTTAAAGCTTTCTCTTATGATGATCTCTTTAAACAAACCAGTAATTTTTTAGATATTTATCAGGACAGGAATATAAGTATTAATGAGAATGATATTGATGTGATACATGCACTTAGAAAAAGCTTGGTTGAACAAATTATGGAACAACCATTTTTACCAACTCATAATGATTTTGAGAGAAGAAATTTTCTTTTCCATAAAAAACAAATTTATATTATTGATTTTCAAGATCTTAATGTAGGCCCAATAGGAATGGATTTAGCTTCATTGCTTTATGAACATGATTTTGATTATCCAAAAGATCTGATAGATGAATTGCTACAAAAACATTGCGAAAGAAATGCTTTAGGATTTAATGCAAATCATGCAGATATGCTGGTCAAGCAAGTGTTAACACACCGNTCAATGCGATGTGTTGCATTATTAAATGATTACAATAAACAAGGAAAATTACTTAATAGAAAAGATGATATTGATAAATTTATTAGAAGAATTCATCTAGGCCTTAGTTCTTTGGGATATACAGATGAAATGCACATTATAGAAAAATTGTTATGAAATCTATGATTCTTGCCGCAGGCTATGGAAAACGTTTAGGAAGTCTTACTCAGAATACTCCAAAACCATTAATTAAAGTTAGGGGCAAGGCTTTGATCGATTTTCATATAGAAAAACTCATTGCTATTGGCTGCAATAAAATAGTGATCAATGTTCATTATTTGGCAGAACAGATAATANAGCATGTGTCTGCAAAATATATNGATGCAATAGATATAGTTTTCAGTCATGAAGAAAATATTTTGGGAACAGGAGGAGGCATAAAAAATGCTATCAAGCATTTTGATCAAGATGATTTTCTTGTAATTAACTCAGATGTATACAGCGATCTAGATTATTCTTATTTTAATAATTTTTCTTCTCCTACTGTTTTCTCTATATTGAATAAAGAAGATGCGGGTGATTTTTCTATAGAATCAGGAAAAGTTATAACGAATAATCAAAAGGACTATACTTGGACAGGCTTCAGTATTGTTAATAAAAAAATATTTAATAATATTGAAGAAGAGTCTTTCCATTATTGGCATGATTGCTTGTTAAAACTTGCTAAGAGCGGAGATTTAAAAGCAGATATTCTAGATATAAATTGGTATGATGTTGGAAGTATCGACACCTTAGAATTATTAAACAGTGAATAAAATAATTGCTCCTTCAATTCTTTCAGCTGATTTTGCAAGACTTGGTGAAGAAGTCAGAAATGTTCTGGATGCTGGAGCAGACTGGATACANTTTGATGTGATGGACAATCATTATGTTCCAAATTTAACGATTGGCCCTATGGTTTGTAAGTCCTTAAGAGAATTTGGAATTAAAGATTTTATTGATGTCCACTTAATGGTCGAGCCAGTTGATGATTTAGTAAAAATGTTTGCAGATGCCGGAGCAGATTTAATCTCATTTCACCCTAATGCAACCAAAGATGTTTTAGAAACTATAAAAAAGATAAAAGATTTAGGCTGTCAGGCAGGAATAGCCATAAATCCAGCTGAAGAGGTTCTGCTTGCTGAAAAACACCTTGAAGATATTGATTTAGTCTTACTTATGTCTGTTAATCCAGGTTTTGGTGGGCAAAAATTTATTGATAGTGTGCTTGAAAAAATATCTTATATGAGAAATCTTATTGATAAGTCATCTAATCAAGTAAGACTAGAGGTTGATGGAGGAATTAATCCTGAAAATATAAGTGTTGTTTCTGAAGCAGGAGCTGATACATTTGTTCTTGGCTCAGCAATTTTTAATACAGATGATTATTCGAATACTATTTCTACTCTTCGCAGCAATATCTCTTAATTTAAGTTCTAAAGAAATTCTCGTTTCTGTAGCTGATAAAAAAATCTTCTTGCAAGTTGCTGACACTAATCAATTACGCGCTAAAGGTTTAATGGGAGTAAGAAACCTTAATGAAGATCAAGGCATGATATTTCTTTGGCCTGATGCAGATAAAAGATGCATGTGGATGAAGAATACATCTATAGAATTATCAATTGCATTTATTAACTCTAATCAGATGATTGCTGAGATAAAGGATCTTGATCCTTATAGCACAGAATCAGTTTGCTCAAGAAGTAGTGATATCGTTAGTGCAATTGAAATGAATAGAGATTGGTTCGTTAAAAATAATATTAGAGTTTTNTCTAAAGTAAATATTCCTTAAATATATCTACTTAATGTTGTCATTATTTTAGATGTTACTGTCATCATTCCTTTTACAGGAGCAGGCAGATCTTTGCTTCCATGGTCTTTAGCTTCTTGTCCATGAATCTCTTCTTCTTCAAGCATTCTTTCTAATATCTCTCTACTTTTTTTATCATCAGGCGACATTTCTTTTAGATGTTTTTTTAAATGTTCAACAACTTGTTTTTCAGTTTCTTCTACAAAGCCTAGACTTGTTCCATCGCCAATTAAAGCTGCTACTGAACCAAGAGTAAATGAACCTGCATAATATAATGGATCAAGTAAAGATTTTTTACCCCCTAATTCTTCAAGTCTTTTAGTGCACCATTCTAAATGAGCAAATTCTTCATCTCCTGCCTTAATTAAATGCTCTTTCACTTCTGGTGTTTTAGAAAAGAATGCTTGACCCCTATAAAGTGCTTGTGCAGANACCTCTCCAGAAGCATTAACTCGCATNAACGAAATCGATTTTTCTTTATCTGACTTGGTCAGAGTTTCATCAGCTTCTGCTTCATTTTTATATGTAATAATCTTTAAGAAATGATTGAGTTCATTTGCAATTTTATCGTTAAGACTCATAAATTTCTCCAATATCTGTTCTAAAAATCATGCCATCAAAATTTATTTCTTCAATATTATCGTAAATATATCTTTTACAGTCATCCATAGAATTTGAAGAATAGTTTAATGAGAAAACTCTTCCACCATTAGTCATTAATTTATCATTTATAAACTTTGTTCCAGCGTGAAATAGTTTCGCATTTTTAATGTTACCAATATTTATTGGAACTCCATTTTTGTATGAATTTGGATAGCCTCCTGAAGCTATTACCACCCCCATTGTTGCTCCATTTTTCCATGTTATTTTAGGCNCTTCTCCATCCAAAGCTTGCAAAATAGCATCCAAAAGATCTGATTCCATTTGCATCATTAAGCATTGAGTCTCAGGATCGCCTAAACGACAATTAAATTCTAGAACCTTAGCAATATTGTTTTTTACCATCAAGCCAAAATACATAAAGCCATAATAGTTAATTCCTTTATTCTTTAATCCAGATATTGTTGGTCTTACAACTGTCTCTACAATATTATTCTTTAAATCTTCATTCATAAAAGGAGAGGGAGACATACACCCCATACCTCCAGTATTTGGACCCTTATTGCCTTTAAGGAGCGGTTTATAGTCAATACTAGTTTCAAATGGAATGAAGGAATTAGGAGTTAATATGCCCATAAAACTAAGCTCAGTACCAAATAAACATTCTTCAATAAGAATATTTTTACCTGCAACTCCAAATTTAGAATCTTCCATAACTTCTTTAACCCATTCCTTTGCTTCTTCTAATTCGCTGGCAACTAAAACTCCTTTGCCTGCAGCCAATCCATCAGCTTTTAAAACTATTGGAAAATTAGATTTTTCAAGATGGNCTATTGCTTTATTTGGTGATGAAAAAAATGCTGCTTCCCCAGTTGGGATATTATTTTCAAATAGAAATTCTTTCGCAAATATTTTTGAGCCCTCAAGTTGTGCCCCTTTAGCATCAGGACCAAAAACAAGAACATTAGAATCTGATAAATAGTCTTTAATACCATTTACTAATGGATCTTCAGGGCCAACAACTACTAATTTAATATTATTCTCTTCAACAAATGATTTAATCATTGGAAAATCATTAGAAGAAATATCTATATTAGTGCAACCAGTTTCTAGTTCAGTTCCGCCATTACCTGGAGCAACAAAAACTTCAGTTACTTTTTCTGATTGTTGTAATTTCCATGCGATTGCATGTTCTCTGCCACCTTGCCCTATAACTAAAATATTCATTAATGCTTAAAGTGTCTAATTCCAGTCATAGTCATAGATATTTTATGTTCATNTGCTGCCTTAATGACTTCATCATCTTTGANTGAACCGCCTGGCTGTATGATATGTTTTACACCTTTTTTAGCGGCTAAATCAATATTATCTCGGAAAGGGAAGAAAGCATCAGAAGCTAAAACACAATTAGCAACATCAAGACCTTCTTCTTCTGCTTTCATAAATGCTATTTTTGTGCTGATTACTCTACTCATTTGTCCTGCGCCAATACCAAGAGTCATTTGATTTTTAGCAATTACGATTGCATTCGATTTCACATGCTTAGCAACTTTTAAAGCAAAGATTAAATCTTCAAGTTCATTTTTGGCCGGTTTAATTTTTGTCATTGTTTGTAGATCCATGTTCGAAAAATCAGTATTATCTGTTTTCTGGCTTAATATAACTCCTGTAATAAATTTCATTTCTTCTTGATCAGCTGCAATCTCTCTGCCTACCAATGCTCTTATATTTGGTTTCTTAGATAGTATTTTAAGTGAGTCATCATCAAAATCTGGCGCTATCAAAACTTCAATAAATTGATTTTCAATCATTTTATTCATGACCTCACTATTTACTNTGGCGTTTAAAGCAATTACACCTCCAAAAGCTGAAGTTGGATCTGTAGAAAATGCTTTTTCATAAGCCTTATTTAAATTTTTATCAGTAGCAACACCACAAGGATTTGTATGCTTAACAATACATACAGCTGGNTCTTCAAATTCACATACACATGCCCAAGCTGAAAGTGCATCAGCGACATTGTTGTAAGAAATCTGTTTGCCTTGCAAAGGATTGCTAAAATCTATTGGCGACATTTCATCTATAAAAAGATTTGCTTCTTGATGAGGATTTTCTCCATATCTCAAATCAATATTTTCTGGTATGCCTTCTCCACCGAACCATCCACCAATATCCCAATCATATTTGCTTATTAAATCAAAAATTCTTTTTCCTAATTCCCGTGAATTTTCTATATCCATTCCTTTTAGATTGATTTCTGTATATTTTTCAGGTTCAGCAATTGCAACTGTATGTTCAAAGTTTTTTGCTGCTGCTCTGAGCATAGCAGGACCACCAATGTCTATTTTTTCTATGATCTCTTGATCTGAGGATTTTTTAGCTACTTCTTCTGCAAAAGGATAAAGATTAACTACTACAAGATCTATTTTTTTAGCACCAAATTTTTCTAATTCTTTTCTATCTTTTTCACCGCGAGCAAGAATGCCTGCATGAATCTTTGGATGTAAAGTTTTAACTCTACCATCAAACATTTCAGGCGAACCTGTATAATCTGATACTTCCGTCACTTGAATACCATTTTCAACAAGATATTTTGCAGTGCCTCCCGAAGAAAGAATTTCGACATTGTTTTTGACAAGGCGCTGTGCAAGTTCAAGTATTCCTGTTTTATCAAAAACACTTAATAGAGCGGTTTTAATTTTTATCATTACAGCAATCCATATTTCGCCATCTTTTTTCTTAGAGTGCCTCGATTTAGGCCTAGTATTTTACTTGCTTGAGATTGATTGCCTCTACATTTTTTTAATACCACTTCAAGAAGTGGAGGTTCAATTTGACTCAATGTTAAATTGTATAACTCAATTGGATTCTGCCCATCAAGATTTCGATAGTATCTCTTAATAGCTCTTTTAACCTCAGTTCTTAAACTTCTCTTCTTTGTATTAAACTTCGTTGACATCTAAATGGTATAATTTCTGCTCGTAATGAAAACAGTTTCAATTCTCCTCAAAAAAAAACTAGAAGAAAATATTGATCATTTTTTAGACAATAGTCAAATACATTATTTGAAAAAAGTACTCAAAGTTAAAGAAGGCGAACGTATTCATGTATATGATGGCCAAGGAAATAGAAATTTCAGCATATTTAATGGCAAAGATGCTATAAAAATATTGGAAAAAGAAAAACATGAGAGAAAATTTACAACAACAGCTCTAATACCTTTTTTAAAAAAAACTCAATTTGAATTCCAACTCCAAAAAATAGTAGAAGTGGGCGTTAGAGATATTATCTGCTATGTCTCTGCTAAAACTCTAGCTCAATACGAGCTTCAGAAAGAAATAGAGAAAGCACAAAGATACGATGAAATAATTGCATCTGCATTTTTACAATCAGAAAGTCTATATCTGCCAAAAATTACATTCTTAGATTCACTCTATTCACTAGATTTAACAAAATTTAAAAAGATAATTGTTTTACATCAAAATGCTAAAGAAGTTTTAAGCGTAAATCTAGAATGTGATTTAATAGTTACAGGGGGAGAATTTGGTTTTGATGAATCTGAAGAAAAATTTCTTTTACAAAATCAAGCAACTTTTTTTAATTTAGGTGAAAATATACTTAGAGCTGAGACTGCTCCAATAGTCGCTTTATCAAGGATAAATTTTTAAAAATGAAAGTAGGTTTTATCATTAATGATTTAGATTCCATGGATCTTAAGAAAGATACTTCTGTATATTTAATGAAGGAAGCTTTTAACCGTGGTTATGATGTAAGAATTTTTGATGTTTGTGATGTAACTTTTAAGGATAATGATCTTTATGCTGATTCAAATAAAGTTCATTTTGATAATTCTACTGATCTTAAATTTTCATTGCAGGATGTTGAAAATATCAGAATTAAAGAGCTAGATTACGTCATTAATAGAGTAAACCCCCCCTTTAATAAGGAATACCTCTATTTAACACAATTGCTAGAAGTGTCAGGAGTTGAGTGCATTAATTCAGCAAAATCTTTGCGAGAAAACAATGAAAAGCTAATTATTTTAAATTTTCCAGACTTGATACCCTACACAAAAGTTACAAATTCATTAGATGAGATCAGGGCTATTTTTAGTAAAGGTTTTGAGAAAATAGTTCTCAAACCATTAGATGGTATGGGAGGTAAATCAATCTTTTTTGTAAAAAAAGAAGATAAAAATCTTAATGTCATTTGGGAGACTATTACACAAGGAGGCGCAAAGCATATTATTGCGCAAGAATATATAGATGCTTCTAAAGAGGGAGACAATAGGCTCACTTTTATTAATTATGAATTACTGCCAAAAAAATTAGTTCGATTACCTTCGAATAATGATTTTCGAGGGAATCTTGCAGTTGGGGCCACTTCAAAAGTAGAAGATATATCAGAGCTTGAAAGAAGTATAGCGACAAAAATTATTCCTTATCTCAAAAAAAATAAAATTTATTTTGCTGGTGCNGATTTATTGGGAGACAAACTATCAGAAATTAACNTGACATCTCCTACATGCTTGCAAGAAATTCATAGAGGATCAGANATAAACCCTGGAGCACTTTTTTGGGACAACNTAAAAGNGAATAANAATTGAGCAAAGAAGCAAATGTTGTTCTTAGCTTAGATTTTGGAACAAAAAAAATTGGTCTATGTATAGCAGAAACCTATACGGGACAAAGTTCCCCATTGCCAGTTTTAAAAAATGATGAACATCTATTTNATAANTTGGATGAAGTCATTAATGANTGGCTTCCTAATTTTTGNATCATAGGAAAACCAAAAAAAATGAGAGAAAATTTTAAAGAAGCATATAAAAATTTCTTTAANGCTTTTAAAGAAAGATATGAAGTTAATATAAGCGAAGTAAATGAAGACTTTACTAGCCAAGCTGTTTCTAAAGAGAAGAAGAATAAAGAATATGATTCATATTCTGCAGAANTAATATTTGAAGAGTGGTTTAATCAGAAAAATGCCTAATTTAATACCAAGAGATTTTATTGACAGACTTGTAAGCGACTCAGATATAGTTTCAGTATTAGGCGTTTATTTAGATCTNAATAAAAAAGGCAACAATTATGTTTGCANGTGTCCATGGCATGACGAAAAAACCGGTTCTTTCACAGTCAGCCCNCAAAAATCTATATATCACTGCTTTGGTTGTGGCAAAGGGGGAAATGTTCTTACTTTTATTCAAGAAATGGAGGGGCTAGGCTTTGTAGAAGCAGTCGAAAGNCTAGCAGAAATAAATGGTGTGACTGTACCAAGAGAATCAAGATCGANTACAGAAGATTACTCTAATATTTATCAACTAAATCAAGTTCTGGCAGAACATTATTTATCTGCTTTAAAAGATGANAAGAACAAGCATGTTGTAGATTATTTAAAGAATAGGGGTGTAACTGGAGAAACAGCAAAGAAATTTCTAATTGGNTATGCTGATTTCAATCAAGTANAAATAAAGGAAAAATTATTAGACCAATTTGGTGAAGAAACTCTTTTAAAAAGTAAAAATTTTCTTAAAAACGAAANGGGAATNTACCCTTTTTTTAGAAATCGACTAATTTTTCCAATAAAAAATTCTCCAGGCAAAATAATTGGGTTTGGGGGAAGGTCAATAGACGATNCTATGCCTAAATATCTAAATTCAAGTGATAGTAAATTTTTTAATAAACAAAGAGAGCTTTATGGATTTAATGATGCTAAGCAAGATCATAAAAATGATTACTTTATAGTCACAGAAGGCTATATGGACGTAGTTATGCTATCGCAGNATGGCATACAAAACTCTGTTGCTTCTTTAGGTACAGCCTTTTCTTTAAATCATTTACAAAAATTATTTAAATTAAAAAGAAAAATAGTTTTTTGNTTCGATTCAGATGAAGCGGGACTAAATGCAGCGTGGAAATCCTTACAAATTTGTCTTGGACAAGTCTTTGATGATAAGACTGTTAGATTCTTATTTTTACCAGAAGGAGAAGATCCAGATTCTTATGTAAAAGAAAATGGANAAGAAGAATTTCTTAAAAAAGTTGAAAGATCNATGGTATTAGAAACTTTTGTTTATCAATTTATTAAGAGAGGAAAGAATTTAGACTCCCCAGAAGATATCAGATTAATTATTTTTGAGTTCAAAAAAATAATTAAGTTAACAAAGTCTGAAACTCTTATAGAGATGCTTTTACAAAAATTTGAAAAGGAGCTAAATATTAAAAGGGATTTATTGCTTAAAGAAGATGAACAAAAAAAGAAAATTATTAAACCTTTACCTAAAAAGAATGAAATNAAAGAATTTAACAATCAATATTGTTTAATAATTTATCTTTATGAAAATTATTACGAGACAATAAAGAAATCTGCTGATTCTTTTGAGCAATTTTTATTTAATCATAAGATTTTAGAATCCANTGAATTAGACAGTCTGGCAGCAATATTAAGATCAATCTCAAAAGGAGAAAAACTCCATGATGCAAATNAATTTGATGCTGCTNTATATGCAAAGGCTATGATGATAGACATAAATTTAACTAGTGAAGAAGCACTAAATGAATTTGATCGAGCTACAGATAGCATTAGATTAGAATTCGATAAATCATTCTTAGAATATTTAAAAGAATTAGCTGAAAAGAGAGAATTAAACATAGAAAGAAAAGAAAATCTGCAAAAATTGTTAAATTTGAGTGATAATATCTCAGTTCAGGAAGAGGAACTTATAAAATTTCTAAATACTATGGTTGATTTTTAGAATTTTACTAGCATATAGAGACCCATGGCAGAAAAAAGCAATCCATTAGAAAAAAGCAATNCNTCAAATGATATTGCACAGTTAATACAACTTGCAAAAGATCAAGGTTATTTAACACATGCCGATATTACAGACACATTACCTGATGGCTCTACAGACGCAGATAATTTTGAAGAGATAGTTCAAGTGCTCAAAGATATGGGCATCAAAGTTTTCGAAGANACTCCAGATGAAGATGAATTAATGCTTGGAGAAGATGAAGAAACTGATGATGTTGCTGCGGAAGATGCAGTTGCAGCCCTTTCTCAGACAGAAATAGAATCTGGCAGAACNACTGATCCAGTGAGAATGTACATGAGAGAAATGGGAAGNGTAGATCTTCTAACAAAAACTGGTGAAATTGATATTGCAAAGAGAATAGAAGTATCAATGAAAGAAGTGCTTTCTCTCTGCGCTGAATATCCGCTTTGTATAGAGTATGTTCTAGACTTTTTTAACAGAATAAAAATAGGTGAAAAGAAAACTCAAGATTTAATCTCTGGTTTTATGATCGATGATCCTGTAGAAGAAGTTGTTGAAGAAGAATTTATAGAAAAAAATAACGANGAAGANGCAGAGGAAGTTACAGCAGTTTCATTTGAAGAATGTGCAAGCAAAATNAGAATTATAAAGAGAGAANATAATCGGTATTTAAAATCTCTTAGTAATAGNAAGTTAGATGCAAAAGGTCAGAAGGCTTTAGATAGATTAAAAAGCGAATTTCAATGCATAAAATTTAATTCAAAAGTATTTGATACTTTAGTTGAAATACCGGCTGAAAAAAGAATTTTAGTTGGTGGTTTCGAAAANGAACTTAAAGGATTGCTTAAATCAATAGGAGTGCCTAATAAAGAGATTAGGGAATTGATTGATGCAAATCTAATCAATACAAGACTTTTAACAAAAATTGCCAAAGATAAAAGATTTAAAAAGAAAGATGTAGAAGAGATTAAACCTACTTTTATTAGAATACAAAAGGATTTAATAAAAATAGATGAGAACAACTTAATGCCTGTTACTCAAATCCTTTCTTTAAATAAGCGAATTAATAAAGCATATAGAGGTCTTTTAAGGGCTAAAAAAGAAATGATTGAAGCCAACCTTAGATTGGTTATATCTATTGCAAAAAAATATACCAATAGAGGTCTCCAATTCTTAGATTTAATACAAGAAGGAAACATCGGTTTAATGAAAGCCGTTGATAAGTTTGAATATAGAAGAGGGTACAAGTTTTCTACTTATGCTACTTGGTGGATACGACAGGCAATTACAAGATCAATTGCTGACCAGGCTAGAACAATCAGAATACCTGTTCATATGATAGAAACAATTAATAAGCTAAATAGATTATCCAGACAAATGATGCAAGAGATTGGTAGAGAACCAACTCCTGAAGAAATGTCCAAAAGACTTGATATTCCAGAAGACAAAATGAGGAAGGTTATGAAGATAGCCAAAGAGCCTATTTCTATGGAGACACCAATAGGCGATGATGAAGATTCAAACCTAGGAGACTTCCTTGAGGACACTTCAATAAATTCTCCAATTGATGACGCTTCAATAAGAAGCCTTAAGGATTCTACTGATGAGATTCTTGCTTCATTAACAGCTAGAGAAGCAAAAGTTTTAAGAATGCGTTTTGGTATTGGCATGAATAACGATCACACTCTTGAAGAAGTAGGTAAACAATTTGATGTCACAAGAGAAAGAATTAGACAGATTGAAGCTAAAGCTTTAAGAAAGCTAAGACACCCTTCAAGATCAGATGTCCTAAAAAGCTTTTTGCACGAGTAAATATCCTTTGTTAAATTAATAAAAGAGTATAGACTACTTTACTCCGTGGGCCTGTAGCTCAGTTGGTTAGAGCAGTGGACTCATAATCCATTGGTCGGAGGTTCGAGTCCTCCCGGGCCCACCATCTGCTAAAATAAACTTTAAGCATGAAAATCATAGGTATTGACGAGGCGGGAAGAGGGCCTTTAGCAGGTCCAGTCGCTATTGGAGCAGTTCAATTAGATCCCAATAAAGAATTTGCTGAATTAAATGATTCAAAAAAATTATCAGAAA
>PBXH01000013.1 GCA_002727535.1 Gammaproteobacteria bacterium | reverse complement strand
ACTTAGGAACTCCAGAGGAGGGCATCAGCCAGATCTTGAATATTTTGCTAAGGAAGCTCTAGATGAGGGCATAATTGGGCTTACAGTCCATCCTAGGCCGGATGAAAGGCATATAAAACATAGCGATTTAGAGTTAATTAAGAACATCACAGATCAATACAAAAAAGAATTCAATATTGAAGGGAATCCTTTAGAAGAAGGAAGTCAAAGTTATGTCGGTTTCATGGAGATAATTAGAAAATACAAACCAACACAAACAACTTTAGTCCCTGATTCAACTTCACAAATTACCTCGGACCATGGCTGGGAAATGACAGAAGCAAATAACTTAGATTTAACAAAAGAAGTCAGACAATATAGCGCAAGGTGTAGTATCTTTGTGGATGCAGATTCAGATTTAAATCTACTTACTAATAAAGATATAAATGCAATAGAAATATATACGGGTCCTTATGCTCAAGCAGTGTTAGAAAATAATAATAAGCAAACTGAATCAGAAGTAGAGAAAATTAAAAATTTATCTTTGAAAGCAAAAGAATTAGGTCTAAGAGTAAATGCTGGACATGATTTGAATCTTGAGAACTTGCCAGAATTAAGAAAATTAGATTTAATAGACGAGGTTTCAATAGGACATGCAATAATAACTCAGTCGTTAATCTATGGCTTTAAAGAAACAATTAAAAAATACTTAGAGGTTACAAATGGATAAAGTTATAAATGATATAAAAGATCAGATTTCAGAAAATAAAGTTCTGTTATTTATGAAAGGTTCACCATATCAGCCTCAATGCGGTTTTTCAGCAAAGGTTGCTCAAATATTATTTACTTATGATATCGAGTTTAGCTATATCGATGTACTTGAGTTCCCTGAAGTGAGAGAGAATCTACCAAAGATTTCTGACTGGCCAACATTTCCACAGCTATTTGTTGATGGAGAGTTAATTGGCGGTTGCGACATTGTCACAGAGATGCATGAAAATAATGAGTTAACTTCTGTCTTAAGTTGAAGAGTCTGAAGAAATTTGTGTTTGCAGGAAATTTTCATCTCCAACTTTCTNAACTAATGCAATTTGAGTGCTTAAATGATCAGCATGCTCTTCTTCACTTTCTAAAATTCTGAGCAATAAATCTCTAGATACGTAATCTTNTTCTTTCTCACATACCATTATGGCGGATTTAAGATCTGGAATAGCTTCATTTTCTAGTTTTAAATCACAATGAAGGATATCAATAGCGTTTTCTGCTATATAAACACTACCCATATATTCCATGCTTGGTAAACCTTCTAAAAATANTATTCTTTGGATTAATTTATCAGCATGCCTCATCTCGTCCATAGATTCTTCATATTCAGTTTCAGCAAACCTATTCAAACCCCAGTCTGANAGCATTCTTGAATGTAGAAAATATTGGTGGATAGCTCTTAGTTCATTTGATAGAACTTTATTTAGATGGTCAACTATTTTACCGTTCCCTTGCATAGTGAATTTATAGTGTCTTTACATTTAAAAATCAAGAAAAAATGAAATTTTGCTAATGATTCTCATTTAGAATCTTTATAACCAAGTTTCTCATGAAGATCTTTACTTGAAGTAGTGTAACCAAAGGGCACGCGCTCTCCTGGATGAATTCGCTTGAATGCTTCTTGGACTGCTAGTGTCGTTTCATGAAACCCAGATAATATCAGGTTAAGTTTTCCTGCGTAGGTGTTTATATCACCAACAGCAAAAATTCCTTTTTGCTCGGTTTCAAAAGTTTCAGTATTTACCTTTATTTTGTTTCCAGATAATTCTAAGTCCCAATCATTTATTGGACCAAGTTTTTTATTTAATCCGTAAAAGAAAAGAATGTAATCAACAGATATAGTTGAGTCATCTTTTGTTTCTGAATTAAAAAGCACAACATTCTCTATTTTCTCTCCTGCATTAAAATCTTTAATGATAAATGGAGTTAGTAATTTAATTTTCTTTTCATCAGCAAGTTTTCTTACCTGCATTTCTGAATCAGGAGCACCTCTAAAGGCATCGCGCCTATGAATCAATGAGACATCTGCTCCTATTTTTTCTAGCTCAATTGTCCAATCCAAAGCGCTATCTCCACCACCAAAGACAGCTACTTTCTTATTTTTAAAAATATTTTTGTCTTTGATTGAATAGAATATTTGTTTGTCTTCAAACATAGAGAAATCTTTTTCTAAAGAAGGTTTTATTGGTTCAAATGATCCAGCACCTGCAGCAATAAAAATATTCTTACATTCAATTTCTGTTTTGTTATTAGTTTTAACAGTCCAATGGTCTTTGTTTGTAATTATTTCTTCTACTCTTTCATTAAGTATAAGATCATAGTCAAATGGCTCTATTTGCTTTAAAAGAGCATCAACATGTTCTTGTCCAGTTTGATAAGGCACTCCAGGAATATCAAAGATAGGCTTATCTGGATACAATTCAGCACATTGACCACCTGGCTTATCAAGATTATCCACTAAAGTGCACTTGAGCCCTAATAACCCTGCTTCAAATACTGTAAATAAACCTACAGGACCTGCACCAATAATTAATATATCTGTTTTCATTTAACTCTCATACCTGGTTTTGCGCCGCTATCTGGCCCTACCATGAATATGTCTTCACCGCCAGGACCTGCTGCTAGTATCATTCCTTCTGATAAACCAAATTTCATTTGTCTTGGTTTTAAGTTGTTTACTAGAACAACATTCTTGTCTACAAGTTCTTCTAATTTGTACGCTGCCTTTATTCCTGCAAACACTGTTTTTTCTCCCAACTCCCCAACATCTAAAATTAATTTAACAAGTTTATCTGCTTCGGGGACTTCAATAGCTTCTTTAACCCTAGCTATCCTAAGGTCAACTTTCATGAAATCATCTATATTTATTTCGTCCATAATTAGTTTAGTATTCCTTCAAATTCAGATTTTTCAAGTCTTGTTATGATTGGTTTAAAAGGCTTAATTTCTTTAAGACAGTCTTTTCCTAATTGATCATAATGTATTTGTTCTAAATTCAATAAATCAAAAAGATCTTCAGCAACATTAGGAATGTATGGATTTAGCAGGATTGTAAGATCTTTAAATATATTTAGTGCTTCTGAGCATATTTCTATGCAGGAAGCTATATCGCCTTCTTTTGCTTTGTTCCATGGCTCCATTGATGATATGTATGAATTTGCTTCATCAGCAATTGACATAATATTTTTTAATGCTTTTGAATATTCTCTATCATTAGTTTGGTTGACAATTTCAGCATATAGTTCTTTGTATTTATTTGTTTCATTTTGACAGTTTTGTTTAACTTCGGAATTGTTATGTTTTGTAAGAAAGTTCTGAGTTCTACTCGCTATATTTATATATTTGCCAATTAAATCACTATTAATTTTTTGCACAAAATCATCAACTGAAAAATTTATATCAGAAATATCAGTATTAAGTTTTGATGATAGGTAATATCTATAAAAATCTGCATTGGCATATTCAAGAGCTTCATCGGCAAGTATAAAATTTCCTCGAGATTTAGACATTTTCATTCCTTCTATTGTCAAGAACCCATGAACAAAGACTTCTTCTATATTTTCTATGTCTGCTGCATGAAGCATTGCTGGCCAAAATAGAAGATGAAAATAAACTATATCTTTGCCTATAAAGTGTACTAGTTTAGTGTCTTTGTCTGACAATAGTTTTTCATAGTCATGTTTGTTGACATCGCACCAATTTTTTATAGATGATAGATAACCAACTGGAGCATCCATCCATACATAAATGTATTTGCTTTCTTCTCCGGGTACTTTAAAACCAAAGTAAGGCTCATCTCTCGAAACATCCCAATCTTTTAAATCTCCATCAAGCCATTCTTTGAGTTTATGTTTTATTGGGCTTTGATTAGAGAGTTCATCTACTTTGGAGTTTAAATATTTTGATAATTTATTTAACCTAAAAAAATAATGTTCAGATTCTTTAATTGATGGTTTTGCGCCAGAAAGTGTTGATATAGGATCAGATAAATCTAATGCATCGTAAGTTGAACCACACACCTCACATGCATCGCCATATTGATCTGCAGCACCGCAAGTTGGACAACCCCCCTTAACAAATCTATCAGCTAAAAACATATTTTCCTTATCATCAAATAGTTGTTTTATTTGTTTTGTATAAACAAAACCTTTATCTAGTGCTTTTTTAAATATCTCAGTTGTGAGCTGCTTATTTTCGTCACTATGTGTTGAATGAAAATTAGCTAGATTAACGTTATAGTTTTTAAAAGTATTTTTATGAATTCCATAAATATTTTCTATTAATTCTTCTGGAGTGATGTTTTCCTCCTTAGATTTAAGCATTACAGGAGTCCCATGAGTATCGCTTGCACAAAAATAATGAGCCTCTGTACCATTTAAATTAAGATGCCTTACCCAGATATCAGTTTGAACTATCTCTAAAATGTGTCCGAGGTGTAATGGTGCATTTGCATAGGGAAGAGCACTTGTTACTAAATACTTCATGTTCTGTGCAATTATATATTAAACTTTTCTATGTATGAAAAAGATGCTTCTAATTCTGCTTTTGAGCTTTATAGCATTTCCTCAAGAAGATATAGAGATAGACAGAGATCCATTTGAGGATATTAATAGGGTAGTTTTTAACATCTTTGATGAAATCGACGTTGCTGTGCTTAAGCCAACAGCTGAAATTTATAGAGATTACACTCCAAAACTTATAAAAAGATCCATCTCTAATTTTTTTAACAATTTATCTGAAATTGATACTATCGCTAATCAGCTTCTTCAAGGTAAGTTTGATTTAGCGCTACAGGATTCGACAAGGTTTTTCATTAACACAACTTTTGGAATGGGAGGTATATTCGATTTAGCAACTAATGCTGGACTAGAGAGGCATGATGAAGATTTTGGTCAAACGCTTGGTTATTGGGGCGTACCAAATGGTCCATATGTTTTTGTACCTTTTGTAGGGCCATCAACTCTTAGAGATTTAGCAGGATATCCAGCTAGCTGGTATCTGTCAGGTAATTTTGCTATTGATGAAGCAGATATGAAAATAATATTTACAACTCTTGATGTCATAGAGACTCGTGAACGCCTATTAGCAGCTGAAAATTTAATAATTGGAGATAAATATGAATTTGTTAAAGACGTATATATGCAATCAAGAAATGATCTTGTTCTCGATGGAGAGGTAGAAGATGAATTTCTTATGGACTTTGAGTTTGAACTTTTGGAAGATGATCTTCCTGAAAATTAGTAAATACATCTTCAAGAGCCATATTTTCATCATTTAGGCTTGAAAGCAATTTTCTTCTGATATCTTTAGTATGCGAAACTTTACGTATTATTTGAATTAGGTGATTAATTGATCGATTAACATCTTTAGGATTAGTTAGGCTCAATATATAAGCCATAAAATTTCTAATTCCTGCATTAAACTCCAAATTTGTATTTTCTGAATAAATTTCTTTATCGATATTAAGTAAAAAAGTTGGATCAGAATATACTTTTCTTCCAAGCATTACTCCATCAAATTTATCGAGCAGTTTTTTCACATTATCTATCTCTTCGATGCCACCATTAATTACTATTTTTAATTCTGGAAAAGCTTGTTTAATTTTATAAACTAAATCGTAATCTAAAGGAGGAATCGATCTATTTCTTTTTGTATCTAATCCGCTAATAGCTTTTCTAGCATGAATTACAAATAGAGAAATACCTGTATCAGCTACTTTTTCGATGAAATTTTTTAAATATTCTTCTCCCTCAAATTGATCAACTCCTATTCGACACTTAATAGTTAATGGAATTGTAATATTTTTTTTAATTTCTCTGATGCAAGAACTTAAAAGCTCGATATCCTTCATTAAGAAAACACCAAAATTTCCTGACTTTACTTTTTTAGATGGACAACCAACATTTAAATTTATTTCATCATAACCAAATTTTTGTCCTATATTTGCAGCTTGAGCTAAGGCTTCAGGATCTGATCCGCCAAGTTGCAAACCAACTGGATGCTCAATATCACTAAAAGATAGAAGTTTTTCTCTATTACCTTTTAATATTGCATTAGAGTGAATCATCTCAGTATAAAGCATTGATTTTTTTGTAAATTGACGTGCTAAAAAACGAAAATGACGATCAGTCTTTTTCATCATTGGTGCGATGCAAAATCTATGGTCACTTAAACTCATATTAAGTAAATAACTGCAACAAGCCCTACAGTCGTTAATACGATCGTATATGGTAGTGCCTTGTAAACCATTTTTAAGTAAGAAAGACCAATGAGTGGAGCTAAAGATGAAGTTAAGAGGAATAAAAATGCTGCTTGGCCATTTGGTGTAGCAACACTTGGTAAATTTGTGCCTGTATTAATAGCAACTGCTAGTTTATCGAATTGTTCTGATGTAATTATCTGATCTAATTTTGCTTGAACAATCTCATTCATGTAAACGGTTGCAACAAAAACATTGTCACTTATAGCAGAAAGAACTCCATTGGCCATGAAAAAAAGAGGCACCCATAATTCTTCTGATGCAGCAAAAACACTATTAATTACTGGAGTAAAAAGTTTTTGATCATTAATTGCAGCAACTATAACAAAGAAAACTACAAGAAGAGCAGTAAAGGGAAGAGGTTCCTTAAAAGCACCACCTAATTGATGTTCTTGAGTTATTCCTTTTAATGATGTTAGAAGAACCATCAAGAAAAGACCGATAACACCAACCTGAGCGACATGAAATGCTAGAGCAAATATTAGACATATTCCTAGAATTGCTTCAATTACTAGGTGTAATTTTTGTAATGAAGTTCTTTTTTGCTCAAGTTCTTTTGCATTATCAATGATTTTATTTCTAAGAGTATCTGAAAGCTGAGCACCATATCCAAAGATCTTTAGTTTTTCAATTAATACACAGCTTAAGAGTCCAAAGAATAATACTGGCATTGTTACTGGAGCCATCCTCCAAAAAAATTCCATAAAATCCCAATTCGCTTTAGTAGCAATTAATAAATTCTGTGGCTCTCCAACTATTGTGCATACACCACCTAATGCTGTACCAACTGCACCATGCATAATAATATCTCTTAAAAATGCTTTTCCTTCATCAAATTCTGATTCTGAGATTCTGTTGTCTTTAAAATTCTTCTCAAAAATTTTATAGAATCCAAGAGTCACACTAATTAACACAGCTGTAACTGTAAGTGCATCTAAGAAGGCAGATAAAAATGCTGCTGAAATTACGAAGAATAGGGATAAAACAGTCTTAGATTTAATTGTTTCTAATAGCTTAGTAAAAATTACCATTAATAAATCTTTCATAAAAAATATTGCTGAAACCATAAAAATTAGCAGCAACAATACTTCTAGGTTTGAAACAATTTCATTAAAGACATGATAAGTATCAGTTAAACCTAATAGCAGTATTTGTAATGCTATCAATCCTCCTGGTTGCAAGGGGTAGCATTGTATTGAAAACACAAGAGTGTATATAAACTGCAAGAGAAGTAACCAGCCAATGATAAAACCACTGTCATATCCTAGATTAGTGAGACCGTAATAGAGAAATGGGTTTAAAAAAAGAAAACCAATGATGCTCCATTTATACCAATCTGGAGCATTTCCTAAAAAACTTTTAAATAATGTACTAACCAATTCTCTTTTAAAAGTTTACATTATACTAACTATGAATAGATTTACTTCTAGTTTTTCAATAAAACAAACACTTAAGGACAACGACTTTATTGTAAGCATTAATGAAAATAAGAAGATTCTTTTTAATAAAACAGAAAAAAGCTTCCTGCAATCTAATAAAATTACTCCGCCAAAAGACAAGCTATATGAGATTTTTAAAATGGAAGGAAATTCAGTTTTTCTTACAGGTGAACTGAATGATTTGAAAGAGGACCAAATCTATTTAAGCAAAAGGGACTTATATCCATATCTAAATGAAGAGTCCTTAATGATAGTAAGTAGAGCCTTTCAATTATTTGATTGGATACATAAACAAAATTATTGTTCAAGAACAGGTAATAAATTAAGTGAAGTTCGCGATGATTTATCTAAATTTTGTGATAAATGCCCTAGAGAGTATTTTCCAAAGATGTCACCCTGCATTTTAGTATTGTTAACACATGGTAATGAGATCTTGTTGGTTAGACATAATAGCGAAATAAGAACTCTATATACCGCAATAGCTGGTTTTGTTGACTTAGGAGAGACTTTAGAGGAGTGTGTTGAAAGGGAAGTATTTGAAGAAGTGGGGCTTCGAATAAAAAATATTAATTATGTTGGAAGCCAATCCTGGCCATTTCCAAACCAACTAATGATGGCATTTCAGGCAGAAGCTATATCAAAAGATGTTCACATAGATGAAAAAGAAATTTTGGAGGCATCATGGTTCAAACCTAATGATTTGCCTACGATACCCCCAGAACCATCTCTATCTAACTTATTAATTAAAAGAGCTATTGATTCCCTGACCTAGGGTCATTTTTAGCTCTTCTAATTGGCTTTTTAGCCGGCTTTTTAGTTGGTTCTATCCTATTTCCTATATTGTCATCGATAACCTTCTCATCGACTTTTTTAACAATATTTTTAACATTACCGCTTTGTTTTTTTGGATTATTCTTAACCGCGGTTTTTGCTTTAGGGGAATTATTTACAGCTGGTTTACGTGAAATATTTCTAGGCTTTTTAGACTTCATATTTCTTCTAACATTTGGTCTTGATTTTGAAGAATTATATCTTCTGCTTCTAGATTTTTTTGTTTTAGGTTTTTCATCACCCTTGAAGAAACTAAATAATGAATCTAGAAAGCCTTTTTTGTTTGAACTAGATTTAGGCATATTTCTAAATTCAACATCCTCAACCATAGCTTTTGCTCTTTTCTTTGGAACTTTTAAGTTATAGCTTGTTCGATTTTGAAAAGCTTTTGAAGATTCTTCCATATTTTTTTCATAATCAAAATAAGCATTTTTCTTTATTTCAATCGTATAGCTATCATTCTGTTTATACGGATCAATAAAAGTCATTATCTTATTTGAAAATTTCTTTTCTATTTCATCAAGATTAGTTCTGTAACGGTTCAATAATTCGTTTGCAATATTAGGAGATACTTTAAGTAGCAGAATGCTAGATCTATTATTTATAGATTTTTCAGTTATTAAACGAAATATCGATTCACAAATAGAAGCTACAGATCTGACCCATATTGTTTTACCCATCAAATCGTTAAGGGCAGGCTTAATTCTTTGTCGTGACATCTCCATTAAGCCAAACCTTGATATTTTATCAAGCTGAATTCTTGCGTGATCTAGCTTTGTAGATGCATACATAGCTTTTTCAACCTTCTCATTACTTTTTGGATCTTCCATATCTATAAAATCAATTACTATTAACCCACCCAAATCTCTTAATTTAACTTGTCTGCCTATTTCAGCAGCAGCTTCTAGATTTGTTTTTAGTGCAGTTTCTTCTATGTCAGAACCTTTTGTTGATTTCGCTGAATTAATATCAATGGAAGTTAAAGCTTCGCCTGAATCAATCACCAATGAACCACCTGAACGCAGCTTAACTTCTCTTGAGAAGGCAGATTCAATTTGAGATTCAATTCCATAGCTTGCAAATAATGGAACATCCTCATCATGAAGTTTAATTTTATCGACTAAATCAGGAATAATTTTGTTTGCATAAGTTTTTGCAGCTTCAAAATCTTCGGTATTGTCTACAATCAATTCTCCAATATCTTCTTTAAAGTAATCTCTTATGTTTTTTTGTATAAGACTTTGGTCTGCATAGATTAGTTGAGTTGCTTTTGATGACTTGATTGCTATTTCAACTTCAACCCAAAGTTTTTTTAAATATTCTAAATCCCAAGAAAGTTGTTCAATCTGTTTATCTATACCAGCAGTACGAATAATAAGACTCATACCTTTTGGTGTTTCCAGTGAATCTAGCAGATTTTTTACTTTATCTCTTTCTTCACCATGTATTCTTCTCGAAATTCCACCACCACTTGGATGATTAGTCATTAAAACTATAAATCTGCTTGCTAAAGAAATATAAGTGGACAAAGCCGCACCTTTATTAACTCTTTCTTCTTTTTCAATTTGAACAACTATATCTTCACCTTCTTTAATTTTGAATCTATCCATTCCAGATTTGGAAGGGTCAAAATATTCAGGGGATAGTTCTTTAAAAGGTAAAAAACCATGTCTTGAAGAGCCTAGCTCTACAAAAATAGCTTCTAGACTTGCTTCAATTTTAGTAATTTTTCCTTTATGAATACTTCCTTTTTGGAAGTTGTTTCCTTCGAACTCAAGATCAAAATCTATGAGTTTTTCACCATCTATCAATGCGCTTCTTTTGCCATTAATAGAATTTGTATCAATTAGTATTTTTTTCATTATATCCCTTATAAATAAAGGATAAGAACAATATTTAAATCAGAAGTTTTTCAGGAATTTTCATATATTTGAAACTTTTTAATCTATAGTTGATTGTTCTTATCATTTTGTTTTTTATTACCTTTCTATTGCTTACTTTTTATATTTTGTTATTTCGGTTGTAAGCTTAGGGGATATATTCTACAGCAAAATGGTCAAAATTAATTTTTTTCTTGTAAATGAGGACGATGAGGGACGTCGATTAGATAACTTTCTATTTAGTAAATTTAAAAAAACTCTTCCCAAAACAAAAGTTTATAGCTCTATTAGAAAAGCTAAAATCAAAGTAAATCAAAAAAAATCTAAGGCAGACTATAAATTAGCTGTTGGAGATAAAATTTCATATCCAGAATTCACAATAAAAGCAAAATTATCTGAGTCGCCGAATCTTGAGCAGCATTTGGAAGTGATAAAGGAGTCGATAGTTTACGAATCAGATAGATTCGTAGTAATAAATAAGCCACCTAATTATTCCGTTCATGGTGGATCTGGATTGAATTTTGGTGTTATAGAAATAGTTAGAAAGCTATACAAATACTCTGAAAACTTCAATTTGGCGCACAGAATCGATAAAAGCACTAGTGGATGTCTAGTAATAGCAAAAAAAATGTCCGCTCTAAGAGATATTCATAAACAGTTCAGAGAAAGATCAGTAAAAAAAGTGTATGAATGTGTAGTTCATGGTGAATGGCCAGAGAACTTAAAGGTTATTGAAAGTGAATTAGAAGTAAAAAAAACCAATGAAACTGAAAGAAAAGTTAGAAAATCTAAAAAAGGAAAGAAATCTAAGACTAAATTTACAATCACTGAAAAATATGAAAATTTTACAAGACTAATAGCTTTACCTTACACAGGGAGAACACATCAAATTAGATTTCATTGCTATGATGCAGGTCACCCCATAGTAGGGGATGAAAAATACTCTTTTAAAGAAAATCAAACAAAAGCAAAAAGACTAATGTTGCATGCTAAAGAAATAATCTTTATGGATGGTGAAAAGCAGGTTCATGCAATAGCTTCAGAAAATTATAATTTTTTTGGTGGTAGGGATGAACGGACTTGAACCGTTACGCCTTGCGGCACGTGAGTTTGAGTCACGCGTGTCTACCAATTCCACCACATCCCCGTAATTGCTATCA
>PBXH01000012.1 GCA_002727535.1 Gammaproteobacteria bacterium | reverse complement strand
TTAAGCTCAAAGCTTGGCTCAAAAGTTGTCATTCAAGACACCAACGGCAAAGGAAAAATGGTAATAAAATATTACTCATACGACGAATTAGATGGAATTATTGAGAAAATTTCTGTTTAAACCTATAAACGAAGACCAAATTAAATTAAAATTACGACACCCATGGCAGCTGACAGTTCAGGACGTACATTTTCAGAATATTTAAGTCACCATTTACAGAATTTGGTGTACGGAAAATTGCCTGAAGGCTACGAGAGAGTAAACAAAGACGGAACTATTGAAGTTTTGCAAAATGATACATGGACCTTTGCTTATAGCTCAGAAGAAGTTGCTGAAATGGGCTTTTGGGCCTTTCATGTTGACACACTATTTTTTTCAATAACACTTGGAGCAATATTTCTGTTTATTTTTGCCAGAGCAGCCAGGAATTTTTCAATGGAGACACCAACAAAACTGCAGACCTTTGTTGAGATGATGGTAGATTTTATAGATGGAACAGTAAAAGGAACTTTTAAGTCGGCAAAGAATACACTTGTCGCACCAATGGCGCTGACCATATTTGTTTGGGTCCTTTTAATGAACTTAATGGATCTTGTGCCTGTGGACTTAATTCCATATCCAGCAGAGCTNTTAGGAGTTCCATACTTGAAGGTTGTTCCAACAACAGACATTAATTTAACAGCAGCTCTAGCTTTATCAGTTTTCGGTTTATATTTATTTTTTAGTATTAGGTCTAAAGGGCTTGTGGGGTTCATCAAATCGATTACCCTACACCCATTTGGGCCTTGGATGTTGCCAGCAAACCTCTTTGTTGAGCTGGTTGATATGTTGGCAAAACCACTTTCGCTAGCCTTAAGGCTTTATGGAAACCTATACGCTGGCGAAATGATATTTTTATTAATAGCAGGCATGGTTGCTTGGCAACTGACTTTTTCTGGCATTATGGTCGGAATTCTTGGAACTATGCTTAGTTTAGCTTGGGCTATATTTCATATTTTGATTGTTGTGTTACAAGCATTTATATTTATGATGCTAACAACGGTCTATATGAATATGGCTCACGAAAAATTTGAACAACATTAAGGAGGTTGTAATTATGGAAATAGCATTAGGATTAAAATATGTCGGTGCTGGATTAATGTTTGGTTTAGCTGCAATTGGAGCAGGAGTAGGCGCAGGAGTTTTAAGCTCAAAGCTTATTGAGTCCATTGCAAGACAACCAGAACTGGAAGACCAACTTAGACCAACATACTTTTTAGGTATTGGTCTTGTTGATGCTGTACCAATGATATCTGTTGGTTTGGCCTTTTATTTATTATTTGTTGCATAAAAAATGAATTTAAACGCGACTCTTTTAGGACAAATGATAGCCTTTGCGCTATTCGTTTGGTTTTGTTGGAAATTTGTTTGGCCACCTCTTTTGGCCGCAATGGAAGAAAGGGCTAAAAAGATAGAGCAAGGCCTGAAGGATTCAGAGGCGAGCGCCAAAAAAATCGTTGAGGCTGAAGAGGAAAGCAAAAAAATGCTTGCACAAGCAAAATCAGAAGCAAAACAGATAATGGACAACGCAAAAACACAATCTGAAAAGATTGTGGAAGAATCAAAAAACAAGGCGACAGAAGAAAAAGAGAGGATTGTGGGATCCGCTCAAGCGGAAATAGAAAAAGAAGTGGTTAATGCAAAAAAATCATTAGAAAAAGACTTTTCAACAAGTGTAATGTCGGCAGTAAAGAAGATTATATCGAAAGAAGTTTCTTCTAGTGACCATCAAGACACAATTGATAAAAGCCTCAATGACTTTAGGAAATGAATAAATTATTAGAAGTCTATTCAAAAGGATTCTTTGACACACTCAAAGAAGACGAGATCGAAACAGCAATTAATGTTGCGCAAGAAATTGTAAATAGCGATTCCAAGGCAGACCTCCATAGTTTTTTTAAAAATAAAACTATAAGAAAAGAAGACAAACTTAAACTTGCTCTTGAGCTGGTAGGCGACAACAGCTTAAAAGGCCTAATTAGCGCTTTAAACATGAACAATCGTTTTGAGCTAGTGCCAGAAATATTTAATCACTTTATTGGCTATGCCTCAAAAAGACAAAATAAAATTCCCGTAATGGTTACAACCAACAAAGAACCAAACGATGAGATCAAAAATCAAATAAACGCTTTTGTGGCCTCAAACATAGGGCCCTCTACACCAATCAGCTATGAAGTAAGCAAGTCCTTAATAGGCGGGATTATCTTAAAACATAAAGACAATGAGATTGATTTAAGTATTGATAACAAGCTCAATGGGCTCAAGGAGGCCCTAATTAACTAGGAGAAAAAATGACTACGAAAATAAACCCATCAGAGATATCAAGCATCATTAAAAAGAAGATTGATGATTATAAAGGCGCCGCGACAGAAGCAAACGTAGGCGAAGTTCTGTCTACAGCAGACGGCATTGTACAAATATACGGATTAGAAGATGCAATGTATGGCGAACTATTAGACTTTGGAGAAGGAACATATGGCCTGGCTCTAAACCTTGAAACAGATTCTGTTGGTGCTGTTGTGCTTGGTGACGCAGGACATATAAAGGAAGGGCAAAAAGTTAAAACCACAGGAAGAATTTTAGAGGTTCCTGTAGGGGAAGGGTTAAAAGGAAGAGTTATAGACTCTTTAGGAAGGCCTATTGATGGAAAAGGCGAAATTAAATCTAACCAAAACTCTCCTATAGAAGTGGTNGCCCCAGGCGTTATTGATAGACAGTCTGTAGACCANCCAGTACAAACAGGACTAAAGTCAATTGATGTGATGGTTCCGATTGGCAGAGGACAAAGAGAGCTAATTATTGGNGACAGACAAACAGGAAAAACAGCAATTGCTGTAGACACCATTATTCATCAAAAAGACTCTGACATAACATGTGTTTATGTAGCAATAGGACAAAAACAGTCAACGGTTGCGACAGTTGTTAGACAGCTAGAAGAAGCTGACGCCCTGAAAAACACAATAGTAGTTTCAGCAACAGCTGCTGAAAGTGCATCACTTCAGTTTCTTGCACCATATGCAGGATGCACAATGGGNGAGTATTTTAGAGACATTGGTGAAGANGCTTTGATTATTTATGATGATTTATCTAANCACGCAGTAGCATACAGACAAATTTCCTTGCTGCTCAAAAGACCTCCAGGACGAGAGGCTTTTCCTGGCGACATCTTTTATTTNCATTCAAGNCTTTTGGANAGAGCATCCAGAGTTAACGCCGATTATGTAGAAAGAGTTACCAATGGCAAGGTTAAGGGGAAAACAGGCTCACTAACAGCCCTTCCAATTATTGAAACTCAAGCAAGCGATGTTTCAGCATTTATTCCAACAAATGTAATTTCCATTACAGACGGACAGATATTTTTAGAAACAGATCTATTTAATTCTGGAATTAGACCAGCAATAAATCCTGGTATTTCTGTTTCTAGGGTAGGTGGAGCAGCCCAAACAAAAATAATTAAAAAGCTTGGNGGNGGAGTAAAGTTAGCTCTTGCACAATTTAGAGAACTAGAATCATTCTCACAGTTTGCATCAGACTTAGATGACGCAACAAGAGAACAGCTTGAAAACGGACAAAGAATAACAGAGCTNTTGAAACAAAAACAATTCTCTCCAAGATCAGTGGCCTGCATATCTATAGTCTTGTATGCAATTGAAAATAAATATTTAACAAATATTGAAAAAGATAAAATGCAATCTTTTGAGGATAATTTGAGAACCTACTTCAAATCCAATCATAAAGACGTGTGGGAAGAAGTTAACAGCACTGGCGACTGGAATGACGATTTAGAGAAGAAATACAAAACAATTCTTGATGGCTTTATAAAAGAAGGATCTTGGTAAATGGCACAAACTAAAGAAATTAGAAAAAAAATTGGCAGCGTGCAAAANACAAAGAAAATTACGTCTGCAATGGAGCTTGTTGCTTCAAGCAAAATGAAAAAAACTCAAGACGCNATGAGCAAAGGCAAGCCTTATTCTAAAAAAATTATTGAGCTNATAAATAATTTAGCTGGCGCAAGCTCAGAATATAAGCACCCCTTCTTTAAGACNACAGAACAGAAAACAGACATATATATAGTCGTTAGCACAGACAAGGGTCTGTGTGGAGGACTAAACAGCAACTTGTTTAAGTTGGCTTTAAACAATATGGCGGAAAGAGANAAGAAAGGAAGGAAGGTAAAAGCTCTGCTTTTTGGGAAAAAAGCAACAGATGTATTTTCTCGTCTAAAGAATGCAGAAGTCTTGGGCAGCGCATCAAAACTAGGAGACATTCCTACAGCAGAAGACGTGATAGGGTCTGCTCAAATTGCTATTTCTGATTTTGAGGAAGGCAACATAGGCAATGTATATCTATATGGAAATGAATTTATAAACACAATGAGCCAAAAACCTTTTGAAAAAAAACTACTTCCAATCTCNTCTATCGAAACAGAAGAAAAAGGAGTTGTATGGGACTATATATATGAGCCCGGCTCAAAAGAAATTTTGGATAAGCTGCTAAAGAGGTATATTGAAACTCAAATTTACCAAGCAGTTATTGAAAATAATGCATGCGAACAAGCAGCTAAAATGATTGCGATGAAAAATGCATCGGAAAATGCTGAAGAAATTATAAAAGAACTTCAGCTTTTATATAACAATGCAAGACAAGCATCAATAACGCAGGAACTATCAGAGATAGTTGGAGGCGCTGCAGCAATATAAGGAGAAATAATGAGTGAAACTGGTGTAATAAAACAAATAATAGGTGCTGTAATCGACGTTGAATTCGATAAGGACCAAATTCCGAATATTTATGATGCCTTGGTTGTTGGTGAAAACAATCTTGTGCTAGAGACACAACAACAGCTTGGCGATGGGGTTGTAAGNACAGTGGCCATGGGAACCACAGAAGGACTAAAAAGAGGGCTAGGCGTCGAAAACACNAAAGCACCAATTAGTGTNCCTGTTGGTGAAGCAACTCTTGGAAGAATAATGAATGTATTAGGCGACCCAATAGANATGAAGGGAGAAGTAAAAACCAAAGAAAGAATGCCTATACANAGAAAGCCGCCAGAGTATGTAGACCTTTCTGACTCAAATGAAATTTTAGAAACAGGAATTAAGGTTATTGATCTGGTTTGTCCGTTTGCTAAAGGTGGAAAAGTTGGATTNTTTGGAGGAGCTGGTGTTGGTAAGACGGTTAACATGATGGAGCTAATTAGAAATATAGCTATTGAGCATTCAGGCTACTCAGTTTTTGCCGGCGTTGGAGAAAGAACCAGAGAGGGGAATGACTTTTATCATGAAATGACAGANTCAAATGTTTTAGACAAAGTTTCTCTTGTTTATGGCCAGATGAACGAACCTCCAGGCAACAGACTTAGAGTTGCTTTAACAGGACTAACAATGGCCGAAAAATTCAGGGACGAAGGAAGNGATGTTTTACTTTTCGTAGACAATATTTATAGATATACCTTGGCCGGCGTTGAAGTGTCAGCCNTNCTCGGCAGAATGCCATCAGCTGTAGGATATCAGCCAACNCTTGCAGAAGAAATGGGGGTGCTTCAAGAAAGAATTACCTCAACAAAAACAGGTTCAATTACATCAATACAAGCTGTTTATGTNCCTGCTGATGATTTAACTGACCCATCTCCTGCAACAACNTTTGCGCACTTAGANGCTACAGTTGTTCTTTCAAGAAGAATTGCGGAANTAGGGATATATCCTGCAGTAGATCCGCTTGATTCAACTTCAAGACAATTAGATCCTCTCGTTGTGGGCCAAGAACATTATGAGGTNGCTCAAAGAGTTCAGGGTGTTTTACAAAGGTACAAGGAGCTTAAGGACATTATTGCNATTCTNGGCATGGACGAACTATCTGATGAAGATAAAAATACAGTCTCAAGAGCAAGAAAAGTTGAGAAATTTTTATCTCAACCTTTCTTCGTTGCAGAAGTTTTTACAGGCGCACCAGGAAAATACGTTTCAGTAAAAGACACNATTCAAGGATTCAAAGAGATTCTTGATGGGGTTCATGATGATGTGCCAGAGCAAGCATTTTATATGGTTGGTTCTATAGAAGAGGTTTTAGAAAAAGCTAAAACAGTTAAAAGTGATTAATATTAGTTTTATTTCGCAAGAAAAGACTTTATTTGAAGGTCAAGCAAAGATGGTTGTCATGGATGGTCAAGAGGGCCAGCTTGGCATCGTTAAAGGACACTCACCTTTNCTTGCCGTTTTNAAGCCAGGACCAGTAAGAATGATTTCTGACGACAATGAAGAAGTCTTTTTTACAAATGGCGGTTTTGCTGAAGTGCAACCAGACAACATAACCATACTGGTTGATTCAGCAGAAAGAGCCGANGACCTCGANGAAGCTAAAATTTTGAAAGCAAAAGAAGAAGCAGAAAAGCTCTTAAAAGATAAAAANGATGAGAAAGATTTTGCTGAAGCGGCAACTCAACTTAGCCAATCTTTATCACAATTACGGGCGATTGAATCTCTTAAAAAGAACATAAAACTCAAAAAGTAGTTTAAGTACCAAAAAAAACCATTAAAATCTGATAATGGGACTAAGTATAGTTTTGCTTGCTGCCGGACAAGGCAAGCGCATGAAAACAACAAAACCAAAACCTTTGGTGGAGCTTGCTGACAAACCATTAATTCAATATTCACTTGATACAGCAATGAAGCTTGATCCGGAAAGAATAATATTGGTTACAGGGCACAAAAAGGACGAAGTAAAAAAATATGTGCTAGCAAACAATCCTGGCGACTATATTTTCTGCGAACAGAAAGAAAGGCTTGGCACAGGACACGCCGTACAACAGGCTGCTCAGTATCTTCCAGAAAGCGGTAAAACAATAGTGCTGTACTCAGATGTTCCGCTTGTTTCAGTGACAACATTAAAAAAACTGATTAAATCGTCAAATAGAAAGAGTCTTTCTATTCTTACATCGAAAAAAGACAACCCGAAAGGATATGGCCGAATTGTAAGAGATGAGTTTTTAGACCAACCCCTTCTCATTAGAGAAGAACAAGACGCAAGCAAAGAAGAAAAGGAAATTGATGAAATATTTAGTGGAATAATGATTGCCGACAACGAATTTTTACAGAAAGGTTTGAAAAGTCTTGTAAGAAATAATGCTGCTGGCGAGTACTATCTTACTGATTTAGTTGAGTATGCAAGCACAAGGGAACAAAAAATTGGCTCAACACAAGCCCAAGAAAAAGAAATACTCGGAGCCAACAATAAACAAGAATTAGGCGATCTTTATAGAGCTTTGGTGTCTATAAATATAGCTTCAGCAAAAAGAAAAGGCGCTATTTTTAAAGATGAATCAACTTGCTATGTAGAGGGGCCTTTGAAAGTAGGCCGAGACGTTAAGATTGGTAACAATGTAACCCTAAAAGGAGAAGTGACTCTAGGCAATAATGTTTCCATTGGCTCAAATACAGTCTTGTCCAATACAAAAATTGGTGACGAAACAGTAGTCAAAGATTTTTGTTCAATTGAAAACTCTTCGATAGCAAAAAATGCAGAAGTAGGTCCCTTTGCTCGCCTCAGAGACGGAGCAGTTCTTTCGAATAAAGCAAAAATAGGCAACTTTGTTGAGGTTAAAAAGTCGACAATAGGTGCAGGATCTAAGGCCAACCATCATGCTTATCTTGGTGATGCCACAATTGGCAAGAAAGCGAACATTGGAGCAGGGACAATAACTTGTAATTACGACGGCAAAGAAAAACACGAAACAAAAATTGGAGACGAGACATTCATTGGTACCAACTCATCTTTGGTTGCGCCTTTAGAAATAGGTAAAAAATCATACGTTGCTGCAGGCTCTGTTATCACTTCTGATGTTCCTTCAAATTCCTTGGCTTTTGGCCGTTCACGCCAAAAGATTAAAAAGAATAGGAAGAAGAAATAATGTGCGGCATTGTTGGCGGAACTTCTAATAGAAATATTCTTCCTATACTTGTTGAGGGTTTAAGAAGGCTTGAATATAGAGGATATGACTCAGCGGGAGTAGCGTACAAGGCCAACGGAAAGATATCATTAGTAAAAAACGAAGGAAGAGTAGAAGATCTTGCGGACAAGTTAAACCTTGACCAAAATAGTGCAGAAATAGGAATTGCTCATACCAGGTGGGCAACGCATGGCATTCCTTCAGAAAAGAACGCACACCCACATAGCTCGAAAAACAACATTTATGTTGTGCACAATGGAATTATTGAAAACCATTTAGCCCTCAAAGAAATGTTGTTGGCAGAAGGTTTTAAGTTTTCATCCCAAACAGACACCGAAGCTATTGTCCACTTAATTCAGCTCTATATGGAAAAAGGCAAAGATTTAGACTCAGCAGTTATAAGCATGATAGCGAAACTAAAAGGAGCTTATGCTCTCGGCATTCTAGACAAGAATAGTCCTGACACTCTAATTGGCGTAAGGCAGCAAAGCCCGCTTGTAATTGGCGAAGGCTTTGACGAACAATTTATTGCCTCCGACATTATGGCCCTATCCAATATCACAAATAAATTTAAATTTATGGAAGACGGACAAATAGCAATTCTTGATAAGGGTCGTATAGCGGTGACCTCTTCTTCTGGAGTGGCAGCAAAACTAAAAACACAGGAAGTAGACTCCAACGCTTACACCAATGACCTAAAAGGCTACAGCCATTTTATGGAAAAAGAGATCTTTGAACAGACAGAGGTTATTAAAGACTCGCTTGAAGGCAGACTTACAAAAAATGAAAGCCAAGAAGGAATTTTTGGTGTCGGCTTTGAGAAGGAAATGAAAAACATTTCAAACATACAGATCGTTGCTTGTGGTACAAGTTTTCATGCAGGCAGGATATTTGAGTTTTGGTCTCATAAGTTCTTAGGTATAAATTGTCGTGTTGATTATGGTAGCGAATATCAGTATCAGGAACCCATCAAAACCGACAAAACACTATTAATAACAATTTCTCAGTCAGGGGAAACAGCAGACACGCTTTCATCTTTAAAGTTTGCAAAAAAATCTGGCAACCCAGTGACTCTGACTATTTGTAATGTTGCCAATAGCTCTTTGTGTAGAGAATCAGACTATGCTTTATTAACTAAAGCCGGGCCGGAAATTGGCGTAGCCTCCACCAAAGCTTTTGTTACTCAATTGGCTTGTTTAAATTTATTGCTGTTAACTTTGATGAGAGTGCACAACAAATTACCAACAGCAAGAAAAAAAATTGCCGCAGCGCTTAGAGACCTGCCGAAACTTATTGAGAAAACTTTGAAGATGACCGATGAATACAAGAAAGTGGCCAAATTATTGTTTAAACGTACCAGCGCATTATTTTTGGGCCGTGGTTTNTATTTTCCTATTGCCAGAGAAGGAGCNCTTAANCTNAAAGAAATATCTTANATACATGCNGAAGCNTATCCNGGCGGNGANTTAAAGCATGGACCACTNGCACTGATAGANAAAAATATGCCAGTAATAGCTTTAGCTCCAGACAATGAACACTTAGACAAAATTACCTCAAACATTGAGGAAGTGGCAGCCCGAAAAGGCAAGGTTATTACTATAGGACCACTAGGCAGAACGAAAATAGATAAAAATGGCGGCCACATTAAAATTCCCAAAACATTAGATCTNCTTAATCCGATTGTCTCAGTAGTGCCAATGCAGTTGATTGCGTACTATACCGCAGTCTTTAAAGGCACCGATNTAGATAAGCCTCGCAACCTTGCGAAAAGTGTTACTGTGGAATAAAGGAAGTGAAGATGACAAATATTAGTGTATATGTAGTAGTAAATTTAACCATAATTGACGCGGATGAATATAGAATTTATGAAAAAGGNTTTTTCCCACTTTTAAAAAAACACAATGGAACATTTATTACGTTTGATGATTCCCCAGAAGTGCTTGAAGGACCAAAACCATTGCCTGGAAGGGCAATTATATTTTCTTTTCCAAGTGAAGAAGATGCGAATAATTGGTGGAATGATGTGGATTATCAAGAATTAAGCAAACACCGAAGAGGCGGAACAAATGCAACCATTCAACTTATTAAAGGACTTCCTCCAAGAGAATAATATTATGTTCAAAAAACCAATGTTTATAAAAATTAAACTTCTATTTTTTTTCTTTTTCTCATGCAGTTTATTCTCTGAAGATATTAGAGAAGGCAGCAGTCGCTACGGCAATGTTCTTTATAATTGGGACGGAAAANATCTACGNGAAGGNAGCAGTCGCTANGGCAATGTNNTGTTATAATTNNGANGGAAAAAATCTACGTGAAGGTAGCAGTCGCTACGGCAATGTTCTTTATAATTGGGACGGAAAAAATCTACGTGAAGGCAGCAGTCGCTACGGCAATGTCTTGTTAAATTATGATGGAAAAAACATCAGAGAAGGTAGCAGTCGCTATGGCAATGTACTTTGTAACTTCGATGGTAAGTACCTCAGAGAAGGTAGCGGCCGATATGGAACTGCGTTATTAAATGTAGACGGTTCAGATATTCCAGAGCCAATATTGGCTATATTGTGTTTGTGAAACATAATTATTAATCAATGAGAAAGAGCCGAGCTAATTATTCTATGTTGCTGTAGAATTAAAATATGCCGATAAGGAAATCCATCGAAACAACTTACTCTGTTGATAAAAACAGAGATGAAATGTTGTCATGCTGCAACCTTGCGCTGGAAAAGGGAAAGTTTAAAGATGTTTCGATTAACAAAACGCTATATACATTAAGTGCAAAATATAGAACACTCACAGTCGTAGGGTACATTGAAATAACCTTGCTTCCTGAGGGCGCGGGCACTTCTGTTAAAGTAAAATCAACTGGTAACGTTGACAATATCTATGCCATGTTTGCTAGTCCGGCAAAAAAAATAACAGAAGCATTTAAAGAGAATCTATGAAAATATGAAAAAATTAATCCTTCTCAGCACCTTCTTCATTTCAATCAGCGTTTACGCATTACCTAATTGCCCTTCAGAAACTTCAGTAAGATGGGATAACTGTTTCGGCACTTACACTTTTAACAATGGAGACAAATACGTGGGTGAATATAAGGATGACAAAGGACACGGACAAGGCACTTTCACTTATGCCAATGGAAACCAATACATTGGCGAATTCAAGGATGGCCAGCTGCACGGACAAGGCACTTTCATTTTTCCCAATGGAACCAAACACGTCGGCGCATATAAGGATGGCAGTCCAAATGGACAAGGCACCTTAACTTTCCCCGATGGAGACCAATACGTGGGTGAATTTAAAGATGGCATGTGGCACGGACGAGGTACCTACACTTTTGCTGATGGAGACCAATACGTGGGTGAATTTAAAGATGACATGTGGCACGGACGAGGTACCTACACTTTTGCTGATGGAAGACGCGATGATGGCTACTTTATGGAAAATGACTATATACCAGACATTTGTGAAAAAATGGGCCTAGTTAAAGGCACCGAATCCTTTGGAAACTGTGTTAATAACTTAATAAACGATTTATAAATGAGTATCGTGAATTTAAAAATTATATTATTTATGGAGATAATTTATGACTGAAAATAAAATGAAAAGTTTTCTATTCTTACTGCTTGTCTTTAGTTTCAGTGCTTTTAGCACCGAAAAGATTTTGTATTGCGTCACGGAAGATTCATATGGTTTTGAGCCTGGGCAAAACTACAGACAACAACAATTTACAGAAGAAAGATTCACTATAGCAATAAATTTTGAAGAAAAAACTCTATTCTCTGAGGGTATCTTTTTTTACGATTTCTCTGATGCTCCAATACTTTGCACGAAAAGTGAAACGCACAACTATATGGCATGCTATTCCTCTTTTGCAAATGCAAGCTTTAAAATTTTCCCAGAAAACTTTAAATTTGTACTGACCGAAGCATATGGGACTACAGATTCAATAGGAATATCACATGGTAAGTGCGAAAGATTTTAAGAAAAAATAACATCCAAAAAAAAGAATAAGAGCATGAGAAAATTGATACTGTTTATTTTGTTAATCCTTTCGCCTAGCGGCTGGGCTGAACAAAAACTTGATGATCTGTTAGATGGGCTCCATCGTGATGCACATGAAGGAAATTTTCAGACTTACTTTGCTCGCTATACTTCAGACGCCATTTTTTTGGGAACAGATAAAACAGAGCGCTGGACGATTGAGGAATTTAAAGCTTATGCCAAACCGGCATTTGNAGATGGGCATGGATGGACTTACTCAGTAGTAGAACGTAACTGGGAGGGAGACGGCAACACGCGTTGGTTTGATGAGATCCTCTTCAATGAAAAGTTAGGACACTGCAGAGGAACAGGTGTTGTTCAGTTGATTAATGGCGAATGGAAAATAGCTCACTACGCCCTGACCATGCTTGTNCCTAATTCCATNGCTGCAGANGTNGGNTCGCANACCCAAGAAGCTGATGNNGTTGAATAAAAAACTANTATTAATCNTAATTATTTTCNTTATNACAAGCTGTGCTAGCACTGCTTTAGCAATAAGCGGAGGAAANATTATAAGTCACGATTTCAAGGNNTATCATTTTAGCGATGAAGATTATTTAGATATTTTTAATCTNAAAAATGGTGAAACAATNACTAAGTACTGCACCAAANACGAAAAATTAGTAGATGTGAGAAAAATACGCACATATGATGATGGTGTAGACAGAACTATCTGGATAGTTGATATAGCAGAATAAAAATATGAATAAAGAAGTAGAAAAAATTAGAACCAGAATGAGAAAAAGATTAAATCAGTCGAAATCAACAACCATGTCCGATGACAATATCCGTATTACTGAGATAGATCTACCTTTTAGAAACATCTTATTGCTAACTGCAAAGTTTGCATTAGCAGGCATTTTAGTAGGCATTTCAATCCTTGTATTTCTTCTTATTCTTTCTTCTCTTTTTGGGCTGTTTTTAAGATGAAAAAAATTAATTTAAAATCAAAATTTCAAAAATTCACTGACCAATGGTCTCCAAAAGTTATCGAAGAAATGAATGACTATCAATTTAAACTGGTAAAAATTGAAAACGATTTTACTTGGCATAAACACGATGACACCGATGAAACTTTTTTAGTAATCGAAGGCAAGATGGGAATTGAGTTTGAGGATCAGACAGTTGAACTAAGTGAAGGCGAAATGATTGTTATTCCAAAAGGAAAAAAACATAAACCTTATGCAGACAAGGAAGCTAAAATTATGATAATAGAGCCTAAGGGCGTTACCAATACTGGAGATGTAACAAATGATTTTACAGTTAGAAATGACCAGTGGATTTAAAAAATATCTAAAGATTATGCAATCATAAATTAATATTTTATAATGCTCCTATGTGTGATTGTTGTAATTGCTGCAAATGCAGCTGCTGCTCAAAGTAAAACCTGAAACTATATGAAAAAAATATTTTTCTTTACTCTATTTACTCTTTTTTTAGCTAATGAAGCAAAATCAGAAGAGTGGGTTGAGGTTTCCAGAGCAGCGAATGATAGTATGACTATCTATGTAGACGTCGACTCTGTACGATTTGGTGGAGGCTATCTATATGTATGGAGACTTACTGACTACCTTGAACCAAATCAATGGGGGACTATGTCCATGAAGGTATACACCAAATTCAATTGTTCCAGCAACACATATCAAAGCATGCATTTCGTTGCTTATTCCGAAGACATGGCCAAAGGAGAAGCAGACACTCTAGAATATGAACCATTAGACTGGGAATCACCAGGCTCAGGCACAATGATGGAACAAGTTGTTAACTACGTTTGCAACTAATGAAGAAATATTTTCTTTTCTTAACAATATTTGCCTTATTTTTCTCTAGCGAAGCAAAAGCTAATCAATGGGTTCTTTCTTCTACTGCGAGCGATGGAGGTATGGATATGTACTTAGACCCTGAATCGCTAAGAGAATTTGATGGCTATATTTATGTATGGAAACTACTTGACTTTGTTGAGCCACTTGATGATGGCACTATGTCAGTAAAAATGTACTCCAAAATAAATTGTTCCAGCAAAATGTACCAAGACCTAAATATTATTTTCTATCCAGAAGATATGGCCAAAGGAACACCAAACTATAGAGAATATGAACCTTTAGATTGGGTAGAAGCAACATCAGGCAGTATAGTAGGCTTTCTTGTGGAAAGCGTCTGTGACTTATGAGGAGATGTTTTGCCTTACCAGCTTTGCTGATTATCTTTAGCATAAATGTTTCAGCTGACACCTATCTACAATGTAATTTTGGTGAAAAAGATATATTCAATGATTACTGGGAAGAAGAAAAGAAGCATCCTTCTATCTCGGACCTAGAACTTCCAGAGCATTTTTATACCGTTGACTTAATTTTGTCTGATCAACAAGTAGGTTCTACGGTATATAGACATCTTATGGTAGAAGATACAGGGGGTTTTAAGGCCTCATCAAACTCCATTGTCGTTGAAAATGAAGACTGGCAAGATGAGACTGTTGTATTAGAGTGGGTCTATCTATACTTACTGAACCATACCATGACAATTAATAGAATAGATCTATCTTATGAGCTTAATGTAGTCAATGATGCTTTTGATCTAGACCAAAATCATTATGGAGAGTGCATAATATTGAGCGCCACAACTTTCCAAGACAGACAAACAAACATTGCAGAACTTGTTGAGATTACTGAAGAAAGGACTGCAGAAAGACAGGCAGAGGCACAATCAGAGCTTGAGAACAAAAGACAATTCTAATGCCAAAATATCTAACATTTATCCTGCTCTTTTCATGGCTAGCCCATACGGAAGAATGGGAGTATATAATCTCCACAGCAGATGGAAATGCTGATTATTACGTTGATACTGATGCCATCAGAGAGGTTGATGGATTAATTTATTTTTGGTGGAAAGAAAATATCAGTGATGTAGGCGAATCACAACTAATTCAAGTGAAAGCAGATTGCGTAAGCTATAAAACGAAAATCGTAAGCTTTACCACTTACCCAGAACTTGAACTCAAGGGTTATCCGAACATAGTAGATGTCGATCAATATAATCTACCTTGGCTGCCTGCACCACCAGGAAGCGTAAATGAAACTATGCTTAACTATGCATGCGCTACTCGTAATAAATAAAGCAAATTTAATTATTTTATTAAGTGAATATTAGAAACTTTCATAAGTATATAAGCCTTGCTGTTTCATTGCAGTTGTTGCTCTGGACAATATCAGGGATCTATTTTTCTTTTAATAAAATTGAGAATGTTAGAGGCGAGCAGTATTACAAGCCAGAACAAATTCAAGAAAACGACACTTCTATAAATCAAGAGAAAATCTCACATGAATCGGCATTTGCAATTATCGAAGATAAAACTATTTTAATTCCAGTTAGCATTGAGCTTATCAAGGAAGCTAAATCGGGCTCAGAATACCGAGGGCGTGAGCTTCCTTTGTATAAAGTAATAACAAACAATGCTAATAACGAAGAAATTAATGTTTATATAGATCCATACACTGCAGAAATTGTCGCTATTAGGTCACAACAATGGCGGATATGGGATCTTATGTGGGGATTTCACATAATGGATTGGGTTGAAAGAGATAATATGAGCAACATTTTATTAAAGTTATTCTCATTTGTTGCTCTTCTAACAGCACTTACTGGTATAATTTTGTTTTTTCGAAAAAAATGAAATTTTTCTTAGCATTTATTTTTTGTATTTCACTTTCCCTGCTTTCAGAGGACCAAGAAGATCATATGCCTATGGAAATGGATCACACTATGAACCATGCAATGAAACATCATTCCACACCTATAGGCGTTACTGGAAATATGCACCACATGGGATGGATGTTTGCGATTAAACAAGGATCGATGTCCATGAGTGGAAACATACTAGAAGGGGAATCTATCTCTGTTCAAGATATTCTGCAGAGACCCAATCAAGTTGCGATTTCTCCTAATAATCTTTCTGTAATTCCCAAAGAAATGGATATGAATATGACAATGATTGAGGCAATGTATGCCCCATCAAAAGACTTAACCTTCATGATTATGGGAACATATCTATCTAAAGACATGTCGCTTGAAACATACTCGACAATGATGGATAGAGATTTAATTGGAAACTTTAATACATCTACAGGCGATCTATCAGACGTTACAATTAGCGCATTATTTACAGTTGGAAATTTTGATAATTCAAAATGGCACGGTGAAATATCATTGCAGCAATCTATAGGCTCAAATAATCATAGAGGTGAGGTGCTTACTCCTATGGGTTCCTATATGAATATGGTTTTACCTTATGCAATGCAAACAAGTGATAAAGCAACTAGGCTGGTTCTAGGAGTTACAAATACAAAAAGCATTAATGATAAAACCACATTTTCCAATCAAATAAGATACAAGAAAACAATAAGTGAAAAAGACTGGTCTTATGGAGACCAAATTGAGTTAAATTCATGGCTTCAATATCAATACAGGCCTAATCTATCCCTTTCAACACGAATAAAATTCACTAATCAAGATAGCATTTTCGGATTAAACTCTATGATTGTTGCTCCAGTGCAAACAGCAAATCCGAAAA
>PBXH01000011.1 GCA_002727535.1 Gammaproteobacteria bacterium | reverse complement strand
GCAAAGATAAATGCTCCAGATGATTGATCTATCATCTGTATGTCATTGTAAGAGTCTCCTATACAGAAACATTCAAAATTCATGCTTTGCAATCCTTTTACTACATTCTTTTTAGGTTCTTCTTGTCGTTTCTCATAATCGACAATAAATCCATTATCAATTTTTAAGTGATGACAAAATATAGGATGATTGCCTAGTTTTTTTATTACTGGCATACACAATTCATAAAAAGTATCTGAAACAATAATTATTTGATAATGATTTTTTAGTGAATCCAAGAAATCTTTAGCTCCATCAAATGGATCTATATCATCTAAGAATTTTAATAGGACATCATAGCTAATTCTCTTTTTTTGAAGTGCTGACATTCTTGTGGTCATTAGTTTGTCAAAATCTGGAATATCTCGAGTAGTAAGATCTAGCTCTGATATTTTGAACTCTTTGCCTATCTCTTGCCAAATTTCAGGAGCCAAAGTTCCTTCTAGATCGCTACAAAGTATTTTCATTTAGGATTATTTATCCCATATGGTACATGGCCAGTAGATACATGCTCAGTTGCCTCAATACAATTTTCTGTAAGATCGTCAAAGAATATGTCGGCAGAAAAACCTTTTAAAAATTTTCCTTTTGATAAGCCTCCTAGAAAGAATGTCTCATCAATTCTTATGTTTTCTTTTCTTAATGTGTTGATAACTCTCTTATGTGCTGGAGCAGCCCTCGCAGTTACTAGAGCTATTCTAATTGGACATTTATCTGCAGAATATTTTGACTGAATAATATTTAGTTTTTTTAAAAAATTATTAAAAGGGCCTGGAGCTATAGGTTTTTTTGATTTACCCTCTTCTTTCAAATAAGTCTTTAATCCTTTCTTTTTAAAAGTAATTTCTGATTCATCAGAAAAAATAACTGCATCAGCATCAAAACCAATTCGTAATTGCTTGCCTTTTGAAGGTTGGTAATTTTCAGTGAATATATGAGCTGCTGCAATGTTGTGTTCTAAAGCTACTTTTACATCATTTACATCTGCTGATAAAAATAAATCTATATCTAAAGCATCTACATAAGGAAAAGGACTTTCACCACCAGAAAATACAGCTCTTGTAATGTCTAATTTATTTTTTTCTATAGAATTAAAAATTCTTAATCCTGTATCAGAGCTGTTCCTTGATAATAAAATAACTTCAACAATCTTGTCTTTTGGTTTATTCATTTTTAGTAGTTTTTCAACTAGAGAAAAGGCTACGCCCTTATCTAAAGAAATGTCTTCATGCTTTCTTTGGTAGTCTGCATACTCTTCAATGCCCTTTTTTTTATAAATCTGATGGCCTTCATTAAGGTCAAAAAGCGCTCTAGAACTAATTCCAATTTTTAATATAGACATAATATTTGTATATTCTTAAGTTTACTGTATATAATTACAGTATATGTTAAACCTTACAGCTCAACAGATCAAAGTCTTTGATGTAATTAAAGACTCTTTAAAGAATAACGGTTATCCGCCTACAAGGGTAGAAATTGCGGAAATTTTAGGATTTAAATCTGTAAATGCTGCAGAATCACATATAAAAGCGCTTGTAAAAAAAGGTGTTATAGAAAAAGTGCCTGGATCTTCTAGAGGAATAAAATTAATTGAAGAGGCTTCTGGTATTCCTCTTATTGGCACAGTCGCTGCAGGGACTCCTATACTTGCTTATGAAAATGTTGAAAAAAATATACCCTTCAATCCTCTAACAAAAAATGTAGATTTTTTCTTAAGAGTTAGCGGAGATAGCATGATTGATGCTGGCATCCTAAATGACGACCTAGTTGGAATTAAAAAATTAGTAGATGCACAAAATGGTGAAATCATCGTAGCAAGATTAGATGATGAAGTAACTCTTAAAAGATTCAAAAAAGACAATAAAGGTATAAGACTAATTGCTGAGAATAAAAATTATGACGATATTCTGGTTGATGAAAGTTCAAATTTTACGGTTGAAGGAAAAGCAATTGGAATCTTAAGAGAAAATATCTAGCTTAGTGCACTATTCTATTTGAATTATCTTTCGTCAATAAAGTTTCTAAAATATCTTCATCTAAAGAATCTACATCAATATCACTGTTTAAAGTTTCAATGCCTGTTTTGATCATTTCTTTCGCGACATCAAATTCCATTCCATTTAAAAGTGATTTTACCTCAGTTGAAAATTCAATTTTAACTAAAGGTGCATCTTTCAGATCAGAACGTCTTAGAACTACAACACCTTCTGATATTTCGACAAGCTCTAAATATTTAGACATATTTTTATATTAGGTTCTTTTTGAAATTATTAAAGTCTTTTTATTAACTTCTTGGCTTTTCTTTCCATGAATCACCTTCATAGACATAAATCCACTTCTTTTTCTTACCATTTAGTTCTGAAGAAAGATAATGGCTGCCATCTTTTCTATTGAATCTAATTACAAGATCATCACCTTCTGGATCCGTAGCAGGTGCAGTTGAAAAAATCTTGTATTTTTCAGGCAATTGATCTGCTGCACCAAGTATCTCTTTAACTAAAGGTGCTCTTGTTTCTCTATTTTTTGGAAATTGTGAAGCTGCTAAAAATAGACCTTTTAAGCTATCTCTCAATAAGTAGAAATCATCACATTTTTGACATTTGATGTCTTCTAATTTAATTGGATCCATGAAAATTGGTTTCAGTTCTCCATTTTTCATAATTTGTCTAGTTGCACTACATTCACTATCCTGACAACTGAAGTATTTTCCAAACCTTCCGAGCTTAAGCTCCATTTTTGAATCACATTTATGGCAATCAATTAATTCTTCATCTCCATTATTAGGCTTAATAAATTTGCCTTTCTCAAGTTTAGTTCCAGAACAAATTGGAGAATTTGCACAAATTTGTAGTTTTCTATTTTCATCTATTATGAAGCCGTCCATTGTCGAGCCGCACAAATCACATTTAGTTTTGTTAAATATGCTTTCTGCTTCTTTGTCGTCATCATCTGAGAAAAGATCAACAGATATAAGAGAATTAGTATTTTTACATTGCTCATCTCCTTCAAGCAAATATCCTTCACACCCTAAAAATTGACCATTATGATTAGTTCTTAGATGCATGTGTCTATTTGCCCCACATGAAAGACATTCAACATTAGTATCTATTGGAGCATTTCTTTTCATAGATCCATCTGCCTTATCTTTTGCTTCTTCAAAAACTTTATTGAAATCTTCAAGCAGTTTTTTCCAATCCTCTTTTCCTTCAGCGACTTTATCAAGATTTTTTTCCATTTCTGCTGTGAAACCATAATCCATGATATTTTTGAAAGAATCTTGTAATCGATCTGTAACAAGATTAGCTATTTTGGTGGCATATAATCTTTTATTCTCGCTCCTGACATAGCCTCTATCCTGGATAGTTGTAATTGTTTCTTGATACGTTGAAGGTCTACCTATGCCTCTCTTTTCTAATTCTTTAACTAAACTAGCTTCTGAATACCTTGAAGGTGGTTTAGTAAAATGTTGCGATTTATCGACTAGCTCTATTTTTTTATTTATACCTACATCTAATCCTGATAATTCATAATCAACATAACCACTGGATTTGCTTGGTGGCATTACTTTATAAAATCCATCAAAACTTATACTGCTTAATGAAGTTTCAAAAATATTTTTTTCAATTTTTCCCTTAATGCTATTTACGCTCAACTCTGGTTGTGGCATTTGAGACGCAACAAATCTACCCCATATCAACTTATAAAGTTTTTTATGATCTTCAGATAATGAAAGTTCCTCGGTTTTAAAAGTTACATCTGTTGGTCGAATAGCTTCATGAGCTTCCTGAGAATTTGATGACTTAGAAGTAAAATTTCTGGGAGTGCTGTAGGCTTCGCTATAAGTATCAAGTAAATATTGTTTACAATTATTCTGTGCAAGGACACTTATATTTGGCGAATCAGTTCTGATATATGTAATGTAACCTCCAGAATAAAGGTCCTGTGCTAACTTATTGGTCTTTTTAAGACTAAAACCAAGAAATGAACTTGCCGTTTGTTGCATTGTCGATGTTATAAATGGAGGCCTTACAGCAACTTTTCTCTTCTTTTTTTCATTTTCTATTATCTCTAGATCTGCATCTTGAAGACTTTTTGCTAATTCTAGAGCTTCACTTTCATTTTTTATTTCTACATCTGATTTCTTTGTATTTAATTTAAATCTTACATTTCTATCATCATGCTTAATTTCAATTTCAATTTCCCAATATTCTTGTGGAGTAAATGCTTTTATATCTATCTCTCTTTCAACCACCAAGCGTACAGCTACGGATTGAACTCTTCCAGCTGATAACTTTCCGTAACTTCCAATCTTTTTCCATAAAATTCCTGATAGATCATACCCAACTACCCTATCTAAAATTCTTCTAGCTTTTTGGGCATTAATAAGTTCTTCATTTAACTCACTAGGGTTATCAAAAGCATTTTTGATAGCTGTTTTTGTAATCTCATTGAAACGGACTCTAATATAGTTATGTTTTTTTCCTAAAACTTCTTTTAGATGCCAAGCAATTGCTTCACCTTCTCTATCCAAGTCAGTTGCAAGAAAAATATCTTCTACACCTTTAGCGGCACTCTTTAGCTCTTTAACTACTTTAGATTTCTTTGGATCAATCTCATATGAAATACCCCAATCTTTTCGATTAATAGCTTTTTCACCTTTAGGTAATTTTCGTATATGGCCTACGCTTGATTTAACAATATATTCCTTGCCAAGATATTTACTAATAGTTTTTGCTTTTGCTGGAGACTCGACTATTACTAGAGATTTATCTGTCATTTTTTACAATTCTTCTAACCTGATTAGGGCCTTGATAGACTAATCCAGTATACATTTGGACCAGATCTGCACCCATTTCAATTTTTTCGTTATAAGAATCTACATCAAAAACACCACCCACTGCAACAAGTATTTTTTCTTCGTTAAGATTTTTTTTAACGAACTTTAGAAGTTCATTTGATTTATTTTGTATCGCTAAACCTGAAATACCGCCTGGCAAACTACCAACATTTAGTTCATTTTTCAGTTCTTGATTGTTGGATGTATTTGAAACTATCACTCCATCAATTTTTGAAAAATTAATCAGTTCTATTAGATCTNAATATGTCTGATTATCTTCATCTGGAGATAATTTTATNAAAATTTTTGGTTTGTTATTTGTATTATCGCGCTCTTCAAGAACTACNCTTATGACTTTTTCTATNTTTTCTTTTTTATGTAAATCTCTCAGCTCCGGGGTATTTGGAGAAGAAATATTTATAGCCACATAATCTGCATACTTTGCCAAAGATCTCATACAAATTGAATAATCTTCATGAAATTTATCTGCTGGTGTTGATTTGTTTGGGCCAATATTTATCCCTAAAGTGCAACTATGATTTAATTTTTCTAATCTATTCTTTATTTTTTCAACACCATCATTATTGAAACCTAAACTATTTAATAGAGATTCTTGATTCACTAATCTTTTTAATCTGGGTTTAGGATTTCCGTACTGAGGTTTAGGTGTAATCGTTCCAATTTCTATAAAACCAAAACCTACGTTGTCCATTTCTTTAATTAACTCTCCATTTTTATCAAGGCCAGCGGCTAAACCAAGCCTATTCTTAACTTTTAAACCTTTTATTTCTTTTGATTCTTGAGAAAATTTATAAAGGAATGAAAATATTTTTAGATAGAAGAGAGAAAGCTTTTGCGCAAATTCAGGCGGCAGAATAAATATTAATCTTCGAAAAAACTTATAAATTTTTCTTTTCCTCTATGAATGATCTTAATTCAACACTTAATTCTTCGTCAGCTAGGCCAAATTCGATATTAGCTTTCAAGTAACCAGATTTACTGCCGCAATCAAAACGTAAACCATCAAATTCATATCCAATAAAATTTTCAATATCACTTAATATAGCGTCTGTTATCTGTACCTCTCCATTTTTTCCTGGATTGTCATTATCGATATGATTAAAAATAGTTTGCTTGAATAGATATCTTCCAATTGATGCTAAATTAGATGGCGCATCAGCATAATCTGGCTTTTCAACAATGCCATCAATAGTTGATATTTTTCCATTGGTTGATGTGGGTGAGATTACGCCATATTTTGAGATTTCTTCATTCTCGATTTTCTGTAGAGCTAATACTTGTCTATTCTCAGATTTTGCAATATCAATCATTTGTTCCGTTACATTCGCTCCCTTAGTCATGAATAAATCATCAGGAAGTATTACAAAAAACCACTCATCTTCATCTATAGCATCTTTTGCACAACTAATTGCATGGCCTAGCCCTTTTGGCTCGCCCTGTTCTATATATGTAAATTTAGCTTCTGATCCACCTATGTTTTTTATTGTTGATGCTAGATCTTCTTTGCCATCTTCCATGAGCTTATTAAAAAGATCGCTATCTTCTTCAAAATGTTTTTTTATGCTTGATTTTGAGTGATGTGTGATAAAAATAAACTCTTCTATCCCAGCTTTTGAAGCCTCTTCAACTGCATACTGTATTAATGGCTTATCAACTACAGGCAACATCTCTTTTGGTGTTGATTTAGTTGCAGGCAAAAATCTTGTACCAAGACCAGCAACTGGAATTACCACTTTTTTTATTAACATAGTGCTGAATTATACAGAAAGTCGTGAAACAGAGCTATTTTTCATCTTTTGATAAGCTCCAATGAAGCTTATCACGACATGTTTCAAAGAAATCATGATCTTTTGGATGCAGCAATCGGAAACTTTGCTTACTTTTTGTTACAACAAAATCTCTTGAGCTCTCTTCAACCTCAATCTCTTCATTCCCATCAATAATTATGTAGCTTTGAGTCTCAGGTGGTGTTTTTGTTAGTGTGACCTCTATTTTTGATTCGCTTGAAATAATTAATGGCCTTGCTGATAAAGACAATGGATTTAAAGAAGTTATTACAAATGCATTAACAGATGGAGATATTATTGGTCCTCCTGCTGATAGAGAATAAGCTGTTGAACCATTTGATGTTGAGATAATCAAACCATCCGCTCTTTTTCTATAAACGAAGTCTCCATCGACCCTTACTTCGAATTGCATTAATTTATAACTTTTTTGAGTATGAAGAACTATTTCATTAAATGCTGTGTATTTCTTCCCGTTATAGTTGCATTCTAAAGCTTCCTTTTCTTCAACAATATTAGTACCAGTTAGCACTTCCATTAGTCCAACTTCTAGATTTTCATAGTCTAAATCCGCCATAAAACCTACCTTTCCTAGGTTTATTCCTAAAAATGAGCAATTAAAAGATGAAAACTCTTTAGCTGCTGAAAGCATTGATCCGTCTCCCCCAATAACTAGAATTAAATCAAAGCTTTCATTCTTTTGTGTCCCATAGACTTCATAGGAAATAGAATTCTCTTTAAATATTTTTTCTACGTCATTGAGCGCTTTCTTTGATTTTTCTAAATCATACGCAACCACTAAAATACTTTTATAATTTAACATTGAACAAATATTTTAAAAATTTATGGACAAATTAGATAGTAAATTAAGGGAACTTATAGTCACTTTCAGAAAATTAAGAGATCCAGAAAAAGGATGCCCTTGGGATAAAGAACAAGATTTTAAGTCAATTGCGAGCTGCGCTATCGAAGAGTCTTATGAAGTTGCGGATGCCATAGAAAGGGAGGATTTTGATGATTTAAAAGCTGAATTAGGAGATCTTTTATTTCAAATTATTTTTCATTCTGAAATGGCAAAAGAAAAAGATTTATTTACTCTTGAAGAGGTTATAGAAGAAATAAATTCAAAACTAATTAGAAGACATCCACATGTTTTTGATGATGGAAATGTAAAAGATGCCAAAGATAGCTTAAGAATTTGGGAAGATATAAAAGCAGAGGAAAGATCAGAAAAATATTTAAACTCAGTGATGGATGATGTGCCTAAAAATTTACCAAGCTTAACTAGAACCAAAAAACTTCAGAAGAGAGCAACAAGAGTAGGATTTGATTGGAGTAATTCTAAGGAAATTTTAGAAAAAATTGATGAAGAGATTGCTGAATTAAAAGATGAAGATGCAAAATCGAATAAAGAAGGCATTGCTGAAGAAATTGGAGACGTATTGTTTACCTTAATTAGGCTTTCTGGGTATTACGATCTTGAGCCAGAAGATATTATTAGAAAAACTAATTTAAAATTTGAGAATAGATTCAGAAAAATGGAAAATGAAGCTAAATCTATGGAGACTAGTTTAGATAAAATGGATTTAAAAGAACTCGAAAAACTTTGGCAGAGCATAAAATGATAAGAGCACTAAGAGGAATAATAACTTTTTTGTTGATTCTTATAACTGCTATCTTGGTTATCATTGCAGTGATACCTATTGGACTTTTTAGGTTTATTCCATATAAGCCATTGCAAATTTTAATTCTAAAAATTAATGATTCTTTGGGTGAGCTTACTTTAGCTTCATGGAAAGCAATACAAGATCTTATGCATAAACCTAAATATAAAGTTTATGGTGCTGACAAATTAAAAAAAGGTATATGGCAGTTTACAACTATAAATCATCTGAGTTGGGCTGATATATTTCTATTTCTTTATTTCACTAACTACAAAATGGGCGTGCCTAAAATATTTATGAAAGCAGAATTATGGTGGCTTCCCATTACTTGGGCAGCAAATATAGGCCTTGCTATGCCATTTGTGGTAAGGCGAACTAAAGAACAAATAAGAGCAAACCCTGAACTGGCAAAAACAGACAAAGAATCAACAATTCGTGCATGTAAAATGTATGAACTTTATCCTACAAATGTTTGTGGTTTCATTGAGGGAACAAGAATAGATAAAATCAAATACGATAATTCAAAAAGTAAATTTCATAATTTGATGCCTCCAAAAATAGGGGGAATGGGCTATACACTTGAAGTAATGCCTTACATCAAGCAGGTAACTGATATAACTCTTGTATATAAAACAGATAAAAGATCTTTCTGGAGTTTTCTTTGTGGGGATATGAAAGAAGCAAGTGTAACCATAAATACCTATCAAATACCTGAGAATCTTATAAACAGAGATTATGCTACCGATAATAATGCAAGAGAAGAGTTAAGAAATTTTCTTGAAGAAATTTGGGTAGAAAAAGATCAGATTATTGAAAATCAAAAAGCGAGATATGGTATCAAATCAGTTTTCTAAGCTTTTACTTTTATTTTTCTTATTTGGATGCTCCAATGAGAACACGGAATCAAATATCGACTACTCTAAAGAGTTTGATTCAATCATCAAAGAATTTAATCAATCTTCCATATTAGAATTTAATAAATCTAATTACCTAAATGATGCCTTTATATCTGAGTTCTTAGAAAAACTAGACCCTCAAAAAACTGTTTTTATTCAAGATGACATAAATGAGATCATGAACACAGAAGTTAGCACAAATGAATATCTAATTTTTAGAAAAAGTGTTGAAAAATTTTATCAAAGATTCAATGAATCAATTTCTTATAGAATGAAACTCCTGAAATCATATAGTTTTGATCTCAATAAAGATGAGTATATTTTTCTTAATTCTAGAGATAGCTATTTCATTAACAAAGATGAAAAAAATGATTATCAAAGAAAATATCTTAAAAATGAGATTATTGCTCAGATGCTTGAAGAGAAATCTTATGAGGAAGCAATTAAAGAATTGTCACAATCTTATTCTGATAGAGCTTCATCTTTAAAAAAATTAAGAGAGTCAGATAAGTTTGGATTGCTAGCAAATAACTTTTTGTCTTTGTTTGACCCTCATTCTTCATATTTTTCTAGAAGAGATTTAGAAAATTGGAATTTAAGAATGAATTTAAGTTTTGAAGGCATAGGTGCAATTCTTAGTTATGAAAATGAAAAGGCCAAAATAGAAGAATTAATGCCTGGTGGTCCTGCTATAAATTCTCAAAAAATAAAAGTAGGAGATAAGATTATTAAAGTAGGTGAAGGTAAACAAGGAAAATTGATTAATGTCATTGGATGGAGGTTAGATGACATAGTAGAAAGAATTAGAGGCGAAGAAGGCACAATAATTAAACTAGAAATAGAAAATGAAGATGGTAGAAATATTATTGAATTAGAAAGAGGCAAAGTATCGCTTGAAGAGAGTGATGCTTCGAAGGAAATTTTAGAATTTGATGGCAAAAAACTAGGTTACATTAAAGTGCCCTCTTTCTATAGTGACGCTAAATGTTTTGAATTGAATAATTACGCCTGTAAAAGTGCCACTAATGATGTTCAAAAATTTTTAAGAGATTTTAGGTTTGAAGGTATTGAAGGACTAATAATAGATCTAAGAAATAATGGAGGCGGATACTTGCATGAAGCTGATTCTTTAACAAGATTGTTTATTAACTATGGTCCAACTGTTCAGATAAAAAGTCCCGATAAAGAAGTGGTTATATATAATTCATGGAAATCAAATAGATCCTGGAATAAACCTCTTATAGTTTTGGTAAATAAATTTTCAGCTTCAGCTTCTGAGATATTTGCAGGCGCAATGCAAGATTACAATAGAGCGATAATTGTTGGTCAAACAACATTTGGTAAAGGTAGCGTACAAAGATTTACAGAAACTGAAAATGGTCAGATAAAAATAACAGATTCTTTGTATTACAGAGTTACAGGAAAGCCCACACAAATTTTTGGAGTGAAACCAAATCTAGAAATACCATCTTTAATAAATAGTGATGGACTTGGTGAAGATAGATACGAAAATGCTATCAAACCTTCTCAAATAGAAAATTCATGGTACTACTCATATGATGAATTTAATATGGATAAATATCTTGCAAATCATGAAAAAAGGCTTGCAGAATCAGAATATTTCACAAAAATGGACGAGCTTAAAAATTACAGAAACAGCAAAAAAGAAAGTTTAAGTTTAAAGATATCGGAAAGGAAATTAAATTATGAAGATAATAAGAAAAGAAACCTAAAATTAATCAATTTAGGGAGAGAGATTTCTGGAGACGATATTTTTGAAAATTATGAACAATATTTAGAGCGTGAAATTAACGATGATTTTGTTCTTGATGCAGAAATAGACCAATCATTAAAAATCTTAATAGATTTAATTGAAATAGAATCATGATAAGAATTATTAGTTTTAATATTAATGGTTTGCGAGCCAGACCTCATCAATTAGAAGAGTTAAAGATAAAATATGATCCAGATATTATTGCTCTCCAAGAAATCAAAGTTAGCGATGAGGACTTCCCTGCTCATATACCAGAAGAATTAGGGTATCTGTATTTCAATTATGGTCAGAAAGGTTTTCATGGGGTCGCAACTTTTTCAAAGATACAACCAGTCAATGTCCAAAAGGGTCTAAATGGTGGTGATGATGAGATACAAAAAAGATTTATACAGTGCGATTACAAAACTAATTTAGGTGTTATCTCTGTTTGCAATTCATATTTTCCCCAAGGAGAAAATAGAAAACATATTGATAAATTTCCATATAAAGAAAGATATTACAAAAGAATAACAGAACATATGTCTTCTTTAGAAAAGATAATATTGACCGGGGATTTTAATATAGCTCCAAATAGGAATGATATTGGCATGAATGAGGATGGTATCAAAAGATGGTTGAGTCAGGGACATACAGCTTTCTTGCCTGAGGAATTGGAATGGTATGAAAGATTAACTTCACTCGGACTTAATGACATATGGAGAGAACAAAATCCTGATTCAACAAAATGTTCATGGTTTGATTATCGTTCTAGAGGTTTTGATCAGGTTCCTAAAAGAGGATTGAGAATTGATCATTTCCTGCTATCTGAGCAACTACAAAATAAATATATAACTTCTGAGATAGATCATGAAGTTAGGGCAATGGAAAAACCATCTGATCACTGTCCTGTAATTTTAGATTTAGATCTAGATTTTATTTCTAACGATTAATCTACAATCGTCTCTGGCACTGGATTAATTGGATAATCTAAGTCCCTAAATGGTGATGGATTAGAAATTGAGTCTGGATGTACTACAGAAATAACTAAATCACTTGCCCAATTACCCTCAGCAAAACCTCTCAAACTGTTTCTTTGTGTTATGACTATGGTTGCAAATCTACCATTCTTTGTATAAACCATAGTTATTTCCTTACCGACTTTAGATGAGACTAAAGTCCAACCAGTTTGTGGTGTGTTGTTGCTATAAAATATTAGATTTTCAGCAGGACTGTATTGTGAAATAAGGGTTATTCTGCCTGATATTGCATCTCCAGTTCCGAGTAAGACTGTAGGGACTTTAACGATTGATGCATCNTCAGGTAAAGGCAAATCCTCTAGCAAATACTTAATAACCTTTCTTTGGTCTCTTTGGTATTCATCTACAAAAAGTGAACAACCGCTTAATATTAAAGAAACTAATAAAAGTTTTAGTAAAATTTTCACAGCTTCAGTATAACTTAAAAAAAATTTAAATTAATAGTTAATATTCAGAAAATTTTATGCTTTCCACGCAAGATTTCCCAAAACATTATGTAATCGCTCAATAGACTAAAAAAAGGGTAAGTAAAAGTTGCCGGTTTATTTTTCTCAATAAAAAAATGACTCACCCAAGCAAAACCATAGCCAGATAATATAGCGTAAAGAATATTAAGTGGTTCCAAGGTCAAGAAGAATCTAGCAAAGAAAAAAATAGAAAATGCAGTACCAATAAAATGAAATAACTTTGTAGTTTTACCTTCATGTTCAGAAAGATAGTAAGGGTAAAACTCTTTTAAATTTTTATATTTCTTCATATTTTTACCTAGTTTTCATTATATACGCTGAATAAACATAATAAAAAGCACAAAACAGTGTCGAAATAGCTAAAACCTCGGGTCCAAGCATTTCAAAAAGTGCAAAAGTAACGCAACCAAGGAAGAAAAGCATAACAGCTTCAATTCTATTTCTGAGAAAACCTTCATTAAATGCGGCTTTTATAATGAAATAATTTAACGGTAAATAGAGTAATGTTGCAGTAATAGCTCCAGGACTAAAGTCATTGTAATAAAAGCTAAAAAATAGATGGAATACAGCGTTAACAACCTGTGATCCCATTAAAAAAAATATTGCTATAAGTGCACTTGGCCTATTTTTTGTCGATAAATGAATAAATAAGATAATTAAGAATACTCCAATCAGTCTCATTAGCATCTCTTCTGTAGAAAGAAAATTATTATCAAGAAAATACTTTAGGCGCCACTCCCTAAAGTTAAAAATTATATGCTCTTCAGTATGATGAAAAATGTAAACCAATGGCGCTAGTGCTAGTAAGTTTTCAAATTTATTCATTTTTTTTCTTTAGATGATAACATTTACGGATGCTTAAAATTATTTATATTCCGTTACATATAATCACTCTTTTTGTGATCTTAATAAGTCATTCAGTTACAGCAGAAAATAGTGCTCCAATTATTCAACCTGGAGCTCCAGGAGAATCATCTAAAAATCTAGATGCTGAAGCTGCAACAGCAATTGCAGATTCTTCTTATACAAAAGCTGANGTCAATTTTTTACANGGCATGATAGTTCACCATCAGCAAGCTATNGTTATGTCAGCTTTAGCNCCTAAAAGAACAAATAATCAAACTATTTTAGATTTAGCTCTTCGTATTGATGTGTCTCAGGANGATGAAATTAATTTCATGGAAAGTTGGCTAAAGGCGCGTAATGAAAGTGTGCCAGACCTAAATGAAATGNATGATGCATGNNATGGATGGAATGCATATGCATTTAGATATGGTTGGAATGGCAACACCAAAACAATTAGAAGATCTCAGAAATTCAAAAAGCACAGATTTCGATAGGCTCTTTTTGCAACTTATGATTACTCACCATGATGGTGCTTTAGAAATGGTGAANGACCTAAAAGGTTTTGTTGGTTCCACTTATGACCCTGTTTTAAATGAATTTGTAGCTGATTTAGTTAANGATCAAGGAGTAGAGATTGANAGAATGAATGCTATTGCTGTAGNTCTTTCAGATGATCCGCGCGCTGGTCTTGCTCCAGGNCTTTTCACTGCTGATGAAGCTATTCTAAATATGGAATTAATTACTTCATTGAGAAAACCAACTGGTTTTTTTGATCCAAGTAATCCAGCAGCAAGAGGATCAGAAGANACAACTTTAAAAAAGAAAGAAAAAGAAGAGACTTCAGTCGCAGATGCTAGTGCACTACGTTCTCCTATGTTGAGTTTTGCCAATACAGATATGGCTTTTAGAGATGATGTGCTAATAGCTGGAAGCTATCATGGTTTCAATATNTATANANTNAATGACAATGGNATCCCAAATCTTATTTCTTCNGTTGTNTGTCCTGGTGGTCAAGGAGATGTATCAGTGGTTGGGGATATTTTGATTATGTCTGTTGAACANGTACGCTCCCGTGTTGATTGTGGNCTTGGAGGNGTTGGTAAAGATGCAAGTCCAGAACGTTTNAGAGGAATAAGAATTTTTGATATTTCTGATTTAAGNAGACCAAAACAAGTGGGCGCTGTTCAAACTTGTCGTGGCTCTCATACTCATTCAGTNGTCGCTGGACCAACTGCAGATGGAAAAATTATTGTTTATAACTCTGGCACAGGAAGTGTTAGAGATNNAGAAGANNTAGANCAATGNATNGGTAATATACCTGGTGATCANAGAACAGCTCTTTTTCGTATTGATGTAATTGAAATTCCAATTGCTGATCCAGCTAANTCTAAAATTGTAAGNAGTCCAGCAGTCTTTGCTGATCCNGAAACAGGATCACTTGCAGGATTATGGCGNGGNGGTGANCATGGAGATGANACNCAAGANACAAGACGTACAGATCANTGTCATGATATAACTGTATTTCCTTCAGCNAATCTAGCNGCAGGAGCATGTTCTGGTAATGGTATTCTTTTTGANATTACTGACCCNTACAANCCAAAAAGATTGGATGTAGTNACTGATGTAGGTTTTGCTTATTGGCATTCAGCTACATTNAATAACGATGGAACTAAANTAATNTTTACAGATGAATGGGGTGGCGGTGGTCGAGCTCGATGTCGTGCTTGGGANCCTCTNACTTGGGGAGCTGATGCTATCTATGACATTGTTGACAATAAACTTGTATTCCAAAGTCATTACAAAATGCCAGCACCNCAATTAGAAACAGAAAACTGTGTTGCNCATAATGGATCTATTATTCCGATACCNAATCGCGATATTTTTGTTCAAGCTTGGTATCAAGGAGGATTATCTATAATGGATTTTACTGATTCAGCTAATCCAGTAGAAATTGCTTACTTCGATAGAGGGCCAATTTTTGANGATATNCTTAGTAGTGGTGGTTATTGGTCAACTTATTACTANAAAGGCTATATCTANGGAACTGAAATAGCNCGNGGNCTTGATGTATTCANACTTATTCCNAGNGAATATTTAAGTGAAGATGAAATAACNGCTGCTGCTAATGCTTATCCAGCAATTGGNCCAGANGTTTTTAATCCTCAACAACAGNTTCCGATGACCTGGTCGTCAGACNAATNAGATCAGCTTCAAGNCTNACATTAGGGCGCTCTATAATGCGCCCTACTTCTTNNCCATTTTTTAAAANTATTAAAGTTGGAGTATTTCTTAAGTTATAGAGTTTTTCNCGNCCTTTAGGTTCTNCTTTGTTGGTNTCGACTCCAATTAAAGATATTTGTTCTNTNCCTACTCCTGCTGAATCAAGAATTCGAAGCATTCTAGGNACTTCNCTTTTACTNTCATGACACCAGGTACCAAACATGATTACAACACTTATATCTTCTAAATCAGATAAATTAATTTGCTCANTCACTTCATAGTTGTCATATCGAAATTTNAATAGTGGNTATTCAGNAAANAGATTTTGAACTTGAATGTCTCCTAGTAAATTATTTTTAGACTTATCAACACGATCTGCATTAATAAAAGAAAATGTTATGAAAATACTTATGCTTAAAATTAAAAAATTTTTTGTCATATNTTATTTATACCATAGAGGAATATCTCTCTTCTTCCATTTACTAAAGTGAGCCTTTTCTCCCATATAGAATTTTTGATATGCAATTACAGAATCTTCACATTTATATTCATCAGGCATACATTGAGGTGGTTGTTTGAAAACTTCACCTTTGGGTATATTTTTAGGCGGAGTTTTTAAAGCATCCCTTAACAAAACATCTGTAGAATGTTTTTTTTCATACCTATAAGTATATTCATCTGCTAATGCTACAAATAGTTCGTACAACCATTTGTACTGAGCCTCATTTTCTCTAGTCCAAACTGTACTGGGATGATTTAGGTGTGCTCTCTTATACATAGACAAATCATCTGCCCTTTCATCTCCATCACGCTCTCTATGTGCTGTTGATAACATTTGAGCATACTCTAAAATCATCTTTACACAATGTTTATCATTGTGCTCAATAGCTGCAATCTTAGGATCTTTATTTAGATAAAAAATATTCATTTTTTTCCGGTTATAACCAAAGTGCCTGCCCAATTTTTATCTTTGCCTGAGCGCCAGCTTTGAACTTCGTTCAATCCAGCCATTTCAAAAATACTAATCCACTCAGATTCTCTTAACATCAACATCCGAGTGCCAACTTTTTGTTGCCAAGAGTGTGAGTCAGTATTTTCATAGTAATGATCTACGCCTACAATCAGCCTACCATTATTATTCAGCCATGAATCTGAAATCTTTTTTATAATTTCTGAAGGATCATCTAAGTAATACAGAACTTCCATAGAATGGATCACATCATATTTATCATCTGATTCAAAAGAATTGATATCTGCAAGAATATATTTAGTGTTACCGCCTCTTGATTCGGCGTTAGCTATCATTTGCTCTGCACCGTCAATTCCTACTGCTCGATCACATAATTTATTTTTAGCAACATCACGAACTACCCACCCATTACCACAACCAAGATCTAAAAAGCTAAAGTTTTTGCCTGAATTTGCTCTTTCCTCTAAAACAAAATCAATCATTTCGTTAACAGATGCTGCATGAGTCTTTTCCATGCCCACGTCTTTACCTTTTTTGGCCCATTCTCCAAAAACATCTGTTGCTTTTTTCATTTTTTGCTTATTTTCTTCTTTTCTGCTCTTTCTTTAAGAATTTCTCTACCAAGACTAAATAACAAAAACTCTAATGCTCTAATAGAAGAAATTGAATAATTAGCTTTTTTTTCATATATAGATTTAACACTCTGAACTTTTTTAAAATCTAGATACTGAAAGATAAAATGGCAGTAATTCATATAAATATTTTTTTTGTTATACCCTTGTGCATTAAACTTTTCAAAGCATGCTGCAACACGACTATCCCATATAGGAAATAAATCAGGATTGATGAAATGCAGCACTTTACTAAGGCCTATCCATGAATTATTTATAGGAGATGTCTCAGGCAATACATCGAGTAATTCAATTGCATCATACTGATTTTTTACTGAAGTTGCTGAACAAACAGTTTTTTCGAAAACCTCAATATCTAGATTTTCTTTATTGTAGGTAAGAATTGTCGGCATCCAGGCATAGGCAAGATGAGAAATTGGTAAAATTGAATCTTCTTTTAAGTTTTCTAGTAAGCTTTTTGAAGCATTCAATAAATTTGGATAAGACTTTAGATAAGGATCTTTAAAATCAATAGAATTAAGTTTCTTAATATTATAATTTTTGATATGTCTAAATGCAGATTCTATATCCATTATTTATTCCCACTCAATAGTTGCACAAAACACCACCTCTGAAACCCCTACTACGACTGTGTTTCCGAGTGCCTTTTTTGTGAAATACCACTTTGTCAAACTTTGCAAAGTAGACATCTACTGTTTTACTC
>PBXH01000010.1 GCA_002727535.1 Gammaproteobacteria bacterium | reverse complement strand
GGTAATGTTATGAAAGAACTTAGATCCAGACATCCCAATGCTGAAATGTCTGAAGCCAGTTCCTTTGTAAAAGAATTACTCTCTTGATCTATAAGAGTTAGGCAACTCTTTTTCTTTTGTATACCTTTCGGTCAACTCTTCGTATCTATTTGATAGATCTTGATCTACTCCATCTATTAAAACGTTTTCTACATTAGACATTAGTTCTAACGGATCTCCATCCCATACTACAAGATCAGCATCAAAGCCTGGTGCTATAGAGCCTACACCAACTAATCCAAATATATCTGCAGGATTAGATGTAATTGCTTTCATCGCTATACCATAATCTAAACCCATGGCTACAGCGTTACCTGCTGATTGTGTAGCAAGATATGCATTATGTGCACCAGCACCTTGAGCATAATAAAATGCCATTTTAACTCCTGCTTCATTAAGACGAATAACATTTTCATAAGTAGCATTTAGGGAATCAAATGATCNTGGTATATTGTCGAGTGGATCTAAAATTACAGGTATTCCTGCTCTGGCNATCTCATCAGCTACCATATGCGCTTCAGATGCTCCCCATAGAATTAGATCTACTTGCTGATTATCTGCAAATTTAAGNACATTAAGAATATCAGTAGCTTTACTAACTCGAACTGCTAAAGGCATTTCTCTATTTAAGACTTTATTTATTGCTTTTATATCTCGTTTAGTGAACTTATATTCATTAGTTGTGCCAATCATAAATTGTGTCATATCCGCATAATTATCATCTTTATTCGTTCGCATATAATTAAAAAGATCTTCCATGAAATGTAACTGCGCTGCTCTAGAATCTCCATATGATTCNCCATAACTAGTTACAAGGCCTAACGGTCCTTGTTTCTTTTGTTTATAACCATCATTAATCTTTGTGTAAGTTAATAATCCTGAGAAGTAACCTGATGCTCCTGGTACATGAACAGTTGATGAGACTCCTTTTGCTCTATTCAGTCTAACTGCTTGAGAAAAAGGATTATATGCTTTGCTTGGATCAAAACCAGCGTTATAAATATCAGAAGATACATCATTTGTTTGAGGTAATGCTCCTATTTCAAGTAAACCAAGAGAAGAAAAAACAATTAATCCAGGTGTCACATATTTGCCTTCAGCATTAATGATATTTTCTGCGCCAACATCACCAATACTATCTTCAACTAAAATAATTTGACCTTCATCAATAAGAATATCTTTCTTGGCAAAACTGCCATCAGGAAGGAATGTCATTCCACCTTTGATCACATACATATCATCTGCATCTGAAAAAATAATAAAAGGAATTAATAACAATAATCTAAATAATTTCATTATTTGTCCTCCCATTCTTTTATGCCTAAATCAAAATCTGTGTGCGGCATAAAGTTGCTGGCTTTATCAAATGCTAACGCACCATCTATGTATACTTGTTCAGCTTTTGTATAAACGCTAAATGGATTGCCGCTCCAAATAACTAGATCAGCATCTTTNCCTTGCTCCAAAGTTCCAGTCTGATCTAANATTCCTAAAGACTTAGCTGGATTTTTAGTTATCCAAGTCATTGCCCGACCTTCTGATATATCGAAACCAGCCCTTCTTCCTGCTGCCAAGGCTTTAGCTGCTTCTTGATTTAATCTTTGTATTCCGCTTGCGCTATCAGAGTGAACTATTGCACATCCTGTACCACCTCTGGCTTGGTCAACGATTGCAATGTTTGCAATAGACATATCATATGCCTCATGTTTGAAGCCCCACCAGTCTGCCCAAAGTGCGGCACAGACACCTTCATCTGCAAGCAAGTCTGCAATTTTATATGCTTCTACGCCATGATGAAAGGTTGAGACTTTATAACCAAATTCTTCTGAAATATTGATCATTGTCGCCATCTCATCTGCTCTATAGCAATGGTTGTGAACTAATATTTTTCCATCTAAAACTCCAACAAGTGTTTCGTTTTTTAAGTCCCGATGATCAGGATCTCTTTCAAGGCGTTTTCTATGATTCTCTGCTCCTATCCATGCTTCTCTATAGCCTGCAACATTACCCATTCTCGTTGATGGTCCGCGAGAGCTATAAACTCTTTTTGGNTTCTCTCCACAGGCCATTTTTAGTGAATGAGGGGCATCAGGAAATTTCATGCCTGGCACTGTATTTGATGAAACATTTTTTAGTGTAACTCCTCTACCTCCAAATAAATTTGCAGAGCCTGGCAAAACATGAAAAGTAGTAATCCCACCAGCTAAAGCAAGCTTATATTGCGGATCTTGAGACCAGACGCTGTGCTCTGCCCAAACTTCTGCAGTTACAGGGCTTGTCGCTTCATTACCATCACTGCTAGTTCTTACACCTGGAGCTGGATANACCCCCATATGTGAGTGGTTATCTATTATGCCTGGAGTAACAAACTTTCCAGTTCCATCAATTTCATCTGCGCCATCGACAATTAGCCCAGAACCTATAGCCTGTATTTCTCCATTTGAAAAATGGACATCATAATTTTGAAATTTATTTCCGTTTCCATCAAATATCGTTGCATTTCTAATAACAACATTCTCAGAACTAAGAGGAACATATGTTGAAGCATAAGTTCCATGTAAATCTTCTTCATAATTTGTTACTGAACCCTCTGCTTCAGAAGTGAAGATGCTAACTTCTTCACTACATCCATAAAGTACCAAGGCCAGCAATATAACTAGTAATTTTCTTATCATCTATTTACCCCTTGAATGTATAATAGTAAACAACAAATTAGTCTATGCAAAGAAAAGATAAGCGCAGTAATGATCAGCTAAGAGATGTCAGTATAATTCCAGACTTTAATATACATGCTGAAGGATCAGCGTTGGTNAAATTTGGCAATACTCATGTNATCTGTAATGCAAGTGTAGATAAAGCAACTCCAAGATGGATGCAAGATGATAAAAAAGGCTGGGTAACAGCTGAATATGGCATGCTTCCAAGATCTACAAATGAAAGAATGAATAGAGAAGCAAATAGAGGTAAACAATCTGGCAGAACTATGGAAATACAAAGATTAATAGGGCGATCATTACGTCAAGCCGTCGATCTAGATAAATTAATTGGATACACGATCACAATCGATTGTGATGTAATTCAAGCAGATGGAGGCACAAGAACTGCATCCATAACAGGTGGAACTGTAGCCTTATATAAGGCTCTACAAAAAATAGGCAAAGAAGATGCTATTAACAATCTAGTGGCTGCTATTAGTGTTGGAATTTGCAAAGATGAGCTGCTATTGGATTTAGATTATGAAGAAGATAGTAATGCGCAATGCGACGTTAATATAGTAATGAATGAACAATTAGAATTAATAGAAGTACAAGGAACAGGAGAAGAGAGCGCTTTTAGTAAAGAGCAATTTAAAGATCTTGTTGATCTAGCAGAAAATGGGTTGAAAGATCTATTTGTGTTACAAAACGAAGTAATTAAGAACGGGTGAAAGACTACCAAGAGAAATTTCTAAAACTGGCGATTGAATCAGGCGTATTCAAACTTGGAGACTTTACCTTAAAATCTGGCAGACAAAGTCCTTATTTTTTTAATGCTGCATCTTTTTTAGAGCATGGTCATCTAAATCAATTGGCTGAAGTTATGGCAGATAAAATTAAGGATTCTGATATTTCATTCGATATGATTTTTGGGCCAGCATATAAAGGTATATTGCTTGGGTCAATCTTAGCAACAAAACTTAATAAACCTGTTTGTTTTAATAGAAAAGAGGTGAAGGATCATGGTGAAGGAGGATCTCTCATAGGAGCAAAACCAGAAGGCAGAGTACTAATAGTTGATGATGTAATATCTTCGGGTTTAGCAATAAGAGAGGCACTTGAAATACTAAAACCTTATGATGTAGAAATTGTCGGAGTTCTTGTAACTCTAGATAGACAAGAGAAAGGTCAAAAATCAGATTTAATGGCTTCTGCAGAATTAAAATCAGAAGGTATAGATGTATTTGAAATTATTTCATTAGATGGCCTATTGGATGCAGGCAATATCATTAGCGAAGATGATATTGTTAGGATTAAAGATTACAGAGAACAATTTAGAGGTAAAGATGCCTAAAGTAACGGGCTTAATTAGAGAAGTAGTTATTTTAGGTGATGCAAAAGAAATTCTAGTTCAAATTGATANCGATCTATCTAATTCCTTAATTAATCANAAACAAATTTTAGTTAATAGNCATAGTGCNATNATCAGAGATGTAAATAAAAATACGTTCAAAACTGATTTAACTNCTGANATGCTGCAATCAGATGATCTTGATAGNTTANTTTATGGATCTGAAGTGACTATTGATCTAGAGCAATAAAGAAATGAAGAATTTATTAAGAAATATACTCATATTCTGTTTTGTTTTTGAAATATCTGCTGAAGAAGTAGCTCCTGGTGTTTTAAGAACTCCAGACTCTTATTTTGAAGATCTAAAAGATTATCCTTTTGAACCTAATTACATGATGATTGATGGACTTAGAATTCATTATCTTGATGAAGGGCCGAAGGATGCAGATCCCATTATTCTCTTACATGGCTTGCCAACATGGAGCTATCTCTACAGAGACATGATTCCTATTCTTGCTGAAGCTGGTCATAGAGTAATAGTGCCTGATATGGTTGGTTTTGGTAAATCTGACAAGTTTATTTCGAAAGATGATTATAGCTATGTTGTTCANAAAGATTTTATGAAGAANCTTTTTATTAATCTTNATNTAAATAACGCAACTTTAATGGGTCANGATTGGGGAGGGCCNATAGGTTTTAGANTAGTTGCAGANATGCCTGATAGATTTGCACGAGTAATAGTCTCNAATGCTGGCTTACCATCAATGCCAAATCCTCAAGCTTGGTTTGCTANAAATTTTATGAACTTTAATGTTTGGCTCAATACNCCAACTTCTTTTGATGANTTAANAAATNAATTAATTCAATCTNGANATNTGGAGCCAGGAGAAGCTTCAACTTTACAAACAATGACAACTTTTTCTAAATGGATTGCACATTCTTANTATGCTGAAGATCTTGATGTTGTTGGTGTTATGAAATATCTTGGCGGCCTAGAGAATATAACTGATGACATGATAAAAGCTTATGAAGCCCCTTACCCTTCACCGGAATATAAGGCAGGAGCCAATACTTTTGCATCATTTGCTGTAGATGAATTGGCTGTCAATGAACAATATTGGATTGATGTTTTTGAAAAGTGGGATAAACCATTTTTAGTAGCGTTTGGTGAGAATGAAAGGACTACTTATCGACTAAAAAAGGAGTTTGAAGAAAGACTACCTAATCCTACTGTTGTTGAAGATATAAAAAATGCGGGACATTTTATCCAAGAAGATGCTGGTCCTGAACTAGCAGTTTTAATTAATGATTTTATTGCTGGAAAGCTTTAAGAAATAAGACCTAATAATGCCGCTCTAATATAGAGCCCATTTTCTACTTGTGTAGAAATAAGTGATTTTTCTGATGTGGCAACAGCATCAGAAATCTCTAAATCAATATTAATTGGTCCAGGGTGCATGATTGAACCAGTAAATTTAGTTTTTTCAATAAAAGATTCGTTAATTTGATATGTCGACTTAAAAGCTTCCATATTTATATTCTCATTGTCTTTTAATCTTTCATGCTTAACTCTTATTACATAGAGGATGTCTCTATCTTCCATGCATCCGTCTGTGATCTCACTAAATGATGGAGATAAATTATCATCCAGTAACTCTTTTGGTCCATAAAATTGAATATCTGTGCATCCAAGTCTATTTAAGAGAGTCATTTGTGATCCAATAATACGACAATGTTTAATATCGCCAATAGCTGCAACTTTTAATTTGCTGAAATCTTCACATTTTTCTTTCATGGTATAGACATCGAGTAAAGCTTGAGATGGATGAGCATAACTACCGTCACCTGCGTTAATGAAAAATATGTTATCAGGCAATAATTTTTCAATTTTTAATGAAATCTTGTCTTCAGGATGCCTAATAATAAATCCATCAACCTTTAAAGCTAGCAATGTTTTAATAGTATCTTCTAAGGTTTCTCCTTTTTTTATAGAAGAGCTGGCAGGAGAAAAATCAAGCACTTTAAAGCCTAAAGATTTTGCAGCATG